>NZ_JBJGZS010000074.1:0-501 GCF_054050635.1 Geodermatophilus sp. SYSU D00079 | reverse complement strand
AGCGAGAACCGCAGGAAACCGTAGGCGCCGAGCTTCAGCATGATGGCAGCCAGCACCACGGAACCGCCGGTCGGCGCTTCCACGTGGGCGTCCGGCAGCCAGGTGTGCACCGGCCACATCGGCACCTTCACGGCAAAGGCCATGAAGAACGCGATGAAGATCAGGATCTGCTCGTTCATCGACAGCTTGACCTGATGCCACTGCAGGATCTCGAACGTACCGCTGTGGAAGTACAGGTACAGCAGCGCAACCAGCGTCAGCAGCGAGCCCAGCAGCGTGTACAGGAAGAACTTGAACGCTGCGTACACGCGGTTCGGGCCGCCCCACACGCCGATGATGATGTACATCGGGATCAGCGTGGCTTCGAAGAACACATAGAACAGCATGCCGTCGAGCGAAGCGAACACGCCGATCATCAGACCCGACAGGATCAGGAACGCGGCCATGTACTGCGCGACGCGTTCGGTAATCACTTCCCAGGCTGCGATCACCACAATCACC
>NZ_JBJGZS010000073.1:0-509 GCF_054050635.1 Geodermatophilus sp. SYSU D00079 | reverse complement strand
GAGTACGGGTTCACCGACACCCCCGGCCGCTGGGACCACTGGCCGGCCGCGTTCGTGTTCACCGGCGGCGCCGACGACGGCGTCGACGGGCGCATCGTGCTGTCCCCCGGCGACGTGCTGCTGCCGTTCAACACCTACGTGCAGACCCCCGTGGAACTCACCATCGAGGCCGGGTTCATCCGCGCCATCCGCGGCGTGGGCGGCGCGCCCAGCCTGGACGCGGACCTGCTGGACTCCTACATCAAGAGCTTCCACGACCCCCGCGGCTACGGCATGTCCCACGTCGGCTGGGGCCTGGACGAGCGGGCCCACTGGCACGGGCTGACCCAGTTCGGCGGCGGCATGGGCATGGAGCTGCGCTCCTTCTACGGCAACGTGATGTTCTCCATCGGCCCCAACAACGAACTCGGCGGCCCCAACGACACCCCCTGCCACTTCGACATCCCGATGCGCGGCTGCAGCCTCTACCTCGACGACGCCCTCATCGTCGACGCCGGCGAGCTCACCGT
>NZ_JBJGZS010000072.1:0-521 GCF_054050635.1 Geodermatophilus sp. SYSU D00079 | reverse complement strand
GCGCCCTTGCGCATCAAGCGTCGCGGTCAAGGGCGACAAATGACCTTCGCTATGATGCAAATCGAGCTGCACCTCCTGGGAGGCCGGCACTGGTGAGCAACACACCTCGAGCACGTGATGGCGCGTGATATGGGCCACAGCATTCACTGTGTCATCGGCAGCCAAGGGCGCGGGATATTCGCACGGGATGTAACGCGGAACCTCGTCGGTCTTCCGCCAAGCAGCTGTCATCGACTGAGCCACGTGACGAATCAGGGAAACCTCGATGTTGTTGGTATTCCAAAGGCTTTGCTGCGTTGCATTGACCGAACCGGTCATCACGAGCGCTTCGCCATTAGCGTCCACCACCTCGAACCACTTGGCGTGCAAAATGCGGTCGTTATCCGGGGGCTCGACAAATTGATTGGGCTTGCTCCCCTGAGGGATGTCCTCCAGGAAGGGCGCAATCAAGTCATCGTTCTTGCGAGCCAAGCCATACCGGACGTGCTTGACGCCCAACTTGTCACGAAGTCGAACAACAG
>NZ_JBJGZS010000071.1:0-543 GCF_054050635.1 Geodermatophilus sp. SYSU D00079 | reverse complement strand
GCAGCCGCGGTAATTCCAGCTCCAATAGCGTATATTTAAGTTGTTGCAGTTAAAAAGCTCGTAGTTGGATTTCGGGTGGGCTCCAGCGGTCCGCCTATGGTGAGTACTGCTGTGGCCCACCTTTCTGCCGGGGACGGGCTCCTGGGATTCATTTCTTGGGACTCGGAATCGGCGAGGTTACTTTGAGTAAATTAGAGTGTTCAAAGCAAGCCTACGCTCTGAATACATTAGCATGGAATAACACGATAGGACTCTGGCCTATCTTGTTGGTCTGTAGGACCGGAGTAATGATTAAGAGGGACAGTCGGGGGCATTCGTATTTCATTGTCAGAGGTGAAATTCTTGGATTTATGAAAGACGAACTACTGCGAAAGCATTTGCCAAGGATGTTTTCATTAATCAAGAACGAAAGTTGGGGGCTCGAAGACGATTAGATACCGTCGTAGTCTCAACCATAAACGATGCCGACTAGGGATTGGCGGATGTTTTTTCGATGACTCCGCCAGCACCTTATGAGAAATCAAAGTTTTTGGGTTCCGGGGG
>NZ_JBJGZS010000070.1:0-546 GCF_054050635.1 Geodermatophilus sp. SYSU D00079 | reverse complement strand
GGCCGCGCGGCGACGCCAGCGGGGCGGTCAGCTCGATGGTCTTCTCGCCGAGGATGTAGCCGCGCTGCACCGCATTGCGCAGCTCGCGCACGTTGCCGGGCCAAGCATGGTTGCGCAACACACCGAGTGCCGCGCGCGAGAACACCTTGTCGGCCTGGTGCGCGGCATTGAACTGCGCGAGAAAGTGCAGGGCCAGTTCTTCGATGTCGTCGTCGCGCTCGCGCAGCGGCGGCACGTGCAGTGGCACCACGGCCAGGCGGTACATCAGGTCTTCGCGAAACGCGCCGTCGGCCACGGCCTCCATCAGGTTGCGGTTGGTAGCCGCAATGATGCGCACGCGCGTCTGGTTCGGCTCGGTGCCGCCCACGCGCATGAAGACACCGGTCTCCAGCACACGCAGCAGTTTCACCTGCAGCTCGATCGGCATTTCGGTAATTTCATCAAGGAACAGCGTGCCGCCGTTGGCCAGCACCATCTTCCCGATGCCGCCTTTCTTGCGCGCGCCGGTGAAGGCCAGGTCGCGGGTGAGCTCCAGGTCGCGGCGGA
>NZ_JBJGZS010000069.1:0-1071 GCF_054050635.1 Geodermatophilus sp. SYSU D00079 | reverse complement strand
GGAGGGAGCCGTCGAAGGCGGGATCGGCGATTGGGACGAAGTCGTAACAAGGTAGCCGTACCGGAAGGTGCGGCTGGATCACCTCCTTTCTAAGGAGCACTGGCCGCCAGAACGCGTGTTCTGGGGGTCCAGGGCCATGCTCGGACGAAGACGGTCGCCCAGTTCCGGGTGGCCGCGGGGTGCCGGGCTGGTGCTCGAGGGTGGAACGCTGACCAGTTCGGCCGGCAGCCGGTGCTGCTCCTAGTACGGCGTCACGATGTGGCGCGGGGAACGGGGTGGGGCGGGGTGGATGGTCGTAGGCACGCTGTTGGGTCCTGAGGGAGCGGGCCGATCCCCCGGTGGGGTCGGGTTCGTGGCCTCTGGTTCCGGGGCCTTCGGGTCCTCGTACCGCCCAGCGTCTCGACTCGTCGAGGGGCTGGGGTCTGGCGGGGGCGGGTGCGGAGGTGACCGGTCGTACGTTGAGAACTGCACAGTGGACGCGAGCATCTTCAACTGAAAACTCTGTAGCGAGTTTCTTGTAGGTCCCCGTCGCGGACATCGCCACCTCGTGTGGATGGTGTGCGTGGTGGGGGTTTTGTGTGGCCAAGTTGTTAAGGGCACACGGTGGATGCCTGGGCACCAGGAGCCGATGAAGGACGTAGGAGGCTGCGATAAGCCTCGGGGAGCTGCCAACCGAGCGTTGATCCGAGGATGTCCGAATGGGGGAACCCCGCACCAGTCATGTGGTGTGACCCGCGCCTGAACACATAGGGCGTGTGGAGGGAACGTGGGGAAGTGAAACATCTCAGTACCCACAGGAAGAGAAAACAACCGTGATTCCGTGAGTAGTGGCGAGCGAAAGCGGAAGAGGCTAAACCGATCGCATGTGATAGCCGGCAGGCGTTGTGTGGTCGGGGTCGTGGGACCGTTCTGTCTCTGCTGCCGCAGGGGCGGGGAGTGATAAAGGACCGTGGTTAGTGGAAGGCCTCTGGAAGGGGTCGCCGTAGAGGGTGAGAGCCCCGTACACGAAAATCCGGTCCCTCCCGAACGTGTTCCCAAGTAGCACCGAGCCCGTGAAATTCGGTGTGAATC
>NZ_JBJGZS010000068.1:0-1484 GCF_054050635.1 Geodermatophilus sp. SYSU D00079 | reverse complement strand
CCGAGGACTCCCCCAGCTTCGCGACCGTGGCCGTGGTGGTCTCCGCCGCCGACACCGCCCGGGACGCCACCTGGCTGGCCTCCGCCGCGTTCGTCGCGATCTCCCGGATGCTCGCCCCCATCTGCTCCGCACCCGCCGCCACCGTCTGCACGTTCCGGCTGACCTCCTCGGCTGCGCCGGCCACCACACCGGACTGCGCGGAGGTCTCCTCCGCCGACGCCGAGATCTGCGCCGACGAGGCCGACAGCTCCTCCGACGAGGCCGCCACCGCATCGGCCGACGCCGCGACCGCCGCGAGCACCTCCCGCATCGAGTCGACGGCCGTGTCCAGCGCCGCCGCGGTCCGGCCGACCTCGTCGCGCTGGGTGACGCCCGTGGGCTGCGTCAGGTCTCCCTCCGCGAGCCGCTCCGCCGAGCGGCGCAGGCGGTCGAGGGGCCGGGTCACGCCGCGGGCCACGAGGAAGCCGATGCCCAGCGCGGCCGCGAGGCCCACGACCAGGACCGCGTACAGGGACGTCCGGGTGCTCTCGTAGTGGTCCTGCGCGGCCACGGCGTCGGCCTGCGCGTCCGTCGCGGTCATGGCGGTGAGTCCCTCCAGGTCCGCGACCATCTGCTCGGTCAGCGGGGCGATCGTGTTCTTGCGCAGGGCGTTGAACTGCTCCATCTGACCGGCCGCGACGAAGGCGTCCATCTGCAACCCGTGGTCGAAGTACTGCCTCAGGGCGTCGAGGAGCTCGTCGACGGCTGCCGCCTCGTCCGCGGTGACGTCCGGCAGCTGCTTGTAGGCCTCGGCGGCGGCAGTCAGGTCGGTGCGGGCCTGCTCACGGAGGTCGGTGTAGGTCTGCCTGAGCTCGGGGGTGTTCGCGTAGGAGCGGCTGGTGCTGGCGAACCGGATGTTCATCAGCTGGAAGCGCATCTCCTCGGTCAGCTGCACACCGACGACGTTCCGGTCGTGCATGTACTCGGTGCGCTCGGCCGAGCTGCCCAGGGCGTTGAGGCCGACGACGCCGACGACGAGCGCCGCGAGCGCGGCGACGGAGACCGCCGCGAGGACCTTGGTCCGGACGCCGAGGTCCCCCCACCACGAGCGCGAGGCCGGTGTGGGCGGAGCCGGGCGGGAGGGGAGGGGACGAGCGGCCATGGTGGTTCTCCTGGTTGTGCAGGGAAGCGGGCAGTGTCGCGTTCCCACTCGCCTCGTCCGGAATGGTCTCTCCGGAAGCAGTTCGGGGTGTGCGTGCCGTCATCGTGAGCCATTCCGGACGGCGCCCGGATGGTTCATGCGGGCGTGTCGCGGATGGCTCCGAGAAATGTCGGTGACTGCATTTCCGGGACCGTCTTGTCGACTTTCCGACGTCGGATCGGGGAACGGGGGGGGGGGGGGGGGGGGGGGGGGGCCCCCCCCCCCGGGGGCGGGGGGGTGGGCGGGGGGTGTCTGGGGCGGGGCGCGCCCCCCCCCCCCCCCCCCTCCGTCCCCCCGGCGGGGG
>NZ_JBJGZS010000067.1:0-1505 GCF_054050635.1 Geodermatophilus sp. SYSU D00079 | reverse complement strand
TGTGTGTGGTGAGGGATTCCTTTGGTTGATTGACATCGAGAGTGCTAGCTCTCGGTTCTCGGCTGGGGATGCAAATTCATCTACGGAGAGTTTGATCCTGGCTCAGGACGAACGCTGGCGGCGTGCTTAACACATGCAAGTCGAACGGTGAACCCGCTTCGGTGGGGGATCAGTGGCGAACGGGTGAGTAACACGTGGGCAACCTGCCCCCGGCTCTGGGATAACTCCAAGAAATTGGGGCTAATACCGGATGTGACCGCTGACCGCATGGTCTGGTGGTGGAAAGATTCATCGGCTGGGGATGGGCCCGCGGCCTATCAGCTTGTTGGTGGGGTAGTGGCCTACCAAGGCGACGACGGGTAGCCGGCCTGAGAGGGTGACCGGCCACACTGGGACTGAGACACGGCCCAGACTCCTACGGGAGGCAGCAGTGGGGAATATTGCGCAATGGGCGAAAGCCTGACGCAGCGACGCCGCGTGGGGGATGACGGCCTTCGGGTTGTAAACCTCTTTCAGCTCCGACGAAGCGCAAGTGACGGTAGGAGCAGAAGAAGCACCGGCCAACTACGTGCCAGCAGCCGCGGTAATACGTAGGGTGCAAGCGTTGTCCGGAATTATTGGGCGTAAAGAGCTCGTAGGCGGTTTGTCGCGTCGGCTGTGAAATCCCGGAGCTCAACTCCGGGCCTGCAGTCGATACGGGCAGACTTGAGTGTTGCAGGGGAGACTGGAATTCCTGGTGTAGCGGTGAAATGCGCAGATATCAGGAGGAACACCGGTGGCGAAGGCGGGTCTCTGGGCAACAACTGACGCTGAGGAGCGAAAGCGTGGGGAGCGAACAGGATTAGATACCCTGGTAGTCCACGCCGTAAACGTTGGGCGCTAGGTGTGGGGGCCATTCCACGGTCTCCGTGCCGCAGCTAACGCATTAAGCGCCCCGCCTGGGGAGTACGGCCGCAAGGCTAAAACTCAAAGGAATTGACGGGGGCCCGCACAAGCGGCGGAGCATGTTGCTTAATTCGATGCAACGCGAAGAACCTTACCTAGGCTTGACATGCACGGAAATCCGGTAGAGATATCGGGTCCGTAAGGGCCGTGCACAGGTGGTGCATGGTTGTCGTCAGCTCGTGTCGTGAGATGTTGGGTTAAGTCCCGCAACGAGCGCAACCCTCGTTCCATGTTGCCAGCACGTGATGGTGGGGACTCATGGGAGACTGCCGGGGTCAACTCGGAGGAAGGTGGGGATGACGTCAAATCATCATGCCCCTTATGTCTAGGGCTGCAAACATGCTACAATGGCCGGTACAAAGGGCTGCGATACCGCGAGGTGGAGCGAATCCCAAAAAGCCGGTCTCAGTTCGGATTGGGGTCTGCAACTCGACCCCATGAAGTTGGAGTCGCTAGTAATCGCAGATCAGCAACGCTGCGGTGAATACGTTCCCGGGCCTTGTACACACCGCCCGTCACGTCACGAAAGTCGGTAACGCCCGAAGCCGGTGGCCCAACCC
>NZ_JBJGZS010000066.1:0-1660 GCF_054050635.1 Geodermatophilus sp. SYSU D00079 | reverse complement strand
CCCCCCCCCCCCCCCCGCCCCCCCCCCCCCCCCCCCCCCCCCCCCCCCCCCCCGCCCGCCGCCCCCCCCCCCGGCGCCGGCGGCTCCCACGGCGGACACCGCCGCTCCGGCCACCCCGGGGACCGCCTACACCGTCCAGGGCGGGGACACCGTGGCCCGGATCGCCGCCGCGCACGGCGAGACGTGGCGGCCGCTGTACCAGCGCAACATCGCGGTCATCGGCGACGACCCGGACCTGATCGTCCCCGGCCAGGTGCTCGCGACCAGTGGCGCGGCCCCGGCCGTCACCCCGGCCGCCGCCCACGCCGTCGCCGCGGCCCACGTGGTGGCGCCGGAGCCGGTCGCCGCGCCCGCACCGGTGGTCACCCCGCTGCCCGCGGTCGAGCCGACCCCGGCCGCGGCGGCCATCACCAACAGCGCCGGCGCCGTCCAGCCGCGCGCGCAGGCCGCCGCCGACGCGGTCGTCGCCGCGGTGCCCGGCGCCGCCGGGCTCACGATCGGCGGGACCCGCGCCAGCGCCGTCGACCCGCACGGCCACCCGTCCGGCCTGGCGCTGGACTACATGGTCGGCTCCGACGCCGCCCTCGGCGACGCGATCGTGGCCTACCACCTCGCCCACTGGGACGAGCTCGGCGTGGAGTACGTGATCTGGCAGCAGCGGATCCTCACCTCACCGGCCGGCGCGTGGAAGCCGATGGCCGACCGCGGCAGCGCGACGGCCAACCACATGGACCACCCGCACGTGAACTACCGCGCGTGACCGGCGGCGCCGCACGCGCGGCCTGACGACCGGACCGGGTCCCCCAGCGGCCCTCCACTCGAGACCGGGTGGAGGGCCGCTGCCGTCCCGGCTGCCGCACCCCCGCCGTCGTCGGCAGACTGGGCGCGTGACTCCCCCGCCGTCCGACGGCCCGGCCGCGCGCGGCCGGGTGCGCCTGTTCAACACCACCGGTGGGCGCACCCTGTGCCTGGCCGGGGACGTCGACGAGGCCGCCGTCGCCTCGTTCCTCGCGCGCTACGGGCGCGAGCCGGCGCGGGTCGAGGTGATCGACGCCGGCTCGGTGACCGGCCTGTCCGCGGCCGCCCTCGAGCTGCTCCTCGACCACCTCGACGCCGCCGAGCGCGCCGGCCGTGCCGTGACGGTGCGCCGTTCCCCGCCGGTGGAGCGGGCGCTCGCGGCCGCCCGCTGACCGACCTGCCGGGACGGCGGCCTCGGTAGCGTCCCGGTGTGACCGTGGGGACCAACTGGGCCGGCAACCACACCTACCGCGCCACGCGGCTGCACCGGCCGACGACCCTGGAGCAGGTGCAGGAGATCGTCGCCGCCGCCCCGCGGATCCGGGTGCTCGGCTCCCGGCACTCCTTCACCGACATCGCCGACTCCGCCGAGCTCCTCTCGCTGGAGGCCGTGCACGCCGCGGGCTCCCGGCTCGCCGGCATCGACGTCGACCTGGCCGCCGGCACGGTCACCCTCGGCGGGGGCGTCAGGTACGGCGAGCTGGCCGACGTGTTGCGCGACGCCGGAGCCGCGCTGCACAACACGGCCTCCCTCCCCCACATCTCCGTCGCGGGGGGGGGGGGGCCCGCCCCCCCCCGCCCCGGCGGGTCCCAACGCACCACCCCCCCCCCCCGCCCCGCCCACGCGTGGGTGCCCTCCGCC
>NZ_JBJGZS010000065.1:0-1758 GCF_054050635.1 Geodermatophilus sp. SYSU D00079 | reverse complement strand
TGTCCGAGGCGGCGCAGGGTTCCGGTCAGATCGCGGAGAACATCACCGGCGTCTCGGCCGCGGCCGGGTCGACGACCCAGGCGCTGACCCAGACCCGCACCGCCGTCGACGAGCTGTCCCGCATGGCCGCCGACCTGCGCACCAGCGTCTCGCGGTTCACGTACTGACCCGACCGGGGCCCAGCAGGGGCCGCACGTTCATGAAGGGGCACGACCGGTTCGTCCGGTCGTGCCCCTTCATGCATGGAAAGGCACATCGACCATTGCGCCACCAAGTGGTCGTAAAGGGTCGATCGGCGCCATGTCGACTCCCATGGCACCGGTCGACCGCCTTTCTCTGCTCGTCCCCGGACACGCCGTGGCGGAATGGTTCGACGAGAACTTGAGACCCTTAACCTCCGCCTGCACCTGCGAGTCGAAAACGGTCGATGACGGGGTGCGCAACACATATTCGGCGAGGAGTTCCCCATGCGCGCATCCGATCCGCCCCCTGACCGCAGCCGCCTGCGGTGGTTCACCGATCGCCCTCTGCGGGTGAAGCTCGGCGCATCCCTGCTGACCCTCGCGGGCGTCGGCGTCCTGGTGGCCGGCGTCTCGGTCGACCGGCTCACCTCACTGAGCCACTCCCAAGAAGGCCTGTACGAGGAGACCATCGCCCCGATGGACACGCTGGCCGGCGTCCAGCGGGATCTGCAGAGTGTCCGGGTCCGGATCCTGCAGTACGCGGTGGCCGGCCCGGAGGTACGCGCCGAGCTCCGGGAACAGATCGACGAGCGCTATGCCCGGTTCGAGGCCGGCGTGGCAGCGTACGAGCCGCACGTCCGAGACGCCGAGGCGATGTCCGCCTTGCCGGCTACGGCCGACGCCTTCGTCGGGAGTGCGACCGGTGAGCTCTTCGCCCTGGCCGACGCAGGCGACCTCGCGGCCTTCGGTGAGCTCTACCAGGGGACGGTGCGCGGCATCGGAGACGATGCCCTCGACGCGATCGAGGCCGAGAACGCCGCCCAGGCCGCCGCAGCGGAGGCCGGTGTTGCGGCGGGCTCGGACGACGCAGGCAGCGCGGTGTGGACGATCCTGCTGCTCATCGGGATCGGCGTCCTGCTCTCCGGTGGATTGGCGTTCTACGTCGTCCGGCAGATCATGCTCACCGTCCGGTCGGTGCAGGCCTCCGCCGAGGCGCTGGCGGACGGGGACCTGACCGTGGTCCCGGAGGTGCGCAGCGCCGACGAGTTGGGGCGGATGGCCCGGTCCCTGGCCACCGCTCAGGGGAACCTCCGCACCGTGCTCGCCTCGGTGGCGTCCTCCGCGGACGCGGTGGCGGCCTCGTCGGAGGAGCTGAGCGCCTCGTCGGCGCAGATCTCGGCGTCGGCGGAGGAGACCTCCGCGCAGTCCGGTGTGGTGGCCGGCGCAGCCGAGGAGGTCAGCCGGAACGTGCAGACGGTGGCCGCGGGTGCCGAGCAGATGGGGGCGAGCATCCGGGAGATCGCGACGAACGCGGCGGAGGCCAGCCAGGTGGCGTCCCGGGCGGTGTCGGCGGCGGAGACCACCACGGCCACGGTCGCGAAGCTGGGGGAGTCCTCGGCGGAGATCGGCAACGTGGTGAAGGTGATCACGAGCATCGCGGAGCAGACCAACCTGCTGGCGCTGAACGCGACCATCGAGGCGGCGCGTGCGGGGGAGGCGGGCAAGGGCTTCGCGGTGGTCGCGAACGAGGTCAAGGAGCTGGCGCAGGAGACGGCGAAGGCGACCGAGGACATCG
>NZ_JBJGZS010000064.1:0-1989 GCF_054050635.1 Geodermatophilus sp. SYSU D00079 | reverse complement strand
CCCCCGTCCGCCCCCCCCCCCCCCCCCCCCCCCCCCCCCCCCCCCCCCCCCCCCCCCGCCCCCCCCGCCCCCCCCCCCCCCCCCCCCCCCCCCCCCGCGTCCGGGTGCGTGCTGGTGCGTTCGGTCAGCGACCGGTTCAGGCGGTGACCCCCACCCCGCGGAAGGTCGGGGCGTAGGCCGGCTGGTGACCCTCGGGGAACACGGCCCGGTCGGTCCAGGCGCTGGGCGGGAAGTGCGCGTGGAGCGGGAAGGCCTTCAGGATCTCCTTCTCCTCCTCGACCATCCGGTGGATGGCGGGGATGCGGTCCTCCTCCGTGGTCCCGGACAGGGCGTCGGTCCAGGCCTGCTGGAACTCCGGAGTGGTGGTGTTCCACGGGTTGGCGAACTGCCCCGGCAGGCTCGACTGGTAGGGCACGGTCGGGTCGGCGAACGGCGCCCCCATACCGATGACCATGTTGCCTTCCTGCCGGCTGAAGAAGGTCACCGCCGTGGTGGGCGCCTCGATGACCCGGGTGGTCGCCCGCAGGCCGACCTCGGCGAGCATCGGCACGACCGCCTCGGCCGCCGCGCGGTGGTCGTCGAGGCTGGGCACCAGGAACTCGAAGTCCACGCCGTCGGGGTGGCCGGCCTCGGCCAGCAGCTCGCGGGCCCGCTCCGGGTCGTAGCCGTACTGCGGGTCGTCCGGGGTGACGTCGGGGTCGTAGGCCCAGTGGTCCGGCGGCATGTACTGCGCGACCGGCTCGCCCAGGCCGAAGAAGACGCCGTCGACGATCGCCTGCCGGTCGATGGCGTGCTGCACCGCCTGGCGCACCCGGACGTCGTCGAAGGGTGCCCGGCCGCTGTTCATGTTGATCGACATGATCGACAGGCTCTTGGACGGCGCCGAGTTCAGCCCGGCCGCCTGCGCCTGCTCGGCCTGCGAGGGGTCGAGATAGGTGAGCTCGGCCTGGCCGGTCTGCAGCATGTTGAACCGCGTGGTCGCCGAGGTCTGCACGAGGACCTCGTAGTGCGCCGCCTTGGCCGCCTCCGGGTCCCAGTACTCCTCGTTGCGGTCGAACCGGGTGTGCTGGCCGGGCACGTACTCCACCAGCGTCGCCATGCCCGAGCCGACGGGGTTCTGGTCCAGGTCCGGGTTGTCGAACGCCGCCGGGCTGATCATGCTGCCCAGCCGGTCGGTGAACAGGTTGGGCAGGTCACCGCCGGGGCCGTTCAGGTTGATCCGGACGGTGAACTCCTCCACCGCCTCCACCGACTCCACGCGCGCCAGCTGCCCCTTGAGCGCACTGGTCTCCAGCGTCTTGGCCCGTTCCAGGTTGGCCTTGACCGCCTCGGCGTCGAACGGCGTCCCGTCGGTGAACGTCACGTCGTCGCGCAGCTCCATCACCAGCGCGGTCCCGCCGTCGACGAACTCCCACGAGGTGGCCAGCTGCGGCGCGAGCTCGTCGTTCGCGTCCAGCATGATCAGCTGGTCGTAGACCAGCCGGAAGAAGACCATGTCCCACGGGTTCGCCGACCGGTGCGGGTCGAACGTCGAGGGGTTCTGCACGAACACGTAGCGGAACGTGCCGTCCGGGTCGATCTCACCCTGGGCTCCGCTCTCGGCGGTCGCCCCTCCCCCGCATGCGGACACCACCAGGACCAGGACCGACAGGAGCCCGAGCCACCAGCGCCGTGGTCGTGCTGTCCTGCGGGCGGACGTCGTCGTGCCGCGCACGTGTTCCTCCGGGAGAAGTCGGGCCGCAGCCGGTTGGTGGCAAGCAACCTGTCGGGTTCCGGCAGCCGCGACAACGGGACCGTGACCACCCCGGGAGGACGTGTCGTGGTGCGCATCACATGGCGCGGTACGGCGCGGGACCAGGACCAACGGGTCCGGACGACGACGCGCCGGGCGGGGTGCCCACGGCTCCCCGCCCGGGCGGGCCGGGTGGGGGCTGGTGGGGTCTTTTAGCCCGTGAACATAACCCCCGCCCGGTGGAACATCAGACCCGT
>NZ_JBJGZS010000063.1:0-2013 GCF_054050635.1 Geodermatophilus sp. SYSU D00079 | reverse complement strand
CCCCGGGGCGCGGAGGGGGAGCCCCGCGGGGGGGGGGGGGCGCCGGCGCCCCCCCCCCCCCCCCCGTTCCGCCGTTCCGGACGTCGTCGTGGCTGCTGCGCCCTCCCGGGACGCTCGCTCGGCGGTGCACCGCGGTGCTCTCCCGCGAATGGCCGGGGTGTCGACATGGTGACCGGGGAAAGGCGGTCACCGACAATTCTCGGTCGCATTCTGCGACACGCGCAGGAATGGACGACGCCCGCACCGCCGGGGACCCCACCATTCCTCCGCGCGCCGACGAGGGGGACTGCAAGCGGTTCCGGTGCGACTCGACCATTCCCCGGACCATCATCTGCGAGGAGCACCACCATGACCCTTCCTGCCGACCCCGCCCGTCCAGGACGTCCGAGCGGCTGGCTCGCGGACCGCCCGGTCGGGGTGAAGATCGGAGCGGCCGTGGCGCTCCTCGCGGTCGTGGCGCTGATCATGACCGTGCTGGCGGTGTCGCGGATCAACTCGCTCGAGGAGGCCTCCGGGCGGATCAACGAGAACGTCGTCACCCTCGCCGACCTGTCCAACATCCAGCGCTCCTGGCAGGGTGACCGCTCCCGCTACAACTCCTATGCGCTGGTCGACGTGCAGGGCCGGGCGGACATGCGGGCCGACCTCACCGAGCGCCGGCAGACCATCGGGGAGCAGCTGGACGCCTACGCCGAGGTGACCGTCAACCGGCAGGCCTTCGAGGTCTTCCGCGGGTACGTGGAGGACTACTACGAGGTGGCGGACGGGCAGCTCCTGCCCGCGGCCGACCGCGGCGACCTGGTCACCGCCGGCCAGGTCATCACCGGTCCGTTGCAGGCCTCCGCGGACCTGATCATGGACGAGTACCAGGCGATGCAGGACCGTCGGGTGGCGGCCGGGCAGGCCGACACCGACGACGCCGAGGGGATCGCGTCCTCCGCCGTCCTCACGCTGTGGCTGGCGCTGGCTGCGGGCATCGCGGTGTCCGGTGGCCTGACCGTCTACGTCGTCCGCCGGATCGTCGGCACCGTCCGGTCGGTGCAGGCCTCGGTGGAGGCGCTGGCCCGGGGTGACCTCACGGTGACCCCGGACGTGACCGGCCGCGACGAACTCGGGCGCATGGCCGACGCGCTCGGCACCGCTCAGGGGAACCTGCGCACCGTGCTCGCCTCGGTGGCGTCCTCCGCGGACGCGGTGGCGGCGTCGTCGGAGGAGTTGAGTGCCTCGTCGGCGCAGATCTCGGCGTCGGCGGAGGAGACCAGTGCCCAGTCCGGCGTGGTGGCCGGCGCGGCGGAGGAGGTCAGCCGCAGCGTGCAGACGGTGGCCGCCGGTGCGGAGCAGATGGGGGCGAGCATCCGGGAGATCGCCACGAACGCGGCCGAGGCCTCGGACGTCGCCGCTCGCGCGGTGACCGCCGCGGAGACCACCACGGCGACCGTGGCGAAGCTGGGGGAGTCCTCGGCGGAGATCGGCAACGTGGTGAAGGTGATCACGAGCATCGCCGAGCAGACGAACCTGCTGGCCCTGAACGCGACCATCGAGGCCGCCCGGGCCGGCGAGGCGGGCAAGGGCTTCGCGGTGGTCGCGAACGAGGTCAAGGAGCTGGCGCAGGAGACGGCCAAGGCCACCGAGGACATCGCGCGGCGGGTGCAGGCCATCCAGGGCGACACCACCGCGGCGGTGACCGCGATCGGGGAGATCTCGCAGATCGTGGCGCAGATCAGCGACCGGCAGACCACCATCGCCTCGGCGGTGGAGGAGCAGACCGCGACGACGAACGAGATGTCCCGGTCGGTGTCCGAGGCGGCGCAGGGTTCCGGTCAGATCGCGGAGAACATCACCGGCGTCTCCGGCGCGGCGGAGGCCACGACCCAGGCGCTGACCCAGACGCGCACCGCCGTCGACGAGCTGTCGCGGATGGCCGCGGAGCTGCGCGCCGGCGTCTCCCGCTTCACCTACTGACCTCCGGGGGGGGGGGGGGGGGGGGGGCGCCCCGCCCGCCCCCGCCCCCCC
>NZ_JBJGZS010000062.1:0-2432 GCF_054050635.1 Geodermatophilus sp. SYSU D00079 | reverse complement strand
AACCGTGCGAGATCGCGGGATCTCGCCCGGTTCCGGGTGCGGCGGTCAGCGGGAGTAGTACTCCACGACCAGCTGCTCCTCGCAGACCACCGGGACCTCGTCGCGGCCCGGGGTGCGCTCGTAGCGGGCGACCAGGTCGGCCAGCCGGACCTCGAGGTAGGCCGGCGCGGTGGCGTGCGCGCCGGAGGCGGCGACGACGAACGGGTCCTTGACCCGCGACTTCTCCGCGATCTGCACGAAGTCGCCCGGCCGCAGCCGGTAGGAGGGGCGGTCCACCCGCTGGCCGTTGACCAGTACGTGCCGATGGGTGACGAACTGCCGGGCCTGGTAGATGGTGCGGGCGAAGCCGGCCCGCAGCACGGTGGCGTCCAGGCGTGACTCGAGGTCCTGGATCAGCGCCTCACCGGTCTTGCCGCCGGCGCGCCTGGCCCGGTCGAACGCCGCGCGCAACTGGCTCTCGCTGATGTCGTACTGCGCCCGCAGCCGCTGCTTCTCCTTGAGCCGGGTCGAGTAGTCGCTGTCCTTGCGGCGCTTGCGCCCGTGCTCACCCGGCGGGTAGGGACGCCGCTCGAAGTACTGCACGGCCTTCGGCGTGAGCGGGATGCCGAGGGCGCGACTGATCCGGACCTTGGGACGCGGGGTGTTCACGGGACCTCCTGGTTTGGTTAGGCTCACCTTACTCTCGTTCGACACCCCGACGTCCACCCCGAGGGAAGCCATGACCGCAGCACCCCGCCCTGCACCCCGGACGCCCGCTGCCGGCGCCGACCGCGCCTCCGCGGCGGACGCCGCCGAGCGGGCCCGCACGGTCGCCACCAGGCCGGCCGCCTCGATCACCGCGCTGGGGCTGGGCACCAGCCGGCTCCTGGCCGCCACGACCACCGACGACGGGGACGTGCTGGTCGTCGTCCCGCGGTCCGGGGGGCTGGCCGCCGCCGTGACCGCCGCGCCCGAGGGCGACCTGCCCGCGCGGGTGTCGGTCACCTCCCGCTCGCCGCTGCCCCTGCGCAACCCGCTGCGCGCCCGGCTGGAACTGGCCGGCTGGCTGACCCCGGTGCCGGCCCGCGACGAGCCGGAGCGGGTGCTCGCCTTCGCCGCCGCCCACCCCACCGACGTGCTGCTCGACGTCGGGCTCACCGCGACGCTGCTGCGCCTGGACCTCGCCGAGGTCCTCCTCCACGAGGGCGGCGGCTGCACCGAGGTCACGCCGGAGGAGTACGCCGCGGCCCGGCCGGACCCGCTCGGGGCGGTGGAGCCCGACCTGCTGGCCGACTCCGCCGGCTCCCTGGCCGAGCTGTGCGCGCGGGTGCGGGCCTGGACCGGCGACGACGACGTCCACCTGCTCGGCGTCGACCGCTTCGGCGTCGTGTTCCGCGTCGAGCACCGGCGCGGCTGCTACGACCTGCGGACGCCGTTCCCCGCCCCGCTGGCCGGCCCCGGGGAGTTCGCCGCCGCGGTGGACCACCTGCTGGCCTGCGCCCGGGCCTGAGCGAGGGCCCCCCCGACCGGCGGAGGTCCCGTCGGCCACCTGCGATGACTTCCGGGGACCCGCGCCGTCTGACGTCTGACGAGTGCGAGAACTCCCCGAGAGGCAGCCCGATGACCACCAGCGCAGCCCCCGCCCCCGCCGTCCGGACGCCGGTCGGCCCGATCTGTGACCGGCCGTCAGCTGTCACGCGGTCCCTGCTCGGCTACGGACCCCTCGCCGGGGCCGTCTACCTGACCTCCGGGCTGGTACAGGCGCTGATGAGGGACGGGTTCGACCTCACCCGCCACGACCTGAGCCTGCTGGCCAACGGCCCGCTGGGGTGGATCCAGGTCACCACGCTCGTCGTCGCCGGGCTGATGGTCCTGGCCGCGGCCGTCGGTGTGCGCCGGGCCCTGCCGGGGGGCCGCGGTGCGACCTGGGGCGCCGGGCTGCTCGCCGGCCACGGGCTGGCCCTGGTGGCAGCCGGGGTGTTCATCGCCGACCCCATGGCCGGCTTCCCGGTCGGCACGCCCGCCGGTCCGCCGGTGGAGGTCAGCCTCTCGGGGCTCCTGCACATGGCCGCCGGCGGGCTCGGGTTCGGCTGCCTGGTCGCGTCGGCGTGGGCGCTGGCACGACGGTTCGCCGGCGAGGGACGGCGCGGGTGGGCCGGCGTGTCCGTGGCCGCCGGCGTCGTGGTGCTCGCGGGATTCCTGGGTGTCGCGACGGGATCGACGTCCTCGTGGGCGGTGCTCGGCCTGTGGATCGGCGTCGTCGCCGGCTGGGCCTGGATCGCCGCGGTCTCGGTGCACCTCTACCGGCGGACGCCGCACCCCACGCGCCCGCGGGACTGAGCCAGGACCGGTCCGTCGCCTGCGACACCCTGCGGGGGGGGGGGGGGGGGGGGGGGGGGGGGGGGGGGGGGGGGGGGGGGGGGGGGGGGGGGGGGGGGGGGGGGGGGGGGGGG
>NZ_JBJGZS010000061.1:0-2864 GCF_054050635.1 Geodermatophilus sp. SYSU D00079 | reverse complement strand
GGCGGGACCACCCGCTAAGCCTGAATACTCCCTGGTGACCGATAGCGGACTAGTACCGTGAGGGAAAGGTGAAAAGTACCCCGGGAGGGGAGTGAAATAGTACCTGAAACCGTGTGCCTACAAGCCGTGAGAGCCTTACGCCCCTCGGGGCGGGGGTGATTGCGTGCCTTTTGAAGAATGAGCCTGCGAGTTAGCGGTACGTGGCGAGGTTAACCCGTGGGGGGTAGCCGTAGCGAAAGCGAGTCCGAACAGGGCGAGTCAGTCGCGTGCTCTAGACCCGAAGCCGAGTGATCTACCCATGGCCAGGTTGAAGCGCGGGTAAGACCGCGTGGAGGACCGAACCCACCAGGGTTGAAAACCTGGGGGATGAGCTGTGGGTAGGGGTGAAAGGCCAATCAAACTCGGTGATAGCTGGTTCTCCCCGAAATGCATTTAGGTGCAGCGTCACGTGTTTCTTGCCGGAGGTAGAGCACTGGATGGCCGATGGGCCCCACAAGGTTACTGACGTCAACCAAACTCCGAATGCCGGTAAGTGAGAGCGTGGCAGTGAGACTGCGGGCGATAAGGTTCGTAGTCGAGAGGGAAACAGCCCAGATCATCGGCTAAGGCCCCTAAGCGTGTGCTAAGTGGAAAAGGATGTGGGATCGCAGAGACAACCAGGAGGTTGGCTTAGAAGCAGCCACCCTTGAAAGAGTGCGTAATAGCTCACTGGTCAAGTGGTTCCGCGCCGACAATGTAGCGGGGCTCAAGCACACCGCCGAAGCCGTGGCATTCCTCCGTCAAGCCCGTCACCGCCCTCGAGGTGGTGGCCAGGTGGAGGGATGGGTAGGGGAGCGTCGCGTGGTGGGTGAAGCGGCGGAGGAATCCAGCCGTGGACGCCACGCGAGTGAGAATGCAGGCATGAGTAGCGAGAGGGGAGTGAGAACCTCCCCCGCCGGAAGACCAAGGGTTCCTGGGCCAGGCTAATCCGCCCAGGGTGAGTCGGGACCTAAGGCGAGGCCGACAGGCGTAGTCGATGGACAACGGGTTGATATTCCCGTACCCGCGAAGGAGCGCCCATGCTGAACCCAGCGATGCTAACCACCCGAGGTCGGTGAGCTCCCTTGTGGAGCGAGCCGGTCGAGGCTGGGACCCGGACTGGTAGTAGGCAAGCGATGGGGTGACGCAGGAAGGTAGTCCTACCGGTGAGTGGTAGTACCGGTGCAAGGGTGTGGCCCGTGCCATAGGTAAATCCGTGGCGCATGTGGGTGAGGCCTGACGCATAGCCGTTTGAGGCGAATGGGATGATCCTATGCTGCCGAGAAAAGCCTCTAGCGAGTTCCGAGCGGCCCGTACCCCAAACCAACTCAGGTGGTCAGGTAGAGAATACCGAGGCGATCGAGCGAACTGTGGTTAAGGAACTCGGCAAAATGCCCCCGTAACTTCGGGAGAAGGGGGGCCGGTGACTGTGAACCGCCGTGCGCGGGGCAGCGGTGGCCGGCCGCAGAGACCAGTGAGAAGCGACTGTTTACTAAAAACACAGGTCCGTGCGAAGTCGTAAGACGATGTATACGGACTGACGCCTGCCCGGTGCTGGAACGTTAAGGGGACGGGTTAGCCGCAAGGCGAAGCTCAGAACTCAAGCGCCAGTAAACGGCGGTGGTAACTATAACCATCCTAAGGTAGCGAAATTCCTTGTCGGGTAAGTTCCGACCTGCACGAATGGCGTAACGACTTCTCAGCTGTCTCAACCACAGGCTCGGCGAAATTGCACTACGAGTAAAGATGCTCGTTACGCGCGGCAGGACGGAAAGACCCCGGGACCTTCACTATAGCTTGATATTGGTGTTCGGTTCGGCTTGTGTAGGATAGGTGGGAGACTGTGAAGCGGGCACGCCAGTGTCCGTGGAGTCGCCGTTGAAATACCACTCTGGTCGAATTGGATGTCTAACCTCGGTCCGTGATCCGGATCAGGAACAGTGTCAGGTGGGTAGTTTAACTGGGGCGGTTGCCTCCCAAAATGTAACGGAGGCGCCCAAAGGTTCCCTCAGCCTGGTTGGCAATCAGGTGTCGAGTGCAAGTGCACAAGGGAGCTTGACTGTGAGACCGACGGGTCGAGCAGGAGCGAAAGCTGGGACTAGTGACCCGGCACCGGCATGTGGAAGCGGTGTCGCTCAACGGATAAAAGGTACCCCGGGGATAACAGGCTGATCTTCCCCAAGAGTCCATATCGACGGGATGGTTTGGCACCTCGATGTCGGCTCGTCGCATCCTGGGGCTGGAGTAGGTCCCAAGGGTTGGGCTGTTCGCCCATTAAAGCGGTACGCGAGCTGGGTTTAGAACGTCGTGAGACAGTTCGGTCCCTATCCGCCGTGCGCGTAAGAGACTTGAGAAGAGCTGTCCCTAGTACGAGAGGACCGGGACGGACGAACCTCTGGTGTGCCAGTTGTACCGCCAGGTGCACTGCTGGTTGGCTACGTTCGGCAGGGATAACCGCTGAAAGCATCTAAGCGGGAAGCTCGCTTCAAGATGAGGTCTCTCACCGGGACAACCGGGTAAGGCCCCCGCCCAGACCAGCGGGTTGATAGGCCGGAAGTGGAAGCGCCGCAAGGCGTGGAGCTGACCGGTACTAATAGGCCGAGGGCTTGACCACACACCCACACGAACCTCCGCTCCCGAGCGGACGGTCGAAGACAATCCGCGTCCACTGTGTAGTTCTGAACGCACGAACCGCGCCCGGTTCGTACATGTTCACAGCGTTACGGCGGCCATGGCGAGAGGGAAACGCCCGGTCTCATTCCGAACCCGGAAGCTAAGCCTCTCAGCGCCGATGGTACTGCCCTGGAGACGGGGTGGGAGAGTAGGACGCCGCCGGACAACCATTC
>NZ_JBJGZS010000060.1:0-3711 GCF_054050635.1 Geodermatophilus sp. SYSU D00079 | reverse complement strand
GCCCACCCGCGGGAACCCGCGGGTGGGCACGACCGGCCGGAGGGTGCTCAGGCGCGGGGACCGCGCCGCGGCGGCGCCGGGGCGTCGTCGCCGGAGCCCTGGTCGACGGTGCCGTCGTCGCCGGTCGCGGTCCCCGGTGCGTCGCCGGAGCCCTGGTCCGCGGTGCCGTCGTCGTCGCCGGGGACGACGGTGTCGTCACCGGTCGCGGTCCCGGGGACGTCGCCGGAGCCCTGGTCGGGGGTGCCGTCGTCGTCGCCGGGGACCGCGGTGTCGTCACCCGGGACGCCCGTGCCGTCGCCGGTCGCGGTGCCGTCGTCCGGCGTCGTCGGGGCCGGCTCGGCCGGCGCCGCGGGAGCCGGCGCGGTCACCACCGGCAGCGGCAGCTCCTCGGCGTCCTCGGGGAAGGCGAAGCGCCACACCTGGCCGCCCTCGGTGTCCTCGGTGGCCGGGTCGTCGGCGTCCGCGGGGGAGAGGCTGTACGCGGCGACGTAGACCGTGTCGTCGCGGCCGAGGAGCAGGCCGGACGGGAACGGGATGTCGACCTCGGCGTAGGTGGCCTCGTCGGAGTCCTCGGTCTCGAAGCGGACCACCGAGCCGGTGCCGCCGCCCGCCGGTCCCTCGCTGCCGAAGACCTGGGAGACGTAGACGTGCTCGCCGTCGGGAGCGACGGCGATGCCGTTGATCGCGGTGAACCCGCTCCACCGGCCGGTCTCCTCGCCGTCGGCGTCCAGCCGCACGACCTCGGCGCCGCCGGGTGCCAGCCCGCCGCCGACGCCGCCCACGTAGACGTTGCCCTCCGCGTCGCGGGCCAGGGCGCTGGGCACGAACTCCGGCTCGCCCTCCTCGACGGGGAAGGCGGCGAAGACGCTGACCTCGTAGTCGGGCAGCTCGTCGTCGCGCAGGTCGTCGAAGTCGGCGGTCACCTTCCACACGGCGTTGGCGCCGGCGTCGGCGACCAGCGCGTACTGCCCGCCGTCGCCGCTGTTGTCGTCGCCGCTGTCCTCGCCGCTGTCGTCACCGCTGTCGTCACCGTCGTCCTCGCCGTCGACGAACAGGACGGCGTTGGGGTTGCTGTCGGCCACGCCGTTGCCGTCGGGGTCCTGGTCGGCCTCGGCCTGCCCGAGGTCGACCCACGGCCGGACCACGCCGTCGTCGCTGACGAGCAGGTGCTCCTGCGTCGCGGCCAGGGCGTCGTCGGTGTCCCCCGCGAGGGCGTCCGGGCTGAGCTCGCCCTGGGCGATCAGCAGGACGTCGTCCCGGTCGGTCGCGGCCACGCCGGCCGGACCGACGGCTCCCTCGGGGCTCTCCACCGAGTACAGGCCGTCGACGACCGCCTCGGCCTCGCCGTCCTCGGTGCGGCCGGGGCGCTCGATGGCGGAGATGTCCCCGGTCGGGCCCTCGCACACCTCGACGGCGGCCGCGCCGGCCGTGTCGTCGGTGGCGGTGCCGTCCGCCGGGGTGCCGTCGGTCGTGGTGTCGTCGGTCGTCGGGTCCGGGGCGACCGGGGTGTCGCCCGGCCCCTGGTCGGCGGTGCCGTCGTCGTCGCCGGGGGTCGCGGGGGCGTCGATGGCCGGCGCGTCGGTGACGGGGGCGTCGGTGACCGGCGCGTCGACGGCCGGGTCCTCCACCACCGGCGCCGCGGCGGGGGGCGCCTCGGGCGCGGGCGGCGCGCAGTCCTCCCCACCCTGCCCGCTCTCGGCCACCAGCAGGGTGCGGCCGGACCAGGCGAGCTGACGGGGGTTGTCCAGGCCCCCGGCCACGACGACGTGGTCCGGCGGGTCGCTGCCCGGGGGGAGCGCGGATGCGGCGGTGGCGCTGCCCAGGAGGAGGGCGAAGGAGCCGGCGGCGATGATGGTCTTGCGCATGGGGTTCTCCGCTCGCGGGGATCGGCGGTGTTCGGGTGGACCCCGACCTCGGCGGCCGGGGCGGGGCGGCCGTGCCGGCCGCGACGGGACCCGAAGCTAGTTCCGCGTTCACCCGCTCGGATGCCCCCAACCGTGGGGGCGGACGGGTCCGTCCCTGGGGGTGTGCCGGCGCGCCCGGCACCAGGGGTGAGGACCTCACCACGCAGTGGGGCGAGATGGGCTGGGTTACCCGCTAGTAACCTGGGTGTCGGGCCGCACCGGCGGCCGGGACGGGAGAACGAGGAATGGCACTGCTGGACGACGGCGCGTGGCACGGCAAGGTCTGGACGGGGGCCTGGACCGACGGGTCGGGCGGCACCTACGACGCCGTGGAGCCGGCGACCGGGGACGTCATCGCCCCGGTGGGGAGGGCGACGCCGGAGGACGTGTCCGCCGCGGCCGAGCGCGCGGTCCCCGCCCAGCGGGCGTGGGCGGCGCTGCCCTACGAGCAGCGGGCGCGGGTGCTGCGCCGGGCCGGGGAGCTGCTGGAGGCGCACGCCGAGGAGATCAAGGGCTGGCTGGCCCGGGAGTCCGGCGCGATCCAGCCGTTCGGGGACTTCCAGGTGCACACCACCGCCGCGGAGTGCTACGAGGCGGCCGCGCTGCCCAGCCACCCCTATGGCGAGCTGCTGCGCACCGGCGCGCCGCGGCTGTCCTTCGCCCGCCGGGTGCCGGCCGGCGTGGTCGGGGTGATCGCGCCGTTCAACGTGCCGACCATCCTGGCGATCCGGGCGATCGCCCCGGCGCTGGCGCTGGGCAATGCGGTGGTCCTGAAGCCCGACCCGCGCACCGCGATCTGCGGGGGTGCGGTGTTCGCGCGGGTGTTCGAGGAGGCCGGGCTGCCGGCCGGGGTGTTCCAGGTGCTGCCGGGCGGTGCCGACGTGGGCGAGGCGCTGGTCGTGGAGCCGGCGGTGCGGATCATCGCCTTCACCGGCTCGACCCGGGCCGGTCGCGCCGTCGGGTCCCTGGCCGGGCAGCACCTGAAGCGGGCCCACCTGGAGCTGGGCGGGAACTCGGCGCTGATCGTGCTGCCCGACGTGGACGTGACCGCCGCGGCGTCGGTCGGCGCGTGGGGGACGTTCTCGCACTCCGGCCAGATCTGCATGGCCACCAGCCGGCACCTGGTGCACGAGTCGATCGCCGAGGAGTACACGGCGGTCCTGACCGAGAAGGTCGAGAAGCTGCCGGTCGGCGACCCGTTCCGGGAGCAGGTCGCGCTGGGCCCGCTCATCGACGCCGGCCAGCGCGACCGGGTGCACGGCCTGGTCACCGCCTCGGTCGACGGCGGCGCCACGGTGCGCACCGGCGGCACCTTCGAGGGCCTGTTCTACCGGCCCACGGTGCTCGGCGACGTCCCGGTCGACGCCCCGGCCTACGCCGAGGAGATCTTCGGCCCGGTCGCGCCGGTGACGGCGTTCTCCAGCCTCGACGAGGTCGCCGCGCTCGCCGCCGGCACCGAGTACGGCCTGAGCCTGGGCATCCTGACCCGCGACGTCTACGCCGGCCTGCAGCTGGCCGAGCGGATCCCCTCGGGCCTGGTGCACATCAACGACCAGACGGTCAACGACGAGGCGGTGGCGCCCTTCGGCGGCGTCGGGGCCTCGGGCACCGGCTCCCGCCACGGCGGCCCGCAGGCCAACATCGAGGCCTTCACCGAGACCCAGTGGGTCACCCTGCGCGGCGACCTGCCGGCCTACCCCTTCTGATCCGGCCGGGGGGGGGGGGGGGGGGGGGGGGGGGGGGGGGGGGGGGGGGGGGGGGGGGGGGGGGGGGGGGGGGGGGGGGGGGGGGGGGGGGGGGGGGGGGG
>NZ_JBJGZS010000059.1:0-4046 GCF_054050635.1 Geodermatophilus sp. SYSU D00079 | reverse complement strand
TCTCCATCGGCCCCAACAACGAACTCGGCGGCCCCAACGACACCCCCTGCCACTTCGACATCCCGATGCGCGGCTGCAGCCTCTACCTCGACGACGCCCTCATCGTCGACGCCGGCGAGCTCACCGTGCCCGAGATGCGCCCGGGAAACCGCCGATGAGCCTCGCCCCCGAGGCCGGGGTCGAGCCGCTCGTCGCGCTGACCACCACCGTCAACGGCCAGGAGGTCACCGCCACCGTGCCGCCCCGGCTGCACGCGGCCGACTTCCTGCGCCAGCGGCTGGGCCTCACCGGTACGCACGTCGGCTGCGAGCAGGGCTCGTGCGGCATGTGCACGGTCGTCGTCGACGGGGAGGCGGTGAAGTCCTGCCTCATGCTGGCCTGCCAGCTCGACGGCCGCAGCGTGCGCACGGTCGAGTCGCTGGCGGTGGACGACCGGCTCGACCCGCTGCAGCAGACGTTCAAGGAGGAGCACGCCCTCCAGTGCGGCTTCTGCACCCCCGCGTTCCTGATGACGGCGACCGCGCTCGGCCAGCAGGGCCGCGGCCGCCCGTCCCGGGAGGAGATCCGGGAGGAGGTCGCCGGCGTGCTCTGCCGCTGCACCGGCTACGAGAACGTCGTCACCGCGATCGAGCGGTGGTTCGCCGAACACCCCCAGCGCGCCGAGGACGCCGACCCGTCGCCGGAGGTGACGCCATGACCACGGTGGAGCGCCCCGCTCCTCCCGTCCAGACCGGCCCGAAACCCGGTGGGATCGGGACGTCGACGCCCCGCAAGGAGGACGACCGGCTGCTGCGCGGCGACGGCCGGTTCACCGACGACGTCGAGCCGGCCCGGGTGCTGTACATGGCGGTGCTGCGCTGCCCGTACCCCCACGCGCGGGTGCTGCGGGTGGACACCTCCGCCGCCGAGCAGCTCGACGGCGTCATGCACGTGCTGGTGGGGCAGCAGGTGCGGGCCGCCACCGAGCCACTGCCGGTGCTCCGCCCGGTGCCCGGCGCACCCCAGCTGCCGTACTACGCCCTGGCCGGGGACGTCGCCACCCACGAGGGCCAGCCGGTGGTGAGCGTGGTGGCCACCAGCCGTCACCTGGCCGAGGACGCCCTCGAGCTGGTCGACGTGGACTACGAGCCGCTGCCGCACGTGGTCGACGTCCTCGCCGCGCTGGAGCCGGGTGCGCCCGTGCTGCACCCGTCGGTGCTGGACTCGAACCTGCTGGCGGCCAACTCCGACGGCAGTGGCGACCCCGAGGCCCGGATGGCCGAGGCGGACGTCGTGGTCGAGGGCCGGTTCCGCATCAACCGGGTCACCGCGCTGCCGATGGAGACCCGCGCCGTCGTCGCCGAGTGGCGGCCCGGGGCCCGGGAGCTCACCGTCCACATCTCCTCGCAGGTGCCGCACCTGATCCGCAAGTCGCTGGCCGAGGTGCTGCGGCTGCAGGAGAGCGACATCCGGGTCGTCGCCTCCGACGTCGGGGGTGGGTTCGGCCTCAAGCTCGGGGTCTTCCCGGAGGACGTGCTGGCCTGCCTGCACGCCATGGCGCTGCGCCGGCCGGTGAAGTGGACCGAGGACCGCGCCGAGCACTTCCGCGCCTCCACGCACGCCCGCGAGTCGGTGCACGACTACCGGATCGCCGCGGACGCCGAGGGCCGGATCCTGGCCATGACCAACGTCTACGCCACCGACATCGGCGGGTGGAACTCCCCCTTCGGGTCCGCGCAGCTGTCCAGCGTGGTGTTCAACGGCCCCTACCGCGTCGAGGACGGGTACACCGAGCGCCGGGTCACCCTGACCAACAAGACGCCGATCGGGGCCTACCGGGGGTACGGGCAGCCGGAGGTCAACTTCGCGTACGAGCGCCTGATGGACACCCTCGCCCGGAAGCTGGACCTGGACCCGGTGGAGCTCCGCGCGGCCAACATGGTCAAGCAGTCGGACCTGCCGTGGCGCAACCCCACCGGTGCGGTCTACGACAGCGGGGACTACGAGCGCTGCCTGCGGATGGCCGCGGAGGCCATCGGCTGGGCCGACCACCGCGACGCCCCGCGGGTGCCCCGCGCCGACGGGCGGCTGGTCGGCATCGGGTTCTCCTCCTTCGTGGAGCGCACCGGCTACGCCAGTGCCCGGTTCCTGGCCAACCGCGGCTCCCAGTTCGGTGCGCACGAGAGCGTCACGTTGCGGGCCAACCGGTCGGGCGGCATCGACGTCTACACCGGCGTCTCCTCGATGGGGCAGAGCAGCGAGACCGCGTTCGCCCAGGTGGTCAGCGACGTCTTCGGCATCGGGTACGACCTGGTCCGGGTGCACGCCGGGGACACCGCCATCTCGCCGCTGAACACCGGTGGGTTCGCGTCCCGCACGATGATCGCCGCGGCCGGGGCGCTGAAGGAGGCCGCCGAGGAGCTGGCCCGCAAGACGCTGCGGCTGGCCGCGGGCAAGCTCGACGCCGATGCGGCCGACCTGGAGATCGCCGGCTCCGTCGTCCGCCACCGCGACGTCCCGGGCGTGGAGGTCCGCCTCGCCGAGGTCTTCACCGCCGCGATCACCGGCCAGGGGATCCCGCCCGGGGAGGACCCGGGGCTGGAGGCCACCTCCCACTTCGAGCCCTCCGACGCCGCCTACTCCTTCGGGACGGCCGCGGCGCTGGTGTCGGTCGACCCGGGGACCGGGGAGTTCACCGTCGAGCGGTTCGTGATGGTGCACGACGCCGGGACGGTGGTGAACCCCATCGTCGTCGAGGGCCAGATCCGGGGTGCGCTGGCGCAGGGCTTCGGCGCGGCGCTGACCGAGGAGCTGCGCTACGACGCGGAGACCGGACAACTGGTCAACGGCTCGATGGTCGACTACTTCGTCCCCACGGCGGCCGACCTGCCGCCGCTGGAACTGCTGCACACCGAGGTGGCCTCCCCGGTCACCCCCTTCGGCGTCCGCGGGGTGGGGGAGGCCGGCACCATCCCGCCCGGCGCAGCGGTGGCCAACGCGATCTGCGACGCGCTCGCCGACCACGGGGTGGAGCTCTCCAGCCTCCCGATCACACCGGAGGCGGTCTGGCGGGAGCTCACCGGCCGGGCGGACCACCTCGACACCCACCTGGACCCCACCCCCGGGGACCTGCCCGACGGAGGAGACGGCTACTGATGAGCACCGACCTGACCACCGACGCGGCCGCCTGCGAGGCGTCGCCGGCACCCGGCTCCCCGGACGCCTCGCGCATCGGGCTGATCGTGCCGAGCTCCAACACCACGATGGAGACCGAGCTGCCGGAGCTCTTCCGCCGGCAGACCGAGGCCACCGGGCACCGCTACACCTTCCACTCGGCCCGCGCGGCGATGAAGCAGGTGACGAAGGAGGAGCTGGCCGCGATGGTCGGCAAGGCGGCCGACTGCGCGGTCGCGGTCTCCGACGCCGACGTCGACGTCATCGCCTACGCCTGCCTGGTCGCGGTGATGGCCCAGGGGCCCGGCGCGCACAAGGAGTCCGAGCAGGTCATCGGCGAGGCGGCGCGCGCCAACGGGCACCCGGCGGGGGTCGTCAGCAGCGCCGGTGCGCTGGTGCGCACCCTCAGCGGCATCGGCGTGCACCGGGTCGCGATGGTGACGCCGTACATGGCGCCGCTCACCCGGCTGGTGCGCGAGTACGTGGAGGGGGAGGGCGTCGAGGTGCTCGATGCGATCGCCCTCGAGGTGCCCGACAACCTCGCGGTCGGGCGGCTGGACCCCGGCCGGCTGCCGGAGATCGCCCGCGGGCTGCGGCGGGAGGGTGCCGAGGCGATCGTGCTCTCGGCCTGCGTGCAGATGCCCTCGCTGGCCGCCGTCCAGACCGTCGAGGACGAGCTCGGGCTGCCGGTCGTCACCGCCGCCACCGCGACCACCTACGAGGTGCTCCGGGCGCTCGGGCACGCGCCCGCGATCCCCGGGGCGGGCGCGCTGCTCACCGGCGCGCTGGGCTGAGCCGGGGGGGGGGGGGGGGGGGGGGGGGGGGGGGGGGGGGGGGGGGGGGGGGGGGGGGGGGGGGGGGGGGGGGGGGGGGGGGGGGGGGGGGGGGGGGGG
>NZ_JBJGZS010000058.1:0-4255 GCF_054050635.1 Geodermatophilus sp. SYSU D00079 | reverse complement strand
CCCCCCCCCCCCCCCCCCCCCCCCCCCCCCCCCCCCCCCCCCCCCCCCCCCCCCCCCCCCCCCCCCCCCCCCCCCCCCCCCCCCCCCCCCCCCCCGGGACCGGCCCGCCACGGGCCGACCGGCCTCAGGCGGCGACGAGCGACATCGCCTCGGCGGTGAGCTCGACCGAGCGCAGCCGGCCCTCGGTGCCGGGGAACTGGTGGGCGACGATCAGCTCGTCGGCGTCGACCGACCGGGCGAAGCCGGTGAGGTACTCGCGCACCTCGGCGGGCGTGCCGACGGCGGTGTGGGTGAGCATCGTGTCCACGTGCAGGCCCGCGCCGCCGTCGAGCAGCAGCTGGGCCTCGTCGTCCGACAGCGACCGGCCGCGGCCGAACAGGCCGACGGCGAGGGTCCGGCGGACGGCGGCGTACGCGGCCTCGGCCTCGGCACGGGTGTCGGCGGCGACCGCGTTCACCCCGGCGATGACGTACGGGGCGTCCAGCTGCTCCGAGGGCTTGAACTCGCGCCGGTAGGCCTCCACCGCGGGCTCGAGCATCGCGGGGGCGAAGTGCGAGGCGAAGGCGTACGGCAGGCCGAGCGCGGCGGCCAGGGTGGCGCCGAACATCGAGGAGCCGAGGACGTAGAGCGGGACGTTCGACCCCTTGCCGGGGATCGCGTCGACGCCGGGGACCCGCGTCGAGCCGGCCAGGTAGGCCTGCAGCTCGAGGACGTCCTGCGGGAACCGGTCGGCCGAGTGCGGGTCGCGGCGCAGGGCGTACATCGTGTTCTGGTCCGAGCCGGGGGCGCGGCCCAGCCCGAGGTCGATCCGCCCGGGGTACATCGCGTCGAGGGTGCCGAACTGCTCGGCGATCGTCAGCGGCGAGTGGTTGGGCAGCATCACGCCGCCGGCGCCGAGCCGGATGGACGACGTGTGCGCGCCGACGTGCGCGATCAGCACGCTGGTCGCCGAGGAGGCGATCGTCGGCATGTTGTGGTGCTCGGCGTACCAGACGCGGCGGTAGCCGGTCTGCTCCGCGCGCTGGGCGAGCGCGACGCTCGCGGCGATGCTGTCGGCCGCGGTCGCCCCACGGGCGATCGGCGCCAGGTCGAGGATGGACAGCGGGATGCTCATGGACAGACCTCTCAGGTGGTGTTGCCCTGAGCAACCGGTCGCGGGCCGCTGCCCTTCCCGGGTGTGTCACTGCTCGTACTCGGGCCCCACGGAGCCGGTCTCCACCTCCCCGGCCCGCTGGTAGGTGGCGACCAGGACGCCGGAGCCGGTCACCCGGAACGCGGTCAGCCGCCAGGCCCGCGGGATCGTCCCGTCGCCGAACAGCCGCTTGCCCTGCCCGAGCGTCACCGGGAACACCACCAGCCGCAGCTCGTCGACGAGGTCCTCCCGCAGCAGCGTCTGCACCAGCCCCGGCGAGCCGTGCACCTGCAGCTCGCCGCCGTCGGCGGCCCTGAGCGCCCGGACGGCGTCGGGCACCGGACCGTCGAGCAGGCGGGCGGTCTCCCACTCCACCGAGGTGAGGGTGCGGGAGGCGACGTACTTGGTCTTGTCGTTGAGGCCGGTCGCGACCGCGCTGCTCTCGTCGCGCATCTGCGGCCAGGACGCGTGGAAGATCTCGTAGGTCCCGCGGCCGAGCAGGAAGTCCTGGGCGCCGGTGAACCACTCCTCCATCTGGGCGCCGAGGTCGTCGTCGAAGTGGGGCACCAGCCAGCCCTCGTGGGCGAAGCCGCCGGAGGGGTCCTCGCCCGGGCCTCCCGGCGCCTGCACGACGCCGTCCATGGTCAGGAACGTGGTGACGACGAGTGGTCGCACGGGTGCCTCCCGGGGTGGGGCGGCCCGGCCGGCCGCCGTCTCCTCCTAGGACGTCGCCCGGAGCCCGGGCTCATCGGCGTTCCGCGAGATCAGGGGCCCGGACGCGCCGGTCCGGGGACGGACCCCCCGAACGGGTGGACGCCGATCGCGCTGGGTCCGCCGACACCTCACCCGCGGTGACGACACGACCGGACGTCCCCACAGGATGGGGAGCTCCAGGGGGCGAAACGGGGGGTGTCCCCCCACCCCCGCTCGCCGTGAGAGTCGGAGCACGGAAGGAGCGGCCATCCGCTCCAGGGGAATCCGTCCATCCGATCGCGGGGGTCCACCATGAAGCGCACCACCAGCCTGTTCACCGCCGGGGCCATGGGGCTCGGCACGTTCGCACTCGTCAGCGCGGTCGCGCCCGGCGCGGCCCTCGCCAACTCCTGTGGCGTCACGGAGATCACCAGCATGGAGCAGCTGGACACGATCTTCGACGGCGGCCTCTCCGGCTTCGGCGACGGCGGCAACGCCACGATGGTGGCCGACGGCCTGCACATGACGACCGACGCGACGGACTCCGCCTACACCGGCTACTTCATGGACGGGCTCGGCATCCCGCTGGCCCAGGCCACCGCGCCGTCGAACTACGCCCTGGACGTCACCCAGGCCGCCGGCCAGCCCCTCGCCAACCACCCGACCTACGAGATGTGGGTGGACCTCGACGGCAGTGGGGCGCTGCCCTCCTGGCTGGTGTACTTCCAGCCCGCCACGGGCGACCCGGCCGACACCTGGTGGAGCGAGGTGCCCCTGACCGAGATCGACCCGAACGCCTCCGAGGCCGTCGACGAGGCGACGCTGGTCGACATCAGCGCCGCCTACCCGAACGCCGTCATCCAGACGATGGGCTTCCAGATCGTCTACTCGCCCGACGCCGACGCCGTCGTGCACGGCATGACCTTCGGCTGCAACGACTTCGTGTTCGGCTCCGGCTCCGGCAACGGGAACCCGGACCCCGACCCGGAGAACCAGCTGCCGACGGCGAGCTTCACCTCCGCCAACGACGGTGCGGCCTACACCTTCAGCGCCGTGACCGACGACGCCGACGGCGAGATCGTGAGCCACACCTGGGACTTCGGTGACGGCACCGCCCCGGCCGCGGGCAGCGCCACGGCGACGCACACCTACACCACCTCGGGCAACTACACCGTGAAGCTCACCGTCGTCGACGACCTCGGCGGCTCGTTCACCACCGAGCTCGCGATCACCGTCACCGTCCCGGGCAACGGCGGGGGCGACCCGACCGACCCGACCGACCCGACCGACCCGATCGAGCCCACCGAGTACGGCGCTCCGCTGCCGAACACCGGCGCCAACGTGCTGGGCATGGCCGCCATCGGCGGTCTGGTCCTCGCCGGTGGTGGCGCCGGCCTGGTCGTGAGCCGCCGCCGCAAGGCCGGCTCGGCCTCCTGACCGACAGCACCCGCGTCCCGCCCGCCGGCACCGGCGGGCGGGACGCACTCCATCGGGACAGGGGGACCGGTGATCCGCACGTCCTTCCGCGGGCTCTGCCAGCTCGCGATCACGGTCGGGGCCGTGATGCTGCTCTACGTCGCCTACGAGATCTGGATCACCGACCTGTTCAGTGACCGGGCCCAGGAGCAGGTGTCCGAGGACCTCCGCGAGGAGTGGTCCACGCCGTCCCCGGACCCCGAGCCCGACTTCGGCGAGGCCTTCGCCTTCCTGCACATCCCCCGCTTCGGGGCGGACTGGGAGCGGGCGGTCGTCGAGGGCACCGACCCCGACGAGCTCGAGGACGGCCCCGGGCACTACGTGGGCACCGCGATGCCGGGCGAGCAGGGGAACTTCGCCATGGCCGGCCACCGCGTCGGCCGCGGCAGCCCGTTCATCGCCCTCGACGTCCTGGAGCCCGGGGACCCCGTCGTCGTGGAGACCGCGGACACCTGGCACGTCTACCGGGTGACGACCACGACCGTCGTCGACCCGAGCGAGAGCAGCGTCGTCGCACCCACCCCCTGGGGTCCCATGAACGGGGAGGCGACCGGGGCGGTGCTCACCATGACGACCTGCCACCCCAAGTTCTCCACCGAGCAGCGCCTGGTGGTGCACGGGGAGCTGGAGAGCTCGGTGGCCAAGGCCGAGTCGCCGGAGGGGCCGGCGGCGCTCGAGGAGGTCTGAGCGTGTACTCGTGGATCTGGCGCCACCTCCCGGGGAGCACCGGGACCCGGGCGGTCACCGCCCTGCTCCTGGCCCTGGCCGTGGCGGCGCTGCTGCTGTTCGTGGCCTTCCCGGCGGTGTCCTCCCACGTGGAGCTCTGGTCACCGACGCTGTGAGCGCACGCGTCGACGGGGGGGGGGGGGGGGGGGGGGGGGGGGGGGGGGGGGGGGGGGGGGGGGGGGGGGGGGGGGGGGGGGGGGGGGGGGGGGGGGGGGGGGGGGGGGGGGG
>NZ_JBJGZS010000057.1:0-4344 GCF_054050635.1 Geodermatophilus sp. SYSU D00079 | reverse complement strand
GTTGGGCGGTGTGCGGCGGGCGGCCCGGCGGGGGGGGGGGGGGGGGGGGGGGGGGACGCGCGGCGCGGGGGGGGGGGGGGGGGGGGGGGGGGGCCCCGCCCCCCCCCCCCCCCCCCCCCCGTTCGCGGGGAGTCCTCCAGGGCCGACGGGGCGGGCGAGAGGCCCGGCCGGCCCCGGCGCTCAGTAGGTGAAGCGCGTGACCGCCGTGCGCAGGTCGGCGGCCATGCCCGTCAGCCGGTCGACGCTGCTGCGGGTGCGGGTGAGCGCCTGCGTCGTCGAGCCGGCCGCCGCCGAGACCCCGGTGATGTTGGCGGCGATCTCCCGGGAGCCACCCGCGGCCTCGGACACCGAGCGCGACATCTCGCTGGTGGTCGCGGTCTGCTCCTCCACCGCGGAGGCGATGGTCAGCTGGAAGTCGTTGATCTGCCCGATGACCTCGCTGATCCGCCCGATCGCGGCCACGGCACCCGAGGTGTCGCCCTGGATGGCCTGCACGCGGGCGGCGATGTCCTCGGTGGCCTTGGCCGTCTCCTGCGCCAGCTCCTTGACCTCGTTGGCCACCACCGCGAAGCCCTTGCCCGCCTCGCCGGCCCGCGCGGCCTCGATGGTCGCGTTGAGTGCCAGCAGGTTGGTCTGCTCGGCGATGGAGGTGATCACCTTGACGACGTCGCCGATCTCCCGGGAGGAGTCGCCGAGCTTGGTGATCGTCGCCGTCGTCGCCTCCGCCTCGGTCACCGCCGCCGCGGCCACCTTCGCCGCCTCGTTCGCGTTGTGCGCGATCTCCCGGATCGACGCCCCCATCTGCTCGGCACCGGCGGCCACCGTCTGCACGTTCCGGCTGACCTCCTCCGCCGCGCCGGCCACCACGCCGGACTGGGCGGAGGTCTCCTCCGCCGACGCCGAGATCTCCGCCGACGACGCGCCCAGCTCCTCGGAGGACGCCGCCACCGCGTCCGCGGAGGACGCCACCGAGGCGAGCACCTCGCGCAGCGTGCCCTGCGCCGTGGCCAGCGACTGCGCCATCCGCCCGAGCTCGTCCCGGGAGGTCACCTCCGGGGTGACGGTCAGGTCGCCGGCGGCCAGGGCGTCGACCGACCGCTGCACCGAGCGGACGGTCGCCACGATCTGACGGACGACGACCAGCGCCAGCGCCAGCCCGATGCCCACGCTCACCGCGAGGACGACCCACAGGGTGGTCATGGCCCGCGACGCCTCGTCGGCCCCCTGTCGCGCCTGGGCGTCGGCCTCGTCGCGGAGCACCGTCCGCAGGTCGGTGAAGGCCGCGGTCACGGCGTCCTGTGCCGCCACCAGGGGGCCTGCTGCGGTGGCAGCGGCCGTGCGGGTGTCCCCGGCGTCCAGGGCGGCGACCAGCCGGCCGTCGCTCACCTGCAGGTAGCCCTCGACGTCCGCCCGGAGGGCGGCGAACCGGTCGGGGTGCTCGGTGATCCCGGCGTAGCCGTCCAGCTGCTCCGCGAGCTGCGCCTTCCCCTCGGCGAGGCGCGACTTCAGCGCGGTGCGGGTGGGCGGGTCGGCCAGGAAGTAGGCGGTGTAGCCCTGCCGTACGGACTCGTAGGTCGCCTGGGCGGCGTCGAGGTCGGAGAAGGCGACCACGCTGCCCTCGTACATGTCCCGCTGGCTGTCGTCGAGCGCGCTGATCCGCCCGACGGCCACGGCGCACAGCAGCACGCCGACGGCGGCACTGAACGACAGGATCGACAGGATCTTGACGGCGATCGGCCGGTCGGCGAACCAGCCGCTCCGGCGTGGGGACGGGGAGACGTTCATGGGGATCCCTCGGGTCTGGCCGTGCGGCGGGTTCAGTAGGTGGAGCGGGAGACGCCGGTGCGCAGCTCCGCGGCCATCCGTGACAGCTCGTCGACGGCGGCGGGCACCGCGGTGAACACCTCCATGCCGACCCCGCGGTCACACCACCAGGAGCGAGCGGCGCGCCCGTCGTCCGTGGCGCCGCGACCGCGGTCACGGGAGGGAGCGGGCAGGACATCGGTGGACATCGTGGAACTCCAGGGAGTGCGAGGTGGGGAGCGGCGCCTGGGTCCGGCGTCGCCGCGGAGCGCCACACGACGGAACGGTGGTGCGGGCATTTCCGGGAAGAGGGTAGACACGTTCCGGATCCGCAACAGCCCGTTTCCTGGGACGTGTCGCGCGGAATGCGACACAGATCCCGCTGACCATTCCGCGGAGTCGACACGGCGCCTTGTCACCCCATTCACCGGGATGCCGTGGAAATGGCGGACGGGACGCCGGTGGGTGTTCCCCCCGGCGTCCCGTCCGGCTACCTCCGCGGGCCTCGGCCCCGGCGGTCAGTAGGTGAAGCGGGCGACGCCGGCGCGCAGCTCCGCGGCCATCCGCGACAGCTCGTCGACGGCGGTGCGGGTCTGGGTCAGCGCCTGGGTCGTGGCCTCCGCCGCGCCGGAGACGCCGGTGATGTTCTCCGCGATCTGACCGGAACCCTGCGCCGCCTCGGACACCGACCGCGACATCTCGTTCGTCGTCGCGGTCTGCTCCTCCACCGCGCTGGCGATCGTGGTCTGCCGGTCGCTGATCTGCGCCACGATCTGCGAGATCTCCCCGATCGCGGTCACCGCCGCACCGGTGTCGCCCTGGATCGCCTGCACCCGCCGCGCGATGTCCTCGGTCGCCTTGGCCGTCTCCTGCGCCAGCTCCTTGACCTCGTTCGCGACCACCGCGAAGCCCTTGCCCGCCTCCCCCGCACGCGCCGCCTCGATGGTCGCGTTCAGGGCCAGCAGGTTCGTCTGCTCGGCGATGCTCGTGATCACCTTCACCACGTTGCCGATCTCGGCGCTGGACTCCCCCAGCTTCGCCACGGTCGCCGTGGTGGTCTCCGCCGCCGACACCGCCCGGGACGCCACCTGGCTGGCCTCCGCCGCGTTCGTCGCGATCTCCCGGATGCTCGCCCCCATCTGCTCCGCACCGGCGGCCACCGTCTGCACGCTGCGGCTGACCTCCTCCGCCGCGCCCGCGACCACACCGGACTGCGCGGAGGTCTCCTCCGCCGACGCCGAGATCTCCGCCGCGGAGGCGCTGAGCTGCTCCGACGAGGCCGCGACGGCGTCCGCTGACGTGACGATGCCGGAGACGGTCCGCGTCATCTGCGCCGCAGCATCGTTGAGCGCCGCGGCCATCTGGCCGGTCTCGTCGCGACCGCGCACGGGCAGCCGGACGGTCAGGTCCCCGTCGGCCAGGCGCACCAGCCCGTCGCGCACCTCGCGCACGCCGCGGGCCAGGCCCCGGGAGACGACGGTGGCCAGGCCCAGGCCGGCGAGCACGGTGAGCAGCGCGGTCAGGGCGGCGATCGTCACGGTGCGCTCGCCGGCGTCCCGCGCGTCGGCGCGGGCGCCGGCGACCAGACGGTCGACAGAGTCCACCAGGTCGGTCATCGCCTGGTCCAGTACGTAGAAGACGTCCCACTTGTCGCCGGTGGACAGGGCGTCGCCCTCGTCGAGGCGGCCCTGCGCCCACAGCCCGAAGATCTGGTCGTTGTAGTCGCTCATCGCCGACCAGTTCTGCTCGATCACGTCGAGGCTGTCGCGGCCCTGCTGGTCGAGGAGGGTGCGGTCGAGGGCGAAGAGCTCCTCGAAGCCGGCCGCGCCGTCCCGGTAGGCGGCGACGTTGTCCCCGTTCGGATCGGCCGCGACGGCGCCGCCGTCCACCCGGGCCTTCCACGCGGTGATGTTCTGCCAGTTGGCGGCCCACAGGAGGTCGTAGCGAGCCTGCTCCAGCTGCTGTTGCACCGCCACCGCCCGGTCGACCCGCTCGTTGAGCGCGTCGGTGCGGTTGCCGTTCAGCATGCCGCTCAGGGTGGATGCCAGCACGCCCAGGAGCAGGACGACGGTCAGGCCGAAGACGCGGGTGCGCACACCGCGGTCGCGGTACCAGTGCCGGGTGGGTGCTCCGGCGTTCAGAACGGCCATGGGTGGATGTCCTCTTGTCCTGGGGAATGGGGAGTGCACCGACATCGTCGGCATTCCCGCCAAGTGTCTCAACGCTAAGAGACCAGGAAGTCGCCCATCCACCCCGAAAAATCGGTCAGCGCATTCCCCGCAGCGCCTTGTCGACATCCAGGAAATGGTGCGGGATGCGACGGAGCGCCCGGCCGGAAACCGGCCGGGCGCTCCGTCGTGGAGAGGGGATCGGGTCAGTACGTGAACCGCGAGACGCTGGTGCGCAGGTCCGACGCCATGCGGGACAGCTCGTCGACGGCGGTGCGGGTCTGGGTCAGCGCCTGGGTCGTCGACCCGGCCGCGGCCGAGACGCCGGTGATGTTCTCCGCGATCTGACCGGAACCCTGCGCCGCCTCGGACA
>NZ_JBJGZS010000056.1:0-4800 GCF_054050635.1 Geodermatophilus sp. SYSU D00079 | reverse complement strand
GGGGGGCCGGCGGCCGGGGCCACAACACCCCGGCCCCCCCCCCCGGGGGGGCGCCCGCCCCCCCCTCCGCCGTGCGGTGCGGTGCCGGCCGGGCCCGGGGAGCCCGGCCGGCGGCGGTTCAGCCGGAGGAGCGGGAGGTGCGCAGCGCGCCGCTGGCCTCGGGCTTGGCCGAGGGGGCGCCCAGGGCCCGCGAGATGCCGCGCGCCGTGGCCGCCAGCGCGGGCACCAGCGCGTGGCTCTGCACCGTGCCCCGCTGCACCGTGACGCCCAGGGCGGCCACGACCTCGTCCCGCCGGCCGCGGACGGGGACGGCGACGGCCAGCGCGTCGGGGGTCAGCTGGTTCTCGGCGATGGCCACACCGGTGCGCCGCACCTCGGCCAGCACCCGCCGCAGCTCGGCGACGTTGGTGATGGTGTCCGCGGTGAACCGCTTGAGCGGGGCCTGCAGCAGCTCGTCCTGCACCTCCCGGTCGGCGAAGGCCAGCAGCACCTGCCCGGTGCCCGTGGCGTGCAGCGGCCACCGTCCACCGAGGCGGCTGAGGACCTGCACCGCGCCCCGGGCCCGCAGCGCCTCGACGTACACGCCGTCGGAGCCGTCCCGGACGGCGAGGTGCACGTTGGCCCGGGTCGCCTGGTGCAGGTCGTCGAGGTAGGGGAGCGCCAGCTCGCGCAGCTGCAGCCCGTGGGGGGCGAGGGCGCCGAGCTCCAGCAGCCGCAGCCCGATCGCGTAGCGCCCGTCGGCGGCCCGCTCGAGGCCGCCCCACTGGCGCAGCTCGCCGACCAGGCGGTGGGTCGTGGTGAGCGTCAGCCCCGACCGCCGGCTGATCTCGCTGAGGGTGAGCGAGGGGTGCGCCGGTCCGAAGGCGGACAGGACGGCGAGGACCCGCCCGGCGGCCGTGGCGGCCCCGCCGGTGGGCAGCCGGGCCGGCCGGCTCTCGGTGGCGGTCGACGGCAACGGTCTGCTGGCTGCCAAGGCACGCCCTTTCGTTTCACACGACATCTGGTTGGCTCGTACACCGAAGTGGGCGGCGTCACTGTGCGGTGGCAGGTGGTGTGGTGTCAAGCACGTCCGCCGACCGGGCCGGTCGCTGCCGGGCTTCCACCCCAGGGAAGAGCCGTCGCTGCCCGAGTGTGGCCCCGCACACGATGGTCGGGCAAGGACGGCGTGAGCCCGGTCACCGCCTCCCGCTCGGGAAGCCGGCCGGTGCGGGACCGTCCGCCAGCCGCGATCCGCACGTCGGCCGGGGTCCCCGGGCCCCGCCGGCGGCGACCACCCGCCGAGAGGACACGAGGCCGCGTGAACCCGATCCCCACCCCTCCGGGAGGAACCGCCTGATGGCCACCCTCGCCGACATCCTCGACCCCACGGGGCAGACGACCACGCGCATCGGCGCCACCGCGCAGGCGCCGCGGCGCGCCGACCTGACCGGCGTCCGGCTCGGCCTACTGGAGAACACCAAGCACAACGCCGCGCTGCTGCTCGACGAGCTCGCCGCCCTGCTGCAGAGCGAGCACGGCGCCTCCGCGACCGTGCTGCGCCGCACCAAGACCGCCTTCGCCCTCCCCCTGCCCGAGGAGCAGCTGGCCGAGCTGGTCCGGGAGTGCGACGTCGTGCTCACCGGCGTGGGGGACTGCGGGTCCTGCAGCGCCTCGGCCGTCGCCGACGGCATCGCGCTGGAGCGGGCCGGCGTGCCGGCCGCGGTCATCTGCTCGGACGCCTTCACCGCGACCGCCAGCGGCATGGCCGAGGTCCAGGGCGCGCCCGACTACGCGTACCTGACCACCGCGCACCCGGTGGCCATCCTCGACGCCGACGCCGTCCGCGAGCGGGCCCGGCAGCTGCTGCCGCAGGTCGTCGCGACCGTGACCGCCGCCGGCGCCCAGCACAAGGCCGCCTCGTGAGCGTCGCCGAGGCCCCCGTCGTCGTCCCGGACGCCGACCCCGAGGCCGCCCAGGCCGCGATCGAGCACTGCTACGCGCAGGGCTGGTCCGACGGGCTGCCGCTGGTCCCGGCCACCCGCTCGCTGGTCGACCGGTTCCTCGCCACCGTCGACCGCTCGCCCGACGAGGTCATCGGGACCCTGCCGCACCTCAACCGCAGCGTGACCGTCGAGCTCGCGGCCGTGAACGCCGCGATGGCCGGCTGCCTGCCGGAGTACTTCCCGGTCGTCATCGCGGCCTGGGAGGCGGTCCAGCGCGACCGGTCGGCGCAGGGCGGCGGCTGGCAGAGCACCAGCGGCCCCTCCCCGCTGCTGGTCGTCAACGGCCCCGTCCGCCAGGAGCTCGGCCTCAACGCCGCCGGCGGCGTCTTCGGCCCCGGCTTCCGGCCGAACATGACCATCGCCCGCACCATCGGGCTGATGGTGCGCAACGCTCTCGGCGTCGTCCCGCACGGCTTCGAGCAGGCCACCCAGGGCCTGCCCGGCCGCTGGCAGGTCTGCCTCGCGGAGAACGAGGAGGAGAGCCCCTGGGAGCCGCTGTCCGTGGAGGGCGGCGTCGCCGCCGGCACCTCCGCGGTCTCCGGGATGCTCACCCGCACCGTCGAGTACGTCGACAACCGGCACACCGCCGACCCCGAGCAGCTGCTCGCCGACTTCGCCGACACCATCTCCCGCAGCGGCGCCTCGATCTTCCGCCACCACCCGGCCGGCATCGTCTTCTGCCCCGAGCACGCGCAGATGCTGGCGGGGGCCGGGATGAGCAAGGCCGACGTCCGGGCGTGGCTGGTCGAGCGCTGCGGCAGGAGCAAGGCCGACCTGGCCCGCGTCGGCAAGGACGGCGTCGGCGACAACGGCGTCCGCTTCGCCGACGGCGGCACCGACCCCGAGGCCTTCGACCGGCTGTTCGCCACTGGCGGCCCCGAGGCCCTGCCGATCGCCGTCGCCGGCGCCCGCAACGCCGGCATCTCGATGGTGGTCCGCGTCTTCTCCGGCTGGTCGGCGAGCTCGGTGCCCGTCGTCGGCCGCACCACCCCTCCAGGAGGCCAGCAGTGACCGAGTTCAGCGAGTCCCTCACCGACCCCTTCGGGGACGCCGGGGAGCCGTGGATGACCGGGCGGACCGCCCTGGTCACCGGCGGCGGCCAGCAGAGCACCACGGAGCCCGGCGTCGGCTACGCCATCAGCCGGGTGTTCGCCGCCCACGGCGCCCGGGTGGCCGTCCTGGACCGGGACCTCGCCGCGGCGCAGCGCACCGTCGACGCCATCGAGGCCGACGGCGGCAAGGCGATCGCCGTCGTCGCCGACCTGCTCGACGACTACGCGTGCAAGCGGGCCGTCGAGGAGACCGTCGGCTCGTTCGGCGGGTTCGACACCCTGGTCAACAACGTCGCCGTCGGCGACCGCGCGGGCATCTTCGAGGTGACCCCCGAGCGGTTCCACCAGCTGATGGACCTCAACCTGACCACCGCCTGGCAGATGACCCGGCACGCGGTCGAGGTGCTGCCCAGCGGCTCGGCGATCGTGAACATCAGCTCCGTCGGCGTCCGGGCCCGCGGCCCGGGCATGGTCTACAACCTGGCCAAGGCCGGCCTGGAGAACATGACCGTCGGCGCCGCCAACACCCTCGGCGAGCGCGGCATCCGCGTGAACTGCGTGCAGGTCGGTGCGATCTGGGGCGCGTTCGCCGCGGCCAACATGTCGCCGGAGATGCGCGCGATCCGCCGGGGCTGGTCCGGGCTGGGCACCGAGGGCAGCCCCTGGGACATCGCCCAGGCGGTCCTCTTCCTCGCCAGCGACCGCGCCCGCTGGGTGTCGGGCCAGATCCTGTCGGTCGACGGCGGCCCGAGCAGCCCCAAGCCGCCCAAGCCCGCCGGGGACGCGACGTGAGCGCCCAGCGGGTCGCCCTGGTCACCGGCTGCGGCAAACCGGACGGGATGGGGCAGGCGATCGCCCGGCGGCTCGCCGGCCAGGGGCTGGCCGTCGTCGTCACCGACCTGCAGGCCACCGGCGTGCCCAACCGCCAGCAGGAGGACCGGAAGGCCGACTGGGGCGGGGTCGAGGCGCTGGTCGCCGACATCACCGCCGGCGGCGGGACGGCGCACTCCGTCCTCGGGGACGTCGCCGTCGAGGCCGACGCGCAGCGGATGGTGGCCGAGGCGGTCGACCGGTTCGGCCGGCTCGACGTCCTGGTCAACAACGCCGCCGCGCCGCAGGGCCCCGACCGCGCCGACGTCGCCGACATCCCGGTCGAGGTGTTCGACCGGGTGGTCGCGGTCAACCTGCGCGGGCCGTGGCTGATGAGCAGCGCCGCCGTCCCGGTCATGCGGGCCCAGCGCTCGGGCCGGATCGTCAACATCTCCTCGATGGCCGGGCTGACCGCGGCGCCGTTCTCCGGGCCGTACTCGGCGTCCAAGGCCGGCGTCATCGGGCTCACCCGCGCCCTGGCGATGGACCTGGGCCCGTGGGGGATCACCGTGAACGCGCTGTGCCCGGGCCTGGTGGGCACCAGCCGGGCGTTCCTCAGCTCCGGTCCGGACGTCGATGAGGCGGCGCTGCTGGCCTCGCGCGGGCGCAACATCCCGGTCGGCCGGGTCGGGCTGCCCGAGGACGTCGCCGCGGCGGTGGCCTTCCTCGCCTCGCCCGAGGCCGGGTACATCACCGCCCAGGCGATCCCGATCGACGGCGGGGGCATGAGCCCGTTCCCGCTGCGGCACCCCGAGCCGGTCGCGGAGGCCGCGCTCTCCTGACCCACCCCGGGGGGGGGGGGGGGGGGGGGGGGGGGGGGGGGGGGGGGGGGGGGGGGGGGGGGGGGGGGGGGGGGGGGGGGGGGGGGGGGTGGTCTGCGCGGAGCGCCTCCGGCC
>NZ_JBJGZS010000055.1:0-5921 GCF_054050635.1 Geodermatophilus sp. SYSU D00079 | reverse complement strand
CCCCCCCCGCCCCCCCCCCCCCCCCCCCCCCCCCCCCCCCCCCCCCCCCCCCCCCCCCCCCCCCCCCCCCCCCCCCCCCCCCCCCCCCCCCCCCCCCCGGGGCCGGGGGCCGGCCGTGGTCCGACGGCCGGCTCAGCCGGCCAGGTGCTCGGTGTAGGGAGCGGTGGTGCGGGCGCGCACGTCGTCGGGGGTGACGCCGGGGGCGCACTCGACCAGCCGGAGCTGGCCGTCGACGACGTGGAAGACGGCCAGGTCGGTGTAGACGCGGGTGACCACGCCCTTGCCGGTCAGCGGCATCGTGCACTCGGGCACGATCTTCGGCCGGCCCTTGCGGTCGACGTGCTCCATCGCGACCCAGACCTGCGGGGTGCCGGCGACGAGGTCCATCGCGCCACCCACGGCGGGGTTCTTGCCCGGCACGTACCAGTTGGCGAGGTCGCCGGAGGCCGACACCTGCAGCGCACCGAGGATGGTGCAGTCCAGGTGGCCGCCGCGGATGATCGCGAACGACAGTGCGGAGTCGGTGATGGCCGCGCCGCTGATCAGCGTGATCGGCTGCTTGCCGGCGTCGGTCAGGTCCGGGTCGGCCTCCTCCGGCGAGGCCTCCGCGCCGATCCCGAGGACGCCGTTCTCCGCGTGGAGCACGACCTCCTTGTCGGCGGGCAGGAAGCGCGGGACCAGCAGCGGGATGCCGACGCCCAGGTTGACGACGTAGCCGTCCTGCAGGTCCTGGGCGAGGCGCTCGGCGATGCCCTCGCGGGTGCGGCCCACGACCGGGGCCGGGGCGGGGATGGTGCCGGTCATCAGGAGGCCTTCCTCGTCGTCGCGGCGGTGTCCTCGGTGGCGGGGGCCTTGCCGGTGGTCATGACCACGTCGTCCACGAACACGCCGGGCAGGTGGACGTCGTCGGGGTGCAGCTCGTCGACCTCGACCAGCTGCTCGATCTCGGCGAAGGTGGTCCGGCCGGACATACCCGCCATGGGGTTGAAGTTCCGCGCCGACAGGCGGAACCGCAGGTTGCCCTTCCGGTCGGCCTTGTGGGCCTTCACGAACCCGAAGTCGGCCACGATGCCCTCCTCCAGCACGTACTCCCGGCCGTTGATCAGCCGCGTCTCCTTGGCCGGCACGTGCTCGGCGACGCCGCCGTCGGGGGAGTAGCGCAGGGTGAAGGAGCCGTCGGAGAGCATGGTGCCCGCGCCCGAGGGCGTGAAGAAGGCCGGGATGCCCGAGCCGCCGGCGCGCAGCCGCTCGGCGAGCGTCCCCTGCGGGATCAGCTCGAGCTCCACCTTGCCGGCGAAGTACTCGTCGTAGAACTCCTGCAGGATCGGGAAGGACGCCGTCACCCGGCGCAGGCGGCCCTCGTGCAGCAGCCGGCCGACGCCGGTGAAGTCGTGACCCACGTTGTTGACGTACACGTGCAGGTCGCGGCGGTCGAGCTCGCACAGGGCGTCGAGCAGGCCGTCGGGCCGGCCGGAGCTGCCGAAGCCGCCGACGGCGATCGAGGCACCGGAGGGCACGGCGTCGACGACGGACAGGATGTCCTCGCGGAACTTGTCGATCACTGGCGGTCCTTCACGGGGGAGGGGTCCTTCCACGGATGAGCTCGCTCGTGGACCGGGAGCGGCCACACGGGGGGCGCCGGGTGGCGCGGGGATCCCGGACCGACCGGACCGATGCGGTCGACGTCGGTCGAGCACGACGAGTGCAGCAGCCGCGCCCGGCGGGCAGCAGCGCATCTTCCACGTCCCGGAAAGGAGACGGGGCGCACACCGGACGTGGCGGGCCGCCGTCCCGCCCACCACCGCGTGGTCTTCCGTGCTGGGGAAGGGGTGTGGTCCGCGCCACCCCGCGGGACGGATGGTGGACCGCGGCCGGGGAGCGCGCCCGTGCAGCTCGCGACGGTCGGTCGACCTCGTCGCCGTCCTGCCGGGCACCCCGTTGCGGCCGACGTCCAGTACTGGGAAGGAGCCCCATATGAGCATGACCACGCGCGCCGCGGTCTGCCGCGAGCCGGGTCGGCCGTGGGAGATCACCGAGCTCGAACTCGACGAGCCCAAGGCCAACGAGGTCCGCATCAAGTTCATGGCGGCCGGGATGTGCCACTCCGACGACCACATCCAGAAGGGCGACGCGATGATGCGTTTCCCGGTGGTCGGCGGCCACGAGGGCGCCGGCATCGTCGACGCCGTCGGTGAGGGCGTCACCCGGGTGAAGGTCGGCGACCACGTCGTCTGCTCCTTCATCCCCGCCTGCGGCAAGTGCCGCTACTGCTCCACCGGCCGGCAGAACCTCTGCGACGAGGGCAAGAACGCCTCGACCGGCGAGTTCCCCGACGGCACCTTCCGCTTCCACCAGAACGGCGAGGACTTCGGCGGGCTGTGCGTCCTGGGCACCTTCTCCCAGCACGCCGTGGTCAGCGAGTACTCGGTCATCCCGATCCCCGACGACATCCCGTTCGAGATCGCCGCCCTCGTCGGTTGCGGCGTCCCCACCGGCTGGGGCAGCGCGGTCCACCTCGCCGGCGTCAAGGCCGGCGACACCGTGGTCATCTACGGCGCCGGTGGCGTGGGCAGCAACGCCGTCCAGGGCGCGGCGCTGGCCGGCGCGGAGCGCGTGGTCGTCGTCGACCCGGTGGAGTTCAAGCGGGAGATGGCGACCGTCTTCGGCGCCACCCACACCTTCGCCTCGGCCAAGGAGGCCCACGACTTCGTCGTCGAGTCCACCTGGGGCGAGCTGGCCGACCACGCCATCATCACCGTCGGCAGCCTGCACGACGAGGTCATCGCCGACGCCCTGCAGGTGGTCGGCAAGAGCGGGCAGGTCACCGTCACCGCCGTCGGCAACGGCTGGGTCAACGAGCACCCGGGTGTGTTCATCGGCTACCAGCGGCGCATCCAGGGCGGCATCTTCGGCGGCTGCAACCCGCTGCACGACGTCCCGCGGCTGATCAGCCTGTACCGCTCCGGGAAGCTCAAGCTCGACGAGCTGGTCACGCGGACCTACAAGCTCGACGAGGTCAACCAGGGCTACCAGGACATGCTCGACGGCAAGAACATCCGCGGCGTCATCATCCACGAGCACTGAGGACCACAGACATGACGATTGCTCCTCCTGCGCCCTCGGCGGGTGCGTCCCTGATCATCGACAACGCGCAGCTCATCGGCGGTGAGTGGGTCCCGGCCGCCAGCGGCGAGACCATCGACGTCATCAACCCCGCGACCGGTGAGGTCCTCGGTCGCGTGCCCCGCGGCACCGCCGCCGACGTCGACGCCGCCGTCCGGGCCGCCGAGGCCGCGTTCCCGGCCTGGCGCGACACCAACGCCACCGCCCGCGCCGCGCTGCTGTTCCGCTGGGCCGCGCTGATCGACGAGAACATCGCCGAGCTCGACGCCCTGGAGTCCCAGGAGGTCGGCCGCCCGCACTGGGGTCCGCCGCCCATGGCCGGGCAGCTGCGTTTCACCGCCGGCCAGGCCGACAAGGTGCAGGGCCTGTCCCTGCCCACCTACACCCCCGACGCGCTGGGCCTCACCCTCCGCGAGCCCTACGGCGTCGTCGGCGCGATCATCCCGTGGAACGCCCCGGGCCCGATGTTCGTCACCGACGTCGGCCCGGCGATCGCCGCCGGCAACACCATCGTGATCAAGCCGGCCGAGGACGCCCCCCTGACCGGCCTCGCGCTGGCCAAGCTGGCGCTGGAGGCGGGCATCCCGCCGGGCGTGGTCAACGTCGTCACCGGCTACGGCCACGAGGCCGGCGCCGCGATCCCGGCCCACCCGCGGATCCGCCGGATCAGCTTCACCGGCTCCCCGCAGACCGGTGAGCTGATCATGGCCGCCTGCGCGACCAACCTCACCCCGCTGCACCTGGAGCTGGGCGGCAAGTCGCCGCAGGTCATCCTGGCCGACGCCGACCTCGACGCCGCGATCCCCGCGATCGCCCGCGGCATCACGCTCAACACCGGCCAGATCTGCGCGGCGGGTTCGCGCGTCGTGGTCGCGCGCTCGATCCACTCCGAGGTCGTGCAGCGCCTGGCGCAGCACATGTCCGAGGTCAAGGTCGGCCCCTGGTACGAGCAGGTGAACATGGGCCCGCTGATCAACGCCAAGCAGCACGAGCGGGTGCTCAAGTACATGCAGCTGGGCCAGGAGGAGGGCGCCGACCTCGTCCTCGGCGGCGGTCGCCCCTCCGGCGACAAGTTCGAGCGCGGCTTCTTCGTCGAGCCGACCCTCTTCGACAACGTGGACCCGCAGATGCGGATCCACCAGGAGGAGATCTTCGGTCCGGTCCTCGGGGTCACCCCGGTGGACGACGACGAGCAGGCCCTCGAGGTCGCCAACGGCACCGACTACGGCCTGGTGGCCTCGGTGTGGACCCGCGACGTCGGCAAGGCCGTCAAGTTCGCCCGCGGGCTGCAGGCCGGGCAGGTCGCGGTGAACGCGGCGCTGGGCGCCGGTGTCATCGGTGGCCCCTTCGGTGGCTACAAGCGCAGCGGCTTCGGCCGGTCGATGGGTGCCGACGCGGTGCTCGACTACACGCAGGTCAAGACCGTGTCCCTCCGTGGCACCGGGAACTGAGAGGGATCGCATGAGCAGCATCACCACGCGCGCGGCCATCGCCCGGGCGCCGCACCAGGGCTGGGAGCTGGTCGACCTCCAGCTCGACGACCCCAAGGAGCACGAGGTCCGGGTCAAGTTCGCCGCCTCGGGCCTGTGCCACTCCGACGACCACATCACCCAGGGCGACGCGCCGGTGCGCATGCCCGTGGTGGGTGGCCACGAGGGCGCCGGCATCGTCGAGTCGGTCGGCCCGAACGTCACCCGGGTCAAGCCCGGCGACCGGATCGTGTGCTCCTACATCCCGGCCTGCGGGGCCTGCCGGCCCTGCTCCACCGGGCACCAGAACATGTGCGTGAAGGGGCTCAACGCCGGCACGGGCATGTTCCTCGACGGCACCTTCCGGTTCCACCTCGGCGACGAGGACCTCGGCGGCTTCTGCACCGTCGGCTCCTTCTCGCAGTACGCGGTGATCTCGGAGTGGGCGGCCATCCCGCTGGCCGACGACATCCCCTGGGAGGTCGCCTGCCTGGTCGGGTGCGGCGTCCCCACCGGCTGGGGCTCGGCGGTCAACGCCGCCGGCGTCCGCGCCGGTGACACCGTCGTCATCTTCGGTTCGGGTGGCGTGGGCAGCAACGCCGTCCAGGGCGCCCGCTACGCCGGCGCCAAGAACGTCGTCGTCGTGGACCCGGTCGCCTTCAAGCGCGAGATGGCCACCTCGGTCTTCGGCGCCACGCACGCCTTCGCCACGGCGAAGGAGGCCCACGAGTTCGTCGTGGAGACCACCTGGGGCCAGCTGGCCGACCACGCGATCCTCACCCCCGGTGTGGTGACCGAGGAGATGGTCAACGCCGCTCTCCAGATGACCGGCAAGGGCGGCAAGGTCACCATCACCGGCGTCGGCAAGCTGACCGAGAAGGCCGCGCACTTCCACGCCGGCGCGCTCATCGGCTACCAGCGGCAGGTCCGCGGCGCCCTGTTCGGCGACTGCAACCCGCTGTTCGACGTGCCGCGCCTGCTCCGGCTGTACCAGGACGGCCAGCTCAAGCTCGACGAGCTGGTCACGCGGACCTACAAGCTGGACGAGGTCAACGAGGCCTACCAGGACCTCGCCGACGGCAAGAACATCCGCGGCGTCATCCTCCACGAGGGCTGAGAGGGGACCCCGTCCCCGGACCCCACCTCCGCAGGCTCGGGGTGGGGCCCGGGGACGGGGCCGGACACACAGAGGCCGCCGGCACCCGAGGGGTGCCGGCGGCCTCCGCCGTGCGGTGCGGTGGCGGGCCGGCCCCGGGCGGCCCGGCCCCGGCGGGGTAACCCGGCGGCTGGGCGTGTTGCCGCGCGCGCCCTGCCAAGCGGTTTTCCGAG
>NZ_JBJGZS010000054.1:0-6849 GCF_054050635.1 Geodermatophilus sp. SYSU D00079 | reverse complement strand
TGCGGTTCATGCACAAGCAGTTTTTTGAAGACCCACGCGCGCCTGGCCGGGTGATCTTCCTCGGCGAGCGGGCGGGGCCCCCCGCTGCCCGCCTGCTGGGCCGGGCCCTCCGCAGAGGTGGACACGTGCGCGGTCATGCCCCCAGGGTACTGGCGGAATAGATGAGCCCTCAACTATGCTGCGGTCCGGCAGAAGGTCAAACGCTCAACCAGTTCTCGGAGGCTCCCATGACCAGCACCGCCACCCAGATCCCCGGCTACGTCGTCGGCACCTGGGACATCGACGCCAGCCACTCCACGGTCGGCTTCTCCGTCCGCCACATGATGGTCAGCAAGGTCCGCGGCTACTTCCGCGAGTTCTCCGGCGAGATCGTCACCGCCGAGGACCCCACCCAGTCCAGCGTCACCGCCCGGGTGGACATGGACTCCATCGACACCCGTCAGGAGCAGCGTGACGCGCACATCCGCTCCGCCGACTTCTTCGACGTGGGCAACCACACCGAGATGACCTTCCGCTCGACCGCCGTCCGCACCGACGGTGCCGACTGGACGGTCGTCGGCGACCTGACCATCAAGGGCATCACCAAGCCGGTCGAGCTGCAGCTGGAGCTCAACGGCTTCGGCCCCGACGCCTACGGCGGCACCCGCGCCGGCTTCTCCGCGAAGACCGAGATCTCCCGCAAGGAGTACGGCGTCGACATCGACATGCCGATGGACGGCGGCGGCGTCGTCGTCGGCGACAAGATCACCGTCGAGCTCGAGATCGAGGCCGTGCTCCGCACCGCCTGAGGGAGGACCTCCCTGCCCTACCGCCGCTCACAGGCTCGCGGCGGGACCCCGTGGGGAGGCCGACGACACGAGGGCCCCGGGCGCACCGCCCGGGGCCCTCGTCGTGTCCTGGCGCAGGCCGGGGGTCCGGCCCGCGCGTCACGTCGACCGGCCGGCGCCGTCCGGCGACACGCCCTCCCACAGCTCGTCGAAGGCGATGCTGTCGTAGAAGGCCGTCCCGTGGGCCACCTTGCCCTCGCGGAGGGTCAGGAACCAGGCGTAGGTGTTGCGGTACAGCGTCCCGGCCGTGGTGGTGCCCTCGCCGTCCCACAGGACGACGACCGTGTCGCCGTCGGCATGGACCCCGCGGACGGTGACCGGACGGAACGGCGCGTCCGGCCGGAACCGTGCCCCGAAGGGGCGCAGGACCTCCTCGCTGAACTGCTGCGCACTGCCGTAGGTGCCGGCGGCGTGCGACCGGCCGACGATCTCCCACGTCATGTCGTCGGCGAAGATGCTCGAGACGTGCCCCCGGCCGGCCGACCACGCGTCGAAGGCCTCGGTCACGATCTCCCGGTTCGTCTCCACCGTCGGTACCTCCTCGGAGGGGGAACGGGTCGGGCGGCCGGCCCGACCGCACCTGTCTGGTGCCGGCGCCATCCTGGGCGATCCCCGTGGTCCACGGGCCCGCTCCGGGCGCCCCTCGTGTTGTCGGCCGGATCGAGCTGTGCTGCGGCAGGATCCACCCCGACCGGGGGCTCGGGGGAGGCGGTGCGGTGGAGCGGCAGCGCCTCCTCGCGGGTGGCGCGTGGGTCGCCGGCGTCCTCGGCTGGCTGGTGATGGCCGGGGCTGCGTGGTCCAGCACCCGCCACCGGCCCGGCTGGTTCGACCCGGACGACGGGCCGCCGTGCGCACGTGCCGGGGCCTGCTCACCGGCCGGTGCGCAGGCCGCGCTGGCCCACCTGTGGGCCTGGGTGGGCGTGGGCGGCGCCCTCGTCCTCGCCGCGACGGTGCTCACGGTGCTCGCCCTGCCGGCGCGGCCCAGCCCACGGGGCCGTCCGCTCCCGGCCCCTGCGCACGCCGCTGCCGGCGGTGTGGTGGCGAGCCTGCTGGTCCTGGTCGGCAGCCTGCCGGCGTTGGCCGCGGTGCTGCTGTCCGGCGCGCACGCGGTCCCGGCCGTGGTCCTCGCCGTCTGGCTCGCGCAGGCCACGGTGCTCGCGGCGGTCGATGCCGCCGTGGGCGGCCCGGCGACCTCCCCCCGCCGGGCCGCGGTCACCGGCCTGGCGGTCAGCGCCGCCGCCACCGGCCTCGTGCTGACCGCGCTCGGCGCGGGCTGGGTGCACCTCGGCGACTGGGGGGCGCTCGCGGTGGCCGACGGCGTGCTGGTGGCGCTCGGGGTGGCCGTCGCCCGGCCGACCGCCGGGTCGGTGCCCGGCGCCCGCCGGGTGGCCCGGGCGGGTCGCGTCTGCGGCCTCCTCGCCCTCGCGCTGTGCGCGTTCCTGGTCCTCGGCGGAGGGGGAGCACTGCTGCGGCTCGGGGTGTCGGCCCTCGTGGCCGGGGATCCCCCGCTGCCCGAGGAGCGGCGGATCCCCGCCCCGCCTCCCGCGCCCGCGCCGTCCCCACCCCCGCCGCTCCCGGCGCCGGTGACCACGCCGCCGCCACCGCCGGTGGCGGCCGACCTCCGCTGCACGCCGGAGGACCTCGACCTCACCGTCGTCGGCTTCGACGCCGCACTGGGCGCCCGGGCGGCGAGCGTGCAGGCCCACAACACCGGCGACGTCGCGTGCTGGGTCGAGGGGGTGCCCGTGGTCACCCTGCTGCAGGGCGGGCGCCCGCTGTCGCTCACCGTCGAGCCGGGGAACGGCCCGACCGGCGGCCCGGCCGTGGCGCAGCGGGTCGGCCTGGTGCCGGGCGGCACCGCGTCCGCGCTGCTGACCTGGCGGACGTACGCCGGCTGGGCCGACGCCGAGACGCCGCAGTCGGTGACCGTGGCCCTCGACCCGGCGTCCCCGGCGGTCGAGGCGGGGATCGTCGGCGGACCGCCCGGCGCGCCGTTCGACCTCGCCGACGGCGGCGCGTGGGGGATCGCCCCGTGGGCGCCGCCCGGGAACTGAGCGGAGGGACACTGGGGGACATGTCGACCTCCACCCTCGCCCGCGTGCAGACCCGCTTCCCGTCCGCCGTCCTCGTCGCCGTGGGCCTGGCGGCCGGCTTCGGCATCGCGCAGGCCACCGGGGTCCGCGCGCTCGGTGGTGCGGTGTTCGCCCTCGGCGGGCTCGCCGCGGCCCGGCTGTGGGTCGCGCGTCGCGGCTGGGCCGTCGCACTGGGGCTCGGCGCCCTCTACGTCGCCGCCTTCGTGCTGGCCCACGTGCTCTCCCTCGGGGTGGGCATGGCCGCGTGGCTGGCGGTGAGTCTGGTCACGATCACCGCCGCAGGGGTGACGTTCGCGCTGGCCGACCGCCCGCAGGCGGAGATCGCCGAGCGGTGAGCGCCTAACATGGGAAGGTCACCGGCCCGGTGGCCGTTACCACCTGTGTCTGGGCGCGTGGACGCGCCGACCCCCTGAGCTCTCCCGAGGTGCCTCTCCGCATGCCCACCCGCGACGACCTGCGCAACGTGGCGATCATCGCCCACGTCGACCACGGCAAGACGACCCTGGTCGATGCCCTCCTCCGCCAGGCGGGTGCCCTCGGGCGCGCCAAGGGCGAGGGGACGGACAACGACTCCACGCAGGACCGCGTCATGGACTCGATGGACCTCGAGCGTGAGCGCGGCATCACCATCCTCGCCAAGAACACCGCCATCCACCTGGCCGACGAGAACGGCAACCCCGTCGTCGTCAACATCGTCGACACCCCTGGCCACGCCGACTTCGGCGGCGAGGTCGAGCGCGGCCTGTCGATGGTCGACGGCGTCGTCCTGCTGGTGGACTCCTCCGAGGGCCCGCTGCCGCAGACCCGCTTCGTGCTGCGCAAGGCGCTCGGCAAGGGGATGCCGGTCATCCTCGTGGTCAACAAGACCGACCGCTCCGACGCCCGCATCGGCGAGGTGGTCGACGAGACCTACGAGCTGTTCATGGAACTGCTCGAGGACAACGGCCTGGACACCGACGCGCTCGAGTTCCCGATCGTCTACTGCAACGGCAAGGCGGGGAAGGCGTCGCTCAACCGCCCCGCCGACGGCACCGACCCGGACAACCCCGACCTCGCGCCGCTGGTCAAGACGCTGCTGGACACCATCCCGGCGCCGACCTACGACGCCGAGGAGCCCCTGCGCGCGCAGGTGACCAACCTCGACGCCTCGCCGTTCCTCGGCCGCCTCGCGCTGCTGCGCATCCACTCGGGCGAGATGAAGCGCGGCCAGCAGGTGGCCTGGTGCCGCACCGACGGCTCGGTCAAGAACGTCAAGATCACCGAGCTGCTCGTCACCGAGGGGCTGACCCGCACCCCGGCCGACCACGCCGGCCCCGGCGAGCTGGTCGCCATCGCGGGCATCGAGGAGATCATGATCGGCGACACCCTCGCCGACCCGAACGACCCGCGCCCGCTGCCGCCGCTGACCGTCGACGAGCCCTCGATCTCGATCACCATCGGCATCAACACCTCGCCGATCTCCGGCAAGTCGGGCAAGAAGCTGACCGCCCGGCTGATCAAGAACCGCCTCGACCAGGAGCTGGTCGGCAACGTCTCGGTGCGCATGCTGCCCACCGAGCGGCCCGACACCTGGGAGATGCAGGGCCGCGGCGAGCTCGCGCTGGCGATCCTCGTCGAGCAGCTGCGCCGCGAGGAGTTCGAGCTCACCGTCGGCCGGCCGACCGTCGTCACCAAGGAGATCGACGGCAAGCTGCACGAGCCGGTCGAGCGGGTCACCATCGACACCCCCGGCGAGTACGTGGGCACCCTGACCCAGGCGCTGGCCACCCGCCGCGGCCGCATGGAGAACCTCGTCCACCACGACACCGGCTGGGCGCGGATGGAGTACGTCGTCCCCTCCCGCGGCCTCATCGGGTTCCGCACCGAGTTCCTCACCGAGACCCGCGGCACCGGCGTCCTCAACCACAACCTCGAGGGCTACGAGCCGTGGCTGGGCGACATGCGCGCCCGGCCGACCGGCTCGCTGGTCGCCGACCGGCAGGGCGTGGCGACGTCGTACGCGATGTTCTCGCTGCAGGAGCGCGGCTCGATGATGGTCGCCCCGGGCACCGAGGTGTACGAGGGCATGATCGTCGGCGAGAACTCCCGCCCCGACGACATGGACGTCAACATCACCAAGGAGAAGAAGCTCACCAACATGCGGTCCTCGACCGCGGAGGAGCTCGAGCGGCTGATCCCGCCGCGCATCCTGAACCTGGAGCAGGCGCTGGAGTTCTGTGCCGAGGACGAGTGCGTCGAGGTCACCCCGGCCGCGATCCGCGTGCGCAAGGTGATCCTCGACCAGAGCGAGCGCGGCAAGGCCAAGAACCGCAAGCCGAAGCTCTGAGCGGGGCCCTCCGTCGGAGGGCAGGCGGGTGGCGGTGTGTGCCCACACCGCGCCTCCGAGGCGGTGCCGTCCGCGCTGGGTGCACCAGCGCGGACGGCTGACGGCCGAGGGAGCAGGTCCGTCGCGACGCGTGCACGACACGCCGTCGACGACGCGGAGGACCGCTCCCTCGGCCGTCCCCGTTCCCGGCCCGGCGTTGACACCCCTCCGGCCGCCTCCCTAGCGTTCCTGCACGTCCTCGGACCGCTTCTCGGGGCACCTCCCACCCCTCCCTGCTCCTGCGGTGCCCCCGCCACCGCGCGACGACGCCGGTGGACCGTCACGGACATCGGAGTCCCCATGCCTGGACGCCCGCAGCCCCTCCCGTCCACCCCGCCCACGCGCGGACGACGTCGCTCCCGGGGCCTGGTCGCCGTCGGCGCCGGCCTGCTCGCCGTCGGCCTCGCCGGCCCGGCCGGTGCCACCGTCGAGGGCGGTCCGAGCACCGACGTCGAGCCGTTCGGCACCACGCCCGACGGCGTCGCCGTGGAGCGGTGGACCCTCGTCAACGGCGACATGACGGTCCGCGTGCTCACCTACGGCGGCGTCATCCAGACCCTCGAGGTGCCCGACGCCGAGGGCGAGGTCGAGAACGTCGTCCTGGGCTTCGCCGACCTGGCCGGCTACGTCAGCGACGCCGACCCGTACTTCGGCTCGCTCATCGGCCGCTACGGCAACCGCATCGCCGGCGGCACCTTCACCCTCGACGGCGCCACCTACCAGCTGCCGCTCAACGACGGTCCCAACACCCTGCACGGCGGGCCGACCGGCTTCGACGACCAGGTGTGGGAGGCGACCGACGTCAGCGACGGCGAGGTGGCCGCCCTCGAGCTGCGCCTGGTCAGCCCCGACGGCGACCAGGGCTTCCCCGGCACCCTCACCACCACCGTCACCTACAGCCTGGACGCCGAGTCGCGGCTGACCGTGCACTACGAGGCCACCACCGACGCGCCGACCGTCGTCAACCTCACCCAGCACACCTACTGGAACCTCGCCGGGGAGGGCTCCGGGTCCATCTACGACCACGAGCTGCAGATCGACGCGAGCGGGTACACCCCGGTCGACGCGACGCTCATCCCGACCGGTGAGATCGCCTCGGTCGAGGGCACCCCGTTCGACTTCCGCGAGCCCACCGCGATCGGTGCGCGCATCCGCGAGGACGACCAGCAGCTGCTGTACGGCCAGGGCTACGACCACAACTGGGCGCTGGACCGGGAGGACGACGGCGCCCGCGAGGGCTCGGACAGCGAGGACGCCCTCGAGCAGGCAGCGGTGCTGCGCGACCCCGGCAGCGGCCGCACCCTGACGATCTCCACCACCGAGCCGGGCCTGCAGTTCTACTCGGGCAACTTCCTGGACGGCACGCTCGTGGGCACCGGCGGCACCGTGTACCGCCAGGGCGACGGCCTGGCGCTGGAGACCCAGCACTTCCCCGACTCCCCGAACCAGCCGGAGTTCCCGTCGACCGAGCTGCGCCCGGGGGATACCTACGACAGCACCACGGTCTTCGACCTGTCCTCCTGAGCGGCGGTGCCCGTCCGCGGGGACGCCCGCGGACGGGCAC
>NZ_JBJGZS010000053.1:0-8182 GCF_054050635.1 Geodermatophilus sp. SYSU D00079 | reverse complement strand
GCGGGTCCGGCAGTCCGCCGGACCCGCCCGTTGATGCCCGCACGCCGCGAAGTGGGAGCCATGACCGACACGCTCGCCGACAGCCGTACCTCCTCCCGGATGTTCACCGGGAGCGTGCCGGTGGTCGTGGAGGACGTGCGCCGGCGCCCCACGGCCGAGCGTGCCGAGCTGCTGGCCGATCCGGGTTTCGGCCGCTACTTCACCGACTCCATGTTCGTGGCCCGGTACCGCGCGGGGGAGGGCTGGTACGACGCCCGGCTGACCGCCTACGCCCCGCTGCAGGTCGACCCGGCCACCGCCGCCCTGCACTACGCGCAGTCGATCTTCGAGGGGCTCAAGGCCTACGCCCAGCCCGACGGCAGCGTCGCGACCTTCCGACCCGAGGCCAACGCGGCCCGCTTCGTCCGCGGCGCCAAGCGGCTGGCGATGCCGCCGGTGCCCGAGGAGGCGTTCCTCGCCGCCGTCGACGCCCTGGTCGACGCCGACCGCGACTGGGTGCCCACCGGCCCCGACCAGACCCTCTACCTGCGCCCCTACCAGCTGGCGACCGAGCCGTTCCTCGGGGTCCGGCCGGCCCACGAGTACCTGTTCCTGGTGATCGCCAGCCCGGCCGGCGCGTACTTCCCCCGCGGGGTCCACCCGGTGTCGGTGTACCTGTCGGAGGACTACATCCGGGCCGCGCCCGGCGGCACCGGCGACGTCAAGTGCGCCGGCAACTACGCCGCCAGCCTGCTGGCGCAGGAGCAGGCGATCGCCGCCGGCTGCGACCAGGTCGTGTGGCTCGACGCGGTGGAGAAGCGCTACGTCGAGGAGATGGGCGGGATGAACCTGTTCTTCGTCCTCGGCGAGGGGGACGACGCCGAGCTGGTCACCCCCGAGCTCACCGGCACCCTGCTGCCCGGCATCACCCGCGACTCGCTGATCACCGTCGCCCGCGAGATGGGCCACACCGTCACCGAGCGCCGGTTCAGCGTGGACGAGTGGCGGGCCGGGGTCGCCGACGGCACCGTCACCGAGACCTTCGCCTGCGGCACCGCTGCGGTGATCACCCCGGTCGGGGAGGTCAAGGCCCGCACCGGCGACTTCACCGTCGGCGACGGCAAGCCCGGCCCGGTCACGATGAAGCTGCGCGGACACCTGCTCGACATCCAGCACGGCCGGGTGCTCGACACCCACGGCTGGCTGCACCGGGTCGCCTGAACCCGTGCTCCGTTGGCGGGGGCTGGAGGCCACCCCGGGTGACCTCGGCCGCACGGTGGTCACCGTCGGCATGTACGACGGTGTCCACCGGGGGCACCAGGAGCTGATCGGCACCGCGGTGGCGCGGGCGCGCTCGGCGGGGCGGCCGTGCCTGCTGCTCACCTTCGACCCGCACCCCTCCGAGGTGGTGCGCCCCGGCTCGCACCCGGCGATCCTCACCTCGATGGACCGCAAGGCCGAGCTGGTGGCCGCCCTCGGCGTCGACGCCATGTGCGTGCTGCCGTTCACCCCCGAGTTCATGCGGATGTCGCCGGAGACCTTCACGCACACCGTGCTGGTCGAGCACCTGCACGTCGCGTCGGTCGTCGTGGGGGAGAACTTCACCTACGGCCACCGGGCGGCCGGCACCGTCGCGACGCTCACCCAGGAGGGACGGCGCTTCGGCTTCGCGGTGGAGGGCGTGCCGCTGGCCAACGTGACCATGGGCCCGGACTCCGCGGCGGCCGGCGAGATCACCATCTCCTCGACCTACATCCGGGCCTGCGTGGCCGCCGGCGACATGACCTCGGCCGCCCGCGCCCTGGGCCGGCCGCACCGGATCGAGGGGGTCGTCGTCCGGGGGGACCGCCGGGGCCGCGAGCTGGGGTACCCGACGGCGAACGTGGAGTCCCCGCCCTTCACCGCCGTCCCGGCCGACGGGGTCTACGCCGGGTCCCTGGTCATCCGCGACCCGCGCAGCGGCGCCACGGTCAGCACCTCACCGGCGGCGATCTCGGTCGGCACCAACCCGACCTTCCAGGGCAGCCGGCGCACCGTCGAGGCGTTCCTCCTGGACTTCGAGGGGGACCTCTACGGCGAGCACGTCGGGGTGGAGTTCGTCCAGCGGCTGCGCCCGATGCTCGCCTTCGCCGACGTGGGGGAACTGGTCGAGGCGATGGACCGCGACGTCGCCGAGACCCGCGCGCTGCTGGGGCTGGGCTGACGCACCGACGGCCGCCGTGCGCCGGTGTGTAACCTTGACGACGGCGTCGGTACCCCCGACGTGTGTGCAGCCTGCCCCCGTGACCGAGACCGGGGGCCACACGTGACCTGGCCAGGAGGCAGTCCATGGCGCTCGACAGCGCGACGAAGCAGCAGATCATGACCGAGTACGCGACGGTCGAGAAGGACACCGGCTCGCCCGAGGTGCAGGTCGCGATGCTGACCCGCCGGATCAGCGACCTGACCGAGCACCTCAAGCAGCACAAGCACGACCACCACAGCCGGCGGGGCCTGCTCCTGCTGGTCGGCCGGCGTCGCCGGCTGCTGAACTACCTGGCGAAGACGGACATCAACCGTTACCGCTCGCTCATCGAGCGGCTCGGCCTGCGCCGCTGAGCCACGAGGGGGCCGTCCCGCCGGGACGGTCCCCTCTCTCGTGCGGCACCCGCCCACGAGACCCCCGGCCCCTCGCCGCACCACCACGCTGGTCGGTCCTCGGTAGTGGCCCCCGGGCATGGTCGTCCCCCGACGGGGAACCCTCCCGAGGGCTTCGATCGAAGACCGGTCACCCGGGCGCAGTTCGGCGCAGGGCGCCACAAGAGGACGTCGCCGCATGCGACGTAGGAAGAGGACGACGTGTCCGCACCCACCACGCAGGACGGCAGCACCGCTGCCGAGTTCGACCCCGAGGACGGCGTCACCACCGCCACCGCGGTCATCGACAACGGCAGCTTCGGCAGCCGCAGCGTCACCTTCGAGACCGGCCGGCTGGCCCGCCAGGCGGCCGGCTCGGTCGTCGTCTCCATGGGCGACACCATGCTGCTGTCGGCCACCACGGCCGGCCGCCAGCCCAAGGAGCAGTTCGACTTCTTCCCGCTGACGGTCGACGTCGAGGAGCGCATGTACGCCGCCGGGCGGATCCCCGGCTCGTTCTTCCGCCGCGAGGGCCGGCCCTCCGAGGACGCCATCCTCACCTGCCGGCTGATCGACCGACCGCTGCGCCCCACCTTCGCCAAGGGCCTGCGCAACGAGGTCCAGGTCGTCATCACGGTCCTGTCGCTGGACCCCGACCACCTCTACGACGTGCTGGCGATCAACGGGGCCTCGGCCTCCACCCAGCTGTCGGGCCTGCCGTTCTCCGGCCCGGTCGGCGGCACCCGCGTCGCGCTGATCAACGGCCAGTGGGTCGGCTTCCCCACCCACAAGGAGCTCGAGGACGCCGTCTTCGACATGGTCGTGGCCGGCCGCGTCCTCCCGGACGGCGACGTCGCGATCATGATGGTCGAGGCCGAGGCCACCGAGAAGACGATCCAGCTGGTCGCCGGTGGCGCCCCCGCCCCGACCGAGGAGGTCGTGGCGCAGGGCCTGGAGGCCGCCAAGCCGTTCATCAAGGCGCTGTGCGAGGCGCAGAGCGCGCTGGCCGCCAAGGCCGCCAAGCCGGTCGCGGAGTTCCCCCGCTTCCTGGACTACCAGGACGACGTCTACGCCGCCGTCGAGGCGCAGGCCGCCGCCCGGCTCGCCGAGGTGCAGGCCATCGCCGGCAAGCAGGAGCGCGAGCTGGCCACCGACGCCCTCAAGGACGAGGTCAAGGCCGCCCTGGCCGGCCAGTTCGAGGGGCGCGAGAAGGAGATCTCCGGGGCCTTCCGGGCGGTCACCAAGAAGGTCGTCCGCCAGCGCATCCTGCGCGACAAGGTGCGCATCGACGGTCGTGGCCTGACCGACATCCGGCCGCTGTCGGCCGAGGTCGAGGTCGTCCCGCGGGTGCACGGCTCGGCGCTGTTCGAGCGCGGCGAGACCCAGATCCTGGGCATCACCACGCTGAACATGCTCCGCATGGAGCAGCAGCTGGACACGCTCTCGCCCGAGACGCGCAAGCGGTACATGCACAACTACAACTTCCCGCCGTACTCCACCGGTGAGACCGGCCGGGTGGGCTCGCCCAAGCGCCGCGAGATCGGCCACGGCGCGCTCGCCGAGCGGGCGCTCCTGCCGGTGCTGCCCGACCGCGAGGAGTTCCCCTACGCGATCCGGCAGGTCTCCGAGGCGCTGGGCTCCAACGGCTCGACGTCCATGGGCTCGGTCTGCGCCTCGACGCTGGCCCTGCTCAACGCCGGTGTCCCGCTGAAGGCCCCGGTGGCCGGCATCGCCATGGGCCTGGTGTCCGACGAGGTCGACGGCAAGACCGAGTACGTCGCGCTGACCGACATCCTCGGCGCCGAGGACGCCTTCGGTGACATGGACTTCAAGGTCGCCGGCACCAAGGACTTCGTCACGGCGCTGCAGCTGGACACCAAGCTCGACGGCATCCCCTCCGACGTCCTCGCGCAGGCGCTGACCCAGGCCCGCGCGGCCCGGCTGCACATCCTCGACGTCATGGGCGAGGCCATCGACGGTCCCGACGAGATGAGCCCGTACGCCCCGCGGGTCACCACGGTGCGCATCCCGGTGGACAAGATCGGCGCGGTCATCGGCCCCAAGGGTCAGATGATCAACGCGATCCAGGACGAGACCGGCGCGGACATCACCATCGAGGACGACGGCACGATCTACGTCGGCGCCTCCGACGGCCCCTCGGCCCAGGCCGCGGTGGACCGGATCAACGCCATCGCCAACCCGCAGATGCCCAAGGTCGGCGAGCGCTTCCTCGGCACGGTCGTCAAGACCACGCCGTTCGGTGCCTTCGTCTCCCTGCTCCCGGGCAAGGACGGCCTGGTCCACATCAGCAAGCTCGGCGGCGGCAAGCGCATCGCCAAGGTCGAGGACGTCGTGAACGTCGGCGACAAGCTGCAGGTGGAGATCACCGACATCGACGCCCGCGGCAAGATCAGCCTGGTGCCGGTCGCCGCCGAGGGCGAGGCCGCCGCCTCCGACGCCCCGGCCGACGCGGCCGCGCCCGCGGAGGCGTGACCACGGACACCACGCAGTTCACGACCGGGGCCGGCACGGGCGCAGCGACGTCCGTCCCGGCCCCGGCCGGTGTCGGGGAGACCGTCGTCCTCGACGTCGACGAGTTCGGCGGCCGGGTGGAACGCACCGAGCTGCCCGGGGGCCTGCGGGTCCTGACCGAGACCATGCCCGGGGTGCTGTCGGCGACCGTCGGCATCTGGGTGGGTGTCGGGTCCCGGGACGAGACCGACGACGTCGCCGGCTCCTCGCACTTCCTCGAGCACCTGCTGTTCAAGGGCACCGGCAGCCGCGGCGCGCTGGAGATCGCCACGGCGATGGACGCCGTGGGCGGGGAGATGAACGCCTTCACCGCCAAGGAGCACACCTGCTACTACGCCAACGTGCTGGCCAGCGACCTGCCGCTGGCCGTCACGCTCCTCGGTGACCTGGTCACCGACGCGCTGAACACCGCCGAGGACCTCGAGTCGGAGCGGACGGTGGTGCTCGAGGAGATCGCCATGCGCGACGACGAGCCCGCCGACGCCGTGCACGACCTGTTCGCCGAGACGCTCTTCGCCGGCACGGCCCTGGGCCGGTCGGTGCTGGGCACGGTCGACTCCATCGAGGCGCTGACCCGCGACGACGTCGACGGCTGGTACCGGCAGCGGTACGTCCTGCCCTCGATCGTGGTGACCGCGGCCGGCCGGGTGGACCACCGGGAGGTGCTCGACCTGGTCGCGGCCGCCTTCGGGTCCCGCCTGGCCGGGCCGGCCACGCCGGCCCCGCTGCGGCGGGGCGAGGAGGGCACCCCCACCCGACCCGCCCGCCCCACCGGGCTGATCCACCGCCGCACCGAGCAGGCGCACCTGCTGCTCGGCTCGGTGGGGATGGGCCGGCTCGACGAGCGGCGCTACGCCGCGGCGGTCATGGAGACCGCCGTCGGCGGGGGGATGAGCTCACGGCTGTTCCAGGAGATCCGGGAGAAGCGCGGGCTGGTCTACAGCGTCGGCACCGCGCTCACCCACTACGCCGGCACCGGGGCGTTCTCCGTCTACGCCGGGTGCTCGCCCCGGCGGGTGCCCGAGGTGCTGCGCCTGGTCCGGGAGGAGCTGGCGCGGGTCGCCGCCGACGGGCTCACCGCCGAGGAAGTCGCCCGCGGCCGGGGCCAGCTCAAGGGCGGCCTGGTCCTCGGGCTCGAGGACACCGGGTCCCGGATGAGCCGGCTCGGCAAGAGCGAGTTGTCCTACGGGGAGTACCTGCCGGTGCGCGAGGTCCTGACCCGCCTCGACGGCGTCACCGAGGACGACGTCCGGTCGGTGGCCGCCGAGCTGCTGGCCCGCGAGACGTGCCTGGCGGTGGTCGGCCCGTACCGCGAGTCCGACCTCGACCGGCTCGGATGAGCGCCCGCCACCCCACGCTCGCGGCCCACGGTGCGCTCTCCCGCGGCGTCCTCGCCGTGGCCGTGCTCGTGTCCCTGGCCGTCCTGTTCGCCCCGGGGGACGACGTCCCGTCCTCGCCTCCCGGGGTGGACAAGCTGGTGCACCTGGTGCTGTTCGCGGTCCTGGCCGTCAGCGGGCGGTGGGCCGGCATCCGGGCGGGCCTGCTCGGCGCGCTGCTGGTGGCCTACGCAGCGCTCAGCGAGGTCTTGCAGGGTGCGTTGCCCCTGGAGCGCTCCGCCTCGGTCGCGGACTGGGCGGCCGACGTCGTCGGGGTCCTGCTCGGCCTGCTGCTGGCCGCCGGCCTGCTCCGGAGGACCGCCGGCTGACGGCGCGGCCGCCTTGCATCCCCGGCGTCCGCCGGGAAACCTGACCGCGTGACCACCGGTACCCCCGCCTCTGACCAGCACGGATCCGCGACGGCACCGGGGGAGACCCCGCTCATCCCCGTGGGGGTGCTGGGCGCCCGAGGCCGGATGGGCACGGAGGTGGTCAAGGCGGTCAACGCCGCCGACGACCTCGAGCTCGTGGCGATGGTCGACTCGGGGGAGTGGCTGTTCGACCTGGCCAACACCGGCGCGCAGGTCGTCGTCGACTTCACCCGCCCGGACGTCGTCATGGACAACATCCGGTTCTGCATCGACAACAACATCCACTGCGTCGTCGGCACCACCGGCTTCGACGAGGCCCGGTTGGCCACCGTCGCCGAGTGGCTCGAGCCCAAGCCCGACGTCGGTGTGGTGATCGCCCCCAACTTCGGCATCGGGGCGATCCTGCTCATGCGCTTCGCCCAGGAGGCGGCGCGCTTCTTCCCCTCCACCGAGATCGTGGAGCTGCACCACCCCAACAAGGTCGACGCCCCGTCGGGGACGGCCGTCCGCACCGCCCGGCTCATCGCGTCGGCCCGTGCCGCCGCCGGCCTGCCGTCCTCGCCCGACGCCACCACCGACGCCCTGCCGGGAGCCCGTGGTGCCGACGTCGACGGGGTCGCCGTGCACGCCGTCCGCCTCAGTGGCCTCGTCGCCCACCAGGAGGTGCTGATGGGTGCGCCGGGGGAGACCCTGACCCTCCGGCACGACTCCTACGACCGCGCGTCGTTCATGCCGGGCGTCCTGCTGGCCGTCCGGGAGGTCGCCCGGCGACCGGGCCTCACCATCGGGATCGAGAGCCTCCTGGGGCTCTGAGGCCGGTCGCGAGCCGGTCGTGGGGCTGGTGGGGGCTCGGCGCAGTGACCTCCGTCGCATTCAGCGGACGGCCACGACGCTCTGACCTGCGCTTTCGTCCCTGGGGTGGCATCCGCAAGGGTCCTTGGACCCTTCTCGGGGCCAGAGCGGTTTGACGCGGCCTCCCCGGCCGCGTAACTTTCTCTCTGCGCCGAGCGAGACCGGGTCCGAGACCCGGGAGCCGCCGGTCAGACCCCCGGGTGTGACAGCGAGCCGTGCACGGCGTACGGTAGGACAAGTCGCCAGGGACGAAGCCCGCGAGGGTCTACTTCCTGCGCGTCCGCTCCTTGAGAACTCAACAGCGTGCCGAAAGTCAGTGCCAAGTTTTATACCCCCGCACTGCGCACTTGTGTGTGTGGTGAGGGATTCCTTTGGTTGATTGACATCGAGAGTGCTAGCTCTCGGTTCTCGGCTGGGGATGCAAATTCATCTACGGAGAGTTTGATCCTGGCTCAG
>NZ_JBJGZS010000052.1:0-10803 GCF_054050635.1 Geodermatophilus sp. SYSU D00079 | reverse complement strand
CCCCCCCGGCCCGCGGAACGCCCACCCCCCGCCGGAGTTTGGCCACGCCGCCACACCCCCCCCGGGCCGGGGGCCCCCCCCCGCCCGCCAGGGCGGTGGCGGCGCGTCAGCGGCGGCCCAGGGCCTCGTCCCGGAGGCGGAACTTCTGGACCTTGCCGGTCGAGGTCTTCGGCAGCGGACCGAACACCACGGCCTTCGGTGCCTTGAAGCGGGCCAGCCGCCCACGGACGTGCTCGATGATCTCCGCCTCGGTGACCGCCGCGTTCCCGTGCAGGGTCACGTAGGCGACCGGCACCTCGCCCCAGCGTTCGTCCGGGGCGGCGACGACCGCGACCTCCAGGACGGCGGGGTGCTCGGCGATGGCCTGCTCGACCTCCACGCTGGCGATGTTCTCCCCGCCGGAGATGATGACGTCCTTGCTGCGGTCGCGCAGTTCCACGTAGCCGTCGGGGTGGACGACGCCGAGGTCGCCGGTGCGGAACCAGCCGTCCGGCACCGCCTTCCGGGTGGCCTCCTCGTCCTTGAGGTAGCCCAGCATCACGTTGTTGCCGCGCAGGGCGATCTCCCCGACCGAGACGCCGTCGGCGGGGACGTCCTGCCCGTCGGAGCCGACCACACGGGCGGTGCAGGAGATCATGTTCCCGACGCCCTGCCGGGCGCGCAGCCGGGCCTTGGCCTGCTGGTCCAGGTCGTTCCACTCCGGGCGCCAGTCGCAGATCATCGCCGGGCCGAACGTCTCGGTCAGCCCGTAGAGGTGGGTGACCTCGAACCCCAGCTCCTCCATCCGGCGCAGGATCGCCGGGCTCGGCGGCGCTCCCCCGGTGGCGACCCGGACCGGGGTGGCCACCGGGGCCGCCTCCTCGGCGTAGGCGAGCATCGACAGCACCGTCGGGGCGCCCTCCAGGTGGGTGACGCCCTCGGCGCGGATCAGCCGCCACACCTCGGCCGGGTCGACCTTCGGCAGGCAGACGTGCGTGGCGCCGGCCGCGGTGACCGCCCACGGGAAGCACCAGCCGTTGCAGTGGAACATCGGCAGCGTCCACAGGTGCACCGCCGACGGCGACAGCTGCGTGTGCGCCACCATCGCCAGGGCCTGCAGGTACGCGCCCCGGTGGTGGTACATCACGCCCTTGGGCCGCCCGGTCGTGCCCGAGGTGTAGTTGATCGACAGCAGCGACCGCTCGTCGTCCGGCCGCAGGGCCAGGGGAGCGGCCCCGGCGAGCAGCTCCTCGTACTGGCTGCCGGCCCGGATCCGGCGCGGCGGGTCCGCGATCTGCGCCAGCGCCGCGTCGACCACCTCGTCGAACGCCGGGTCGTGCACCAGGACGGCGGACTCCGAGTGCTCCAGGATGTAGGCGATCTCCCCGGCCGAGAGGCGGGTGTTGATCGCGACCAGGGGGACCCCCGCCCAGGGCACGCCGAAGTTCGTCTCGAGCAGCACGTGGGTGTTGGGCGCCAGGACCGCCACGGGCCGCCCCTGTGCGAGGGGAGCCAGGGCGCCGGCCAGCCGCTGGGCCCGGTCGTGCAGCTCGGTGTAGGTCCAGCGCTGGTCGCCGTCGACCACCGCCACGCGCTCCCCGTGCGCCGCGGCTGCCCGGTCCAGGTAGGAGACGGGCGTCAGCGGCTCGAAGGAGAGGGCGTCCAGGTCCGCCGTCGTCGTCATTCGTTGCCTTCCTCGGTCGCGGCCGCGCGCACCCGGTGCGCGGCCGGTGGTCACGGCAGGGGCGCTGCGGGCGGCCGGGCCAGGAGTACGTCCTCGTCGTTGCGGGGCGGTCCCGCCAGCCGGCGCGGGAGCACGATGGCGGCCAGGACGGCGCCGGCCAGGGCGACACCGGCCACCACGAGGAGGGCGAACCGCTGGCCCGCGAGCGCGCTCCCGGTCAGGCTCCCACCGCCGGCCACGGACCGCTGGGTGGCGATGGTCGTGAGGACGGCGACGATCGCGATGGACAGGGTGCCGCCCAGGGCCTGGGTGCTGTTGAGGGCTCCCGCGCCGACCCCGTGCCGGTGGCCCGGGATGCCCGACAGCGCCGTCACCGTGCACGTCACGTTGATCGCCCCGCTGCCGAGGCCGAGGAGCAGGAAGGGCACCAGCAGGCCGGCGGCGTAGCCGGTGGAGTCGTCGAGCGCGAGTGCGAGGAGACCGGCCCCCGCCGCGCACAGGGCGAGCCCGGCGGGGACGAGCAGTCGCGGGCCGAACCGGTGGGTGTTGTGGGAGACCAGGCGCGCGGTGATGGCCACCGTGGCGGCCCACGGCACGAAGGCGAACCCCGCGCGCAGTGCCGACCACCCGAGCGTCTCCTGCATGAACAGCGAGCTGGTGTAGTACGCGCCGATGCCGACGCCGGCGGTCAGCAGGACGAACAGGAACGCGAAGGAGGTGCGGTGCCGGAAGATGCCCAGGGGGAGCAGGGGGTCGGCGCCCCGGGCCTGGGACAGCGCGAACAACCCGACCAGGACCGCGGCGGCCGCCAGGGTGAGCCAGGTCCACACCTCGGGCCCGTACACCTGCAGCTGGGTCAGCCCGAGGATGAGCGCCGCCACCCCGAGGGTGACCAGCAGGCCGCCCACCGCGTCGAGCCGGTGGCGGTGCTCGGGCCGGATGGCCGGGACGACGAAGAACGCCACCACGAAGGCCACCAGGCACACCGGCACGTTGACGAGGAAGACCCAGCGCCAGCCACCGGTGTCGGTGAGGACGCCACCGATCACGTTGCCCAGCGTCGCGCCGAAGGCACCGATCGCCGCCCACATGCCCAGCGCCGCGCTGCGTTCCCGCGGCGCCACGAAGACCGTCGTCAGCAGGGACATCGCCGCGGGCGAGGCCATGGCCGCGCCGATGCCGGCGAACGCGCGCGCCGCGATCAACAGCCCGGCGTCCGAGGCGATCGCGCACAGCAGCGAGCCCAGCGTGAAGACGAACAGGCCGGCGAGGAACAGCCGCCGCCGGCCGAACACGTCGGCGCTGCGTCCGCCGAACAGGAGCAGGCAGCCGAAGGTCAGGCTGAAGGCGGTCAGCACCCACTGGAGCTGGGCCGGCGTCAGGTCGAGGTCGGCGCGGATGGCCGGGAGCGAGACGACGACGACCGTGCCGCCGACCAGCAGGATGAACTGCACGCTGCACATGAGGGCGAGGAACAGCCCCCGGTGCCTGACCTCCGGAACGGCCGGCGCGGCGTGCCCCGTCTCGACGGTCACTGGCCTCGCCACGGCTCAGCTCTCCCGGCGCGCAGGGGTCGTGCGGGCCGGCGGCTGGGCGGTCACCGTGCCGTGCGGCATCGCGTGCGCCCGGGGCGGCCGGCCCCGGACGGGGTCACGCGGCCTTCCCGGTCAGGTACGCGGTGATGGCGGCGAGGGTGTCGTCCGGGTACTCCAGGACCATGCCGTGGCCGCCGCGCGGCAGGACCTGCAGCGTCGCGGTCGGGATGAGCTCGGCGATCTCGACCGACTGCGACACCGGCGTCAGCACGTCCTCCGCGCCGGTGAGCACCAGCGTGGGCGTGCGCACCGACGGCAGGTCCGGCCGGGAGTCGTAGACGCGCAGCCCGGCCGCCTGGGCCTCGAAGCCGGCCAGTGTGGTCGGGTGCGGGTCGAGCCGGGACAGCTCCGCCTGCGCGGTCACCGCTGCGTGGTCGCTCACCAGCCGCGGGGTGAACCCCCACGGCATGCCGGTGATGGCGATCGAGACCGGGTCCGCGCCGCTGCGCCGCAGGGCGAGCCCGGTGTCGAGCCAGGCGTGCTGGACGGCGGTGTAGGAGGGGAACGCGTTGAGCAGCACCGCCTTGGACAGCACGTCGCCGTGGCGGATGAGCATCGACTGGAGCACCGAGCCGCCGAGGGACCAGCCCACCGCCGCCACCGGACCCAGGCCGAGGAACTCCACCAGCGCCGCCGTGTCGTCGGCGAGGTCGTCGATCGCGTACGGGCCCGGCGGCACCTCGGTCTGCCCGGTGCCCCGGTTGTCGACCGTGATGACGGTGAAGCTCTCGCGGAGGCGGGGCGCAGCGGCGGTCCAGGCGATCGAGCTGGAGCCCAGGCCGGCGATGAGCAGCAGGGGAGGGCCGTCGCCGCTGACCTCGTAGTGCATCGAGATCCCGTTGACCGTCGTGGTCGACATCGAGGTCCGCTCCTCTCACGGGGTCCCCGAGGGGCCCGTCGATCCGCGTGTAGGGGGTCGCAGGCACGGCGGACCGCCGGCGTGCGAGGCCGGGCGGTGCCACCGCCCCAGGGGTTCCGCGTCCTCGGTGGGCCAGCGATCCCGCGCTGACCACCGAGGCGTCGTGGGGCCAACTGTCGAGCGGGGCACAGAGACGATCAATGGGGAGTGACCCACATCCCACCGGGTTTCAGGTGGGCATCGCTCCACACTGTCGGCCGTCCGAGGGCCGGCGGTCATCGTTCCCGGGTCGATTTCCGACGAAAGCGGAACGGGCCGTTGCGACGCGAGTCACAGACCGCCTAACGTCCGTGGCCGTCGTCACACCCCTGGGTCGTGTCGACACCTCCTGGCTGAGACGCCGGGGCAGGTCCGATCCCGCGGACCCGGAGGGCGCGGTGCGCCGTCCGAGGCCTCGCGACGCGATCAGCCGCCCGTTACTTCCGACGATGGGGTGGTGGATCTGTGCTGAGATTCCTGCTGCTACGGGTGTTGACCACCATTCCGGTCCTGGTGCTCGTGACCTTCGTGGTGTTCGGCCTGGTACTGCTGATCCCGGGCGACCCGGCGGTCACGATCGCCGGGCCGGACGCCACGGTCGAGCAGGTCGCGGCGATCCGCGAACGACTGGGGCTGGACCGACCACTGCTCGTCCAGTACTGGGACTGGGTGACCAGTGCCATGGCCGGGGACCTGGGCACGTCGCTGTACACCAGCCGGGCCGTGGCCACCTCGATCGGTGACGCCCTGCCCGTCTCGATCGCGCTCGCCGGCGCGGCGCTGCTCATCTCGCTGGTGATCGCGGTGCCGACGGCCATCGTCTCCGCACTGCGACGCGGCACCTGGATCGACCGGGTGGCCACGCTGGGCTCCTCGCTGGGCATCGCGCTGCCGTCGTTCTGGCTGGGCCTGGTCTTCGTGCTCATCTTCAGCCTCACCCTGGGTTGGCTCCCGGCGACCGGGTACGTCCCGTTCGCGCAGGACCCGGTGGGCTGGCTGACCCACCTGGTCCTCCCGGCGCTGACGCTCGGGATCGCCGGCGCCGCGGAGAGCACCCGGCAGCTGCGCGGCTCGATCATCGGCGTCCTGCAGCAGGACTACATCCGCACGGCGCGGGCCAAGGGCCTGCGCGGCCGGATGGTCGTGGGCAAGCACGTCATGAAGAACGCGAGCGTCCCGCTGGTGACCGTGCTCGGGCTGCAGATCACCGCACTGCTCGGCGGGGCGGTGCTGGTGGAGCAGGTCTTCGGCGTCCCCGGTCTCGGCCAGGTGGCGATCGCCGCGGTGACCACGCGGGACATCCCGGTCATCCAGGGCATCGTGCTCATCGCCGTCCTGGTGGCCGTGGTCTGCAACCTGCTCGTCGACCTCGTTTACGGCTATCTCAACCCGAAGGTGCGGCCACGATGACCCAGTCCCAGACCGGCCCGACGACCTCCGAGCTGTCCGTGGCCCCCGGTTCCCCTGCCGCGGCCGGCCTCCCCGCCGGCACCGACGTGGCCGCGGTGTCACACCCGACGGTCCGCCACCGCGGCGGCGCCTGGTCCAACTTCCGACGGCGGGTGGCCAAGAACACCGGCGCGGTCATCGCGCTCGGCGTCCTGGGCGTGCTCGTGCTCATCGCCGTGATCGCCCCGTGGATCACCCCGGCGGACCCCAACCAGCAGGACCTGCGCAGCGTCCTGCTGCCGCCCTTCAGCGACGGGTACCTGCTGGGCAGCGACCAGCTGGGCCGGGACATCCTGAGCCGGCTGATCGTGGGCACCCGGGTGTCGCTGCTGGCGATCGTGCTGGCGCTGGCCGTCGCCATGGTCATCGGCGTCCCCGCGGGGTTCCTCTCCGGGTTCCTCGGTGGGCGCTTCGACATGATCGTGATGCGGCTCAACGACGCGGCGATGAGCTTCCCGCCGCTGCTGCTGGCGATCGCCCTGGTCGGCGTGCTCGGCCCGAGCCTGCGCAACGCGATGATCGCCGTCGGCATCCTGCTGGCGCCGCGGTTCCTGCGGCTGGTCCGCGGTGTGGTGATCGGGCTGAAGGAGGAGACCTTCGTCGAGGCCTCCCGCAGCATCGGGACGCGCACGCGCACGATCATCGTGCGGCACATCCTGCCGAACACGCTGTCCCCGCTGACCGTGGCGATCGCGGTGACGGCCGGCTACGCGATGTTGTCCGAGGCGGGCCTGAGCTTCCTCGGGCTCGGCGTCCAGCCGCCCGACGCGAGCTGGGGCTCGATGATCCGCGAGGGCTTCCTCTACTTCGGTCGCGCCCCGTGGCTCGGCCTCTTCCCGGGCGTGCTGATCGCCCTGACCGTCTTCACCTTCGTGACCCTGGGCGACGGCCTCCGCGACGCCCTGGGCCGTGAAGAGCGCACCGAGTCCTGATCACCGGAGCACAGGAAGGACTGGGCACATGACTCGAACACTGCCGGTGGCCAGGACGGCGGCCACCACGACACTGGAGGTGGAGGACCTCGTCGTCGAGGTCCTCACCGAGAACGGCTGGGCCACGGTCGTCGACGGCGTCTCCTTCACCCTCGGCCGGGGCGAGACCCTGGGCATCGTCGGGGAGTCCGGGTCGGGCAAGAGCGTCACCTGCCTGGCCATCGCCGGCCTGATGCCGCCGCGGCAGACCCGGGTCCGTGCCGGGACGCTGCGGCTGCTGGGCCAGGACCTCACCGCGCTCGACCAGCGCCAGATGGCCGACATCCGCGGGCCGAAGATCGCCATGATCTTCCAGGAGCCGATGAGCAGCCTGAACCCCGCCTTCACCGTCGGCGACCAGATCGCCGAGGTGCTCCGCCGGCACGAGGGGCTGTCGCGGAAGGCGTCGAAGGCCCGGGCCATCGAGCTGCTCGACCGGGTCGGCGTCCCGAACCCCGCCCGGCGGTTCGGCCAGTACCCGTTCGAGTTCTCCGGCGGGATGCGGCAGCGGGTGATGATCGCCATCGCCCTGGCGTGCACGCCGGACATCATCATCGCCGACGAGCCGACCACGGCCCTCGACGTGACCGTGCAGGCGCAGATCCTCGAGCTGCTGCGCGAGATCCAGCGCGAGCACGGGATGTCGGTCATCTTCATCACCCACGACCTCGGGGTCGTCGCCGACGTCTGCGACCGGGTGCTGGTCATGTACGCGGGGCAGATCGTCGAGGGCGCGCCGCTGGACGAGCTGTTCGAGAACCCGCAGCACCCGTACATGGAGGGCCTGCTGGCGGCGATGCCCCGGATGGACCAGGTCACCGAGGCGCTGGTCAGCATCCCCGGGCACCCGCCGCAGGTGGGCGCGTTCCCGAGCGGTTGCCGCTTCCACCCGCGCTGCTCCTACGTGCGGGACCAGTGCACCGACGGGCACGCGCCCGAGCTGGAACAGGTCGGCCCCACCCACACCACCCGGTGCCTGCGGCACCCCGAGCTGACCCTGCGGGGGACCACATGACCGAGCTGCCGAGGTCGGGCGAGGGCACCGGACCGCAGGGCGTGGCGACGAGGCTGCCAGGAGGAGACGTGGCCAGAGTCGAGCCGCTGTTGGACGTCCGGGACCTGCAGGTCACCTTCTCGCCGCGGAAGAAGATGTTCCGCGAGCGGGTGGAGCTGCGCGCCGTGGACGGCGTGAGCTTCCAGCTGTACCCGGGGGAGACGGTGGGCCTGGTCGGCGAGTCCGGCTGCGGCAAGTCCACCACCGCCCGCGGGCTGATGCGTCTCGTCGAGCCCAGTGGCGGCTCGGTGAAGCTGGCCGGACAGGAGCTGCTGGGCCTGCCGGCGAACAAGCTGCGCAAGGCGCGCAAGGACATCCAGATGGTCTTCCAGGACCCCTACTCGTCCCTGGACCCGTCCATGCTGGTCCTGGACTCGATCGCCGAGCCGATCGACGTGCACCTGGACCTCACCCGGGCCCAGACGGTGGAGCGGGTCGGGATGCTGCTCCAGCGGGTGGGGCTGCCCCCGGAGTACATGTACCGCTACCCGCACGAGTTCTCCGGCGGCCAGCGCCAGCGCATCACCATCGCCCGCGCGATCGCGGCGGACCCGAAGATCCTCGTCCTCGACGAGGCCGTCAGCGCGCTGGACGTCTCCACCCAGAACCAGGTCATCGACCTGCTGGAGGACCTCTCCCGGGACAGCGACCTGACCTACCTGTTCATCGCCCACGACCTGTCGGTGGTCCGCCACATCTCCGACCGGGTCGCGGTCATGTACCTCGGGCAGATCGTCGAGCACGGCGACGTCGACCGGGTCTTCGACGCCCCGGCGCACCCGTACACCGAGGCGCTGCTGTCGGCGGTCCCGCTGCCCTCACCCAAGCTGCAGCGCAGCCGGGAGCGGATCGTGCTCGCCGGTGACCCGCCCGACCCCTCCAAGGTGCCGCCGGGCTGTCGCTTCCACACCCGGTGCAAGTACGTGATGGACATCTGCCGGACGGTCGTCCCGCTGCCCACCCCGACCATCGGCTCCGGCGCCGTCGCCTGCCACCTGCACACCACCGGGCCGCAGCTGGCGGGGGCGTCGGTCCGGGAACTGACCACGCCGCACGCCGCGGCCGTGAGCTGAGGAGGCCGGCGTGAGATCAGCACGGTGGAAGGGCATCCGCACCATCTCCCTGGACGAGGTCCCCGACCCCCGGCCCGGCCCCTCCGACGTCGTCCTCGACGTCCAGGCCTGCGGGATCTGCGGCTCCGACGTGCACGCCTACGCCGAGGGCGCGTGGATCACCGAGGGCGCGCCGATGGGCCACGAGTTCGCCGGGACGGTCAGCGGGGTGGGCACCGAGGTGGCGGGGCTCGGCGTCGGCGACCGGGTGGCGGTGATCCCGATGGGCCCCTGCGGCGTGTGCCCGCAGTGCTCGGCCGGGCACCCCAACCTGTGCGCCGACCTGAGCAACAGTGCCCGGGGTGGGCTCAGCGACCGGGTCCTGGTACCCCGCGCGGCGCTCGGCCGGCAGCTGTACCGGATGCCGGACTCGCTCTCCTTCGAGGAGGGGGCCTTCCTCGAGCCGCTGTCGGTGGCGACGCGGGCGGTGCGGTCGGCCGCCCCCGACCTCGACGGCCCCATCCTGGTCACCGGGCTGGGCTCGATCGGCCAGTGCGTCCTGCGGGTGCTGCAGGCGTACGGCGCCACGGACGTCCTGGGGGTGGACGTGTCCCCGCCCCGGCTGGCCGTCGCGGCGGCGACCGGGGCCGCGGTGCTCGACTCCCGCTCCGAGGACCTCCGCCAGCACGTCCTCGACCGCTGGGGGACGACGGTCTCCCCGTACCAGCAGGGCGGCTCCGTCGGCACCGTCTTCGAGTGCTCGGGAGCGCTGCCCGTGCTCGACGTCCTGCCCGAGCTGACCGCCCCGGCCGGCACCATCTCGATCGCCGGCCTCACCAGCTCGACGCCGCGGGTGGACCTCAACACGGTCGCCCAGAAGGAACTGCGGCTGCTGGGCAGCTTCGCCTACACGCCACCGGACTCGGCCGAGGCCTTCCGGCTGCTCGCCGAGGGTGAGGTGCAGGTGGCGCCGCTGGTCTCCCACCGCGTGCCCCTGAGCCGGGTGGAGGAGGCGTTCGAGACCCAGCACGCCGTGGACGGCTCGGTCAAGGTCGTCGTCGTCGCCGACTGAGCGGTACCCACACCGCACCACCGGTCGCCGGACCTCCCGGTGACCGTCGCGCCCGCGCGCCCGGTCCCGGGGACTCCCGTGGCCGCGCGCGGCCACACCCGCACCACGGGAGAGGAGTCCAGATGGGCACAGCACTGGCAGGCAAGGTCGCGGTCATCACCGGCGGGGCCAGCGGCATCGGACAGGCCGCCGCGGAGCGGTTCGCCGAGGAGGGCGCCGACATCGTCATCGGCGACATCGGCCCGGGGGACGAGACCTTGCGGCTGGTGGAGAAGGCCGGCCGCCGCGCGGTCTACGTGCGCACCGACACCACGGTGGAGGCCGACTGCGACGGTCTCGTCGCCGCCGCGGTGGCCGAGTTCGGCCGGGTGGACGTCGGCGTCGCGTCGGCGGGCATCGCCACGGCCACCGGTCCCAGCAACGTGCAGACCCGGGTGGCGGAGAAGGACGCGACCCACGTGGTGAACCTGGACGTGGCGGCGTTCCAGCGGGTCCTGGACGTCAACGTCACCGGCCTGATGATGACCGGCCGCGCGCTGGCCCGGCAGATGCTGGCCCAGGGCACCGGCGGCTCGATCGTCAACATCGCCTCGAGCGCGGCCAGGATCCCGCTCGCCGGCGCCTCGCCCTACTGCGTCTCCAAGGCCGGGGCGTGGATGCTCACCAAGGTGATGGCCCTGGAGCTCGCGACCACGGGCATCCGGGTCAACGCGGTGGGCCCGGGCTACACGGCCACGCCGATGATCGGTGGCATCGAGCAGAACCAGGCCGCCTACGACCTGGCCATGAGCATCACCCCGATGAACCGCCTCGGCACGCCGGCCGAGATCGCGGCGGCCTGCCTGTTCCTGGCGTCGTCGGAGTCCTCCTTCGTGACCGGTCAGATGATCCACCCGGCCGGCGGTCAGTTCACCGGCTGACAGACCCCACCAGCACGCACCCGGACGCGGGGGGGGGGGGGGGGGGGGGGGGGGGCGCGCGGCCCGGCGGGGCCGGGGGCTGCGGCGGTGTTGTGGCCCGGGCGCAGGCGCACGGCTTTGGATCTCAAC
>NZ_JBJGZS010000051.1:0-11585 GCF_054050635.1 Geodermatophilus sp. SYSU D00079 | reverse complement strand
CCCCCCCCCCCCCCCCCCCCCCCCCCCCCCCCCCCCCCCCCCCCCCCCCCCCGCCCCCCCCCCCCCCCCCCCCCCCCCCGCCCGCCCCCCCCCCCCCCCCCCCCCCCCCCCCCCCCCCCCCCCCCCCCCGCCCCCCCCCCCCCCCCCCCCCCCCCTCTCCGGAGGACGACGGCGGCGCGTTCGACGTCGTCGTCGTGGGAGCGGGCTCGGCCGGGTGCACGCTGGCCGGCCGGCTGAGCGAGGACCCGTCGCGCCGGGTGCTGCTGCTGGAGGCCGGCGGCTCCGACGACGTGCTCGAGGTGCGGGTGCCCGCGGCCCTGTACAAGAACTGGCGCACCCGGCGGGACTGGAACTACACGACCGAGCCGCAGCCGGCACTCGGCGGACGACGGCTGTTCTGGCCGCGGGGCAAGCTGCTCGGCGGGTCGTCGTCGATCAACGCGATGATCTACGTCCGCGGGAACGCCTGCGACTACGACGAGTGGGCCCGGCTGACCGGCGACCCGTCGTGGTCCCACTCCCACGTCCTGCCGCTGTTCCGGCGCACGGAGGACAACGCCCGCGGCGCCGACCGCTTCCACGGCGTCGGCGGGCCGCTGCGCGTGGAGGACCCCCGCTCACCGCACCCCTGGTCGCGGGCCGCCGTCCAGGCCGCGGTGGCCGCCGGCCACCCGCGCAACGACGACGTCAACGGCGCCACCCAGGACGGCGCGGGGCTCTTCCAGCTGACCCAGCGGCGCGGCCGGCGCTGGTCGGCCGCCGACGCCTACCTGCACCCGGCCGTGGGCCGGCCCAACCTGACCGTCCGGACCGGCGCGCTCACCACCCGGGTGCTGGTCTCCCGTGGGCGGGCCACCGGCGTCGAGTACCACCGTGGCGGGCGGGACCACACCGTGTCCGCCGGCGAGGTGGTCCTGGCCGGCGGCGCGGTGAACTCCCCGCAGCTGCTGATGCTGTCGGGCATCGGCCCGGCCGCCCACCTGCGCGCGGTCGGCGTCGACGTCGTCTGCGACCTGCCGGGTGTCGGCAGCGGCCTGCAGGACCACCCCCTGGTGCCGGTCGTCTGGAACACCCGCTCGGGCCGGTCGCTGCTGCACGGGGAGTCGCCGTCGGGCTACGCGCGCTGGTTCGCCGCCCGCCGCGGCCCGCTGTCGTCCAACCTCGCCGAGGCCGGGCTGTTCAGCCGCTCCCGGCCCGGGCTCGAGGCGCCGGACCTGCAGCACCACTTCCTGCCGGTCGAGTTCTGGCGGCAGGCGGAGGTCGACCCCGCCGTCGACGCGTTCACCACCGCCGTCGTCCTGGTGCGGGTGCACTCGCGGGGCACCGTGCGGCTGCGCTCGGCCGACCCGACGTGGGCACCGGCGGTCGACCCCGGCTACCTCACCGACGACCGCGACCTCGACGCCCTGGTCTGCGGGGTGGAGCAGGCCCGGGAGGTCGCCGCGACCGCCCCGCTGTCCGGCGTCCTCGCCGAGGAGCGGTCGCCGGGCGGCGCGGTGCGCGGCCCCGACGGGCTGCGCCGCGCCGTCCGGGACACCCTCGAGTCGCTGTACCACCCGGTCTCCTCCTGCCGGATGGGCACCGACGACCTCGCGGTGGTCGACCCCACGCTGCGGGTGCACGGCCTCGACGGGCTGCGCGTGGTCGACGCCTCGGTCATGCCGACGCTGGTGCGGGGCAACACCAACGCCCCGACGATCATGGTCGCCGAGCGCGCGGTCGACCTGATCGCCGGGCGCACCGTCGACCCCGCCCTCGCCGGCACCGGCTGACCGGGGCCACGGGTCCGGACAGCGGCGGGGAGCCCGCTCTGCGGTGCCGGGGCCTCAGCCGTGGGCCTGGGCGGCTGCCGCCTCCTCGCGGTCCACCGGCAGCGCCGTCCCGCCCGGCGGCGGGAGGTTGCGGCGGATGGCGATCGACGCCACCGCAGCGACCAGGCACAGGGCACCGGCCAGGAACCAGGCCGGATCGTAGGAGCCGGTGACGTCGCGGATCACGCCGCCACCGAACGCGGCGACCGCCGAGCCGACCTGGTGGGAGGCGAACACCCACCCGAAGACCACCGGCGCGCGGGCGCCGAAGTGCTCGCGGCACAGCGCCAGCGTCGGGGGCACCGTGGCCACCCAGTCCAGGCCGTAGAAGACGATGAACGCCACCATGCTGACGTGCAGGTCCGGCCCGAACAGGGTCGGCAGCGCGAACAGCGACAGCCCGCGCAGCCCGTAGTAGGCCAGCAGCAGCACCCGCGGGTCGACCCGGTCGGTGAGCCAGCCGGAGAACACGGTCCCGGCGATGTCGAAGACCCCGACGACGGCGAGCAGCCCCGCCGCCGTGGTCACCGGCATGCCGTGGTCGTGCGCGGCCGGGATGAAGTGCGGCTGCACCAGCCCGTTGGTCGACATCCCGCAGATGAAGAACCCGACGGCCAGCAGCCAGAACGGCCGGCTGCGGGCGGCTGCGACGAGCCCCTGGACGGCGGCGCGCGCGGCACCGGCGCGCACCGGGGCGACGTCGTCGTCCGGGCTGCCGCCGTAGGGCGCGACGCCGAGATCGCGCGGCCGGTCGCGCAGCAGCCAGGCGACCAGCGGGAGGACGGCGAGCGCGGCGGCGGTGGTGCCCAGCGACGCCGCGCGCCAGCCCCACGCCGTGTCGATCCACGCGACCAGCGGCAGGAAGACCAGCTGCCCGGCCGCCCCGCCGGCGGTGAGGATGCCGGAGACCAGCCCGCGCCGGGCCACGAACCAGCGGCCGGTCACCGTGGCCACCAGCGACAGCGCCATGGAGCCCGAGCCCAGGCCGACGAGGACGCCCCACAGCAGGACCAGCTGCCAGCTCGCGGTCATGAACACCGTGAGCCCGCTGCCGAGGGCGACGACCAGGAGCGCGGCCATCACGACCCGCCGGATGCCGAAGCGCTCCATCAGGGCCGCGGCGAACGGGGCGGTGAGCCCGTAGAGCGCCATGTTGACCGCCACCGCGGCGGAGATGGTCGACACCGACCAGCCGAACTCCGCGCGCAGCGGGTCGATGAGCACACCGGGCACCGCACGGAACGCGGCCGCGCCGACCAGGGCCAGGAACGTCACCGCCGCGACCCACCACGCCGGGTGGATGCGGGAGGTGGCGGCGCGGGGGTGGTCGGTCGTCGTCACGGCGTCGAGCATGACCGACGGCCGCGAGGGACCGACAGTGGCCCGGAGGCCAACATGTGCAACGATCCGGCCATGTCCTCCGGTGCGGACCGGCACGAGGTCGCCGTCCTGGCCCTGCCCAACACGATCGCCTTCGAGCTCGGCCTCCCCCACCGGCTGCTCGAGTCCGCCGTCGACGCCGACGACCGGCGCCTCTACCGGGTGCGGGTGGCCACCCTGGACGGCGGCCCGGTGCGCACCTCGGCCGGCTTCGACGTGCTGCCGCAGCACGACGTCTCCCTGCTCGCCGAGGCCGACACCGTCGTCGTCCCCGGGGTGTACGGCGGGCCCGCGATGCGCGACGGGACGCTCGCTGCCGAGCTGGCGGCGGCGCTGCAGGAGGCCGCCGGGCACGCCCGGATGGTGTCGATCTGCACCGGCGCCTTCGTGCTCGCCGCCGCCGGGCTGCTCGACGGCAGGCCGGCCACCACGCATTGGATGCACGCCCCGGCCTTCCGGCGGCTGTTCCCGTCGGTGCGCCTGGACCCGGGCGTGCTCTTCGTCGACGACGGCGACGTGCTGACCTCCGCCGGCAACGCGGCCGGGATCGACCTGCTCCTGCACCTGGTCCGCCGCGACCACGGCAGCGAGGTGGCCAACCGGGCCGCCCGCCGCAACGTCGTGGCCCCGTGGCGGGAGGGCGGGCAGTCGCAGTTCGTCGAGCGCCCCCTCCCGGAGACCGACGGGACCGGCACCGCGGCCACCCGCGCCTGGGCCACCGAGCGGCTGGGCGAGCCGCTGAGCCTGGCCGACCTCGCCGCACACGCCCGCATGAGCGTGCGCACCTTCACCCGCCGGTTCCGCGAGGAGACGGGGCTCTCCCCGCTGCGGTGGCTGGCCGGGCAGCGGCTGGCCCTGGCCCGGCAGCTGCTCGAGTCCACCGACGCCCCGATCGACCGGGTCGCCGTCGACGCCGGGTTCGGCACCCCGGCGTCGCTGCGTCAGCACCTGCGGGCCAGCATCGGCGTCGCCCCCGGCACCTACCGGCGCGCCTACCGCGGCAACGGTGTGACCGGACACTCCCCGGGGTGAGGGCACAGGCACCCTCCGCGTCTGGTTGAGTACGACGTACCGGCGCCGCCCTCCGCTCATCCGGAGCTGCAGGACTCGACGTCGGACCGAGGCTGCGCCACCGAGGCGCGCCCGGCTGTCCGCCGTCCCGCTGACGACGTGAGCCCGCCCTGCCCGCGCAGGAGCGCCGCGCCCACGGTCGCCGGGCCGCACGGGGAGCCACCCGAGCGTCAGGAAACCGAATGACCTCGCACGACCCGTCCACCCCCACCGCCGACAACGGCGCCCCTCGCCCCCGCCGCCGCGGCAGCCGCGGCCGCGGTCGCCCCGCCGGCGCCCCGCCGGCCGGCGCGCAGACCCGCCCGCAGCCGGACCCGGTGCCCGCCTCCGTGGTCCCCGCCGGCGACGTCGCCACCGTGCTGCCCACCGACACCACGTTCGCCGAGCTCGGCGTCCCCGCCCCGCTGGTCGAGGTGCTCACCGCCAGCGGCATCACCGCGCCCTTCCCGATCCAGGTGGCCACGCTGCCGGACACCCTCGCCGGGCGCGACGTGCTCGGCCGGGGCCGCACCGGCTCCGGCAAGACCCTGGCCTTCAGCCTCCCGCTGGTGGCCCGGCTGGCCGCCTCCAGCAGCAAGCGGCAGCCCAGGCGGCCGCGGGCGCTGGTGCTGGTGCCGACCCGCGAGTTGGCCAACCAGGTCGCCGCGGTCGTCGACCCGCTGGCCCGCGCGCTCGGCATGCGGACGACGACCGTCTTCGGCGGCGTCGGCCAGAACCCGCAGGTGCAGGCGCTCGCCGGCGGCATCGACGTGCTCATCGCCTGCCCCGGCCGGCTGGAGGACCTCATCGGCCAGGGGCACGCCGACCTCGGCGCCGTCGAGGTCACCATCCTCGACGAGGCCGACCACATGGCCGACCTGGGCTTCCTGCCCGGCGTCAAGCGCCTGCTCGACCGCACCCCGAAGGTGGGCCAGCGGCTGCTGTTCTCCGCCACGCTGGACAACGGCGTCGACGTGCTGGTCAAGCGCTACCTGGACCGGCCGACGACGCACTCGGTGGACCCCGCCGTCGCGCCGGTGTCGACCATGACCCACCACGTGTTCCGCGTGGACGCCGCCGACAAGGCCCAGGTCGTCAAGGAGCTGGCCTCCGGCCTCGGTCGCAGCGTGCTGTTCACCCGCACCAAGCACCAGGCCAAGAAGCTGGCCAAGCAGCTGACCGCCGCGGGCGTGCCCGCCGTCGACCTGCACGGCAACCTCAGCCAGAACGCCCGTGAGCGCAACCTCGAGGCGTTCAGCAGCGGGGACACCCGGGTGCTGTGCGCGACCGACATCGCCGCCCGCGGCATCCACGTCGACGACGTCTCGCTGGTCGTGCACGTCGACCCGCCGGCCGAGCACAAGGCCTACCTGCACCGCTCCGGGCGCACCGCGCGCGCCGGGGCCGGCGGCACCGTCGTCACCGTCGCCACGCCCGACCAGGCGGGTGAGGTGCGCACCCTGGCCCGCCAGGCCGGGATCACCCCGCAGGTGTCGGCCATCAAGCCCGGGGCCCGCGAGATCGTCGAGCTGACCGGGCCGGCCGCGCCGTACGTGGAGCCGGCCCCCGCGCCGGCGCCCCAGCCCCAGGGCCAGGGCCAGGGCCAGGGTCAGGGTGGCGGCCGGCGTCGGCGGGGCGGGAACGGTGCGGCTGCCTCCGGCGGACGCGCCGCGACGACCGGCACGGCCACGACCGGGGGCCGCGGCGGTTCGGGCCGCCCGGCCGGGCCGGCCCGCACCCGCGCCGAGCTCGCCGCGCGGGCGGGCACCCACTCGGCCGCGGGCTTCAGCGGCCGCTCCCGCCGCGGCGGGCGCTGACCTCGCGCCCCGGGGGCCGGCCGGCGACGGTCACCCCCGGGGTGGTGGGCACGACGGGGGTCGTCCAGAGTGGGGACGGACCCGTCCCCCCTGATCAGCGAGGTGCACCATGCGTCTGCCCATCACCCTGTCCGAGATCGGCCCCCGCATCTCGGCCGGCGCCTTCATCCTCAACAGCGGGCTGGGCAAGCGCGGTGCCGACGAGGGCACCGCGGCCGGCCTGCACGGGTTCGCCGCGGGCACCTACCCGTTCCTCAAGGACGTCCCGCCGCAGCAGTTCGTCAAGGGCCTGGCCTACGGCGAGATCGCGATCGGCGGCCTGCTGCTGGCCCCGTTCGTGCCCACGGCGGTCGCCGGCGCCGCGCTCACCGCGTTCTCCGGCGGGCTGCTGGGCCTGTACCTGAACACGCCGGGGATGCGGAAGCCCGGCAGCCTGGCCCCCACCCAGGAGGGCCTGGCCGTCGCCAAGGACGTCTGGCTGCTGGGCATCGGGGTCGGACTCCTCACCCGCGGCACCATCGACCGCGAGCCGCGCCGGGTCCGCAAGGCCGCCAAGACCCTCGCCAAGGCCAACCGGAGGGCCGCCCGCGCCGCCAGCCGGGCCGAGTGACGCCCGCGGGGACGGTCGGACGCCGGCCGTCCCCACGGTCACCCGGGCAGGAACACCTGGCTCACGATCCGCCGCCGGCGGACACCGTCGGGCTCCAGCCCGGTCCGCGCGGAGAGGACGGCGCGCAGCTCGGTGACCAGCTGCCCGAACTCCTCGTCGCTGAGCCACAGCCCGATCTGCCGGTAGCCGACGCCGTCCCGGGCCGGGTCGAGCCCCCCGCTCCCCGCCCCGTCGACGTACCGGTCGAAGTCGGCCAGCAGGGCCGCCACGAAGGTCGCGAACGCGCGACGGTGCTCCTCGGGGGTCAGCTCCGCGGCCGCCTCCGGCCCCACCGAGGCCGCCGCGGTCACCAGGCGGTAGCTGCGTTCCGCGGCGCCCCGCACCCTCCGCTCCCCCACCACCGTGAGGACGCCGGCGTCACCGAGCACCCCCACGTGCCGGTACAGCGTCGCCGGCGGGACGTCGGGTAGCAGCGCGCGGAGCTCGGCCGTGGTGAGGGTCCGGTCACCGAGGAAGGCCTGGACGATCCGCAGCCGGACGGGGTGGAGGAGCAGGTCCGCGGATGCCATGGAGCCACCGTTCTCATGTTTGACACTGGTCTCGTGTTTGAGAATGATAGCGGCATGGCGACCGTGACGACGACTCCGCACACCCTCCGGATCACCCTCACCCGCGGCGAGAAGCTCCTCGGGCTGCTGCGCGACCTCGAGGTGCCGCGGGACGCCGTCGCCTCGGTGGAAGCGGTCCCCGACGGGCTGTCCGCCCTCCGCGGGCTGCGCGCGCCAGGTCTGGGCCTGCCCGGCGTCCGCGCGATCGGCACGTGGCGCCGGCGCGGGGAGAAGTCACTGGTCAGCGTGCGCCGCGGCCAGCCGGCGGTGCGCCTGCGGCTGACCGGCCAGCGCTTCGACACGGTGCTGGTCGGCGCCGACGACGCCGCGGCGCTCGCCGGCGCGCTCGCCGGGGGGCGGTGACGGTGCGCGAGACCGCACTGACCGTCCCGGGCGACCCCCCGCTCGCGGGCACGCTCACCCTGCCCGACGACTCCCCCGGCCCGGCGCCCGCGGTGCTGATGGCCGCCGGCTCCGGCCCGCTGGACCGCGACTCCAACCACCGCCGGATGCGCTTCGACGTCACCCGACAGCTGGCGCACGCCCTGGCGGCCGGCGGCATCGCCTCCCTGCGCTACGACAAGCGCGGTGTCGGCGAGAGCCCGGGCGACTGGCGCGCGACGGGGTTCTCCGAGAACGTCGACGACCTCGGCCGCGCCCACGCGGCCCTCGCCGCCCACCCGGGGGTCGACCCGGCGCGCATCGTCCTCGCCGGCCACAGCGAGGGCGCCCTGCTGGCCGCCGCCCTGGCCGCGCGCGGCGGGCGGGTGGACGACGGGGTCGCCGGCGTGGTCCTGCTGTCGACCAGTGCCACCCCCGGCGACGAGCTGCTGCGCTGGCAGGCCCGGCAGATCGCCCCGACACTGCCGGCCCCCGTGCGCGCGCTGCTGCGGCTGTTCCGCACCGACCTGGAGGCGAAGGTGGCCGCCAACCACGCGCGCATCCGGGCGACGACGACCGACGTCGCCCGGATCGGCGGCGTCCGGGTCAACGCCCGCTGGACCCGGGAGTTCCTGGACCACGACCCGCGCGCCGACCTCGCCCGGCTGCACGTGCCGGTCCTCGCCCTCACCGGCGAGAAGGACCTGCAGGTGCCCGCCGCGGACCTCGACGTCCTCGCCGCCACGGTGCCCGGCCCGGTGGAGGCGCACCGGGTCCCCGACCTCACCCACACGCTGCGCCGGCAGCCGGGGCCCGCCTCGCTGCGGTCCTACCGGGCGGAGCTGCGCTCCCCGGTCGACCCGGAGGTGCTCGACACGGTCGTGGCCTGGTGCCGCCGGACGGTCGCTGCACACGAGCTGCCAAGGACCTGTGAACCCCCTGTGTAGGGGTTCCGAGCAGTCCTACAAAGTTGCAGTATCTGCGGCACAGCGGCCCCCGGCGACGGAGCGGGGCCGCCGGCTCCGAGGAGATCCACCGTGCCCCAGCCGACCGGTTCCGCCCGCCGTACCGCCGCCGTAGTCCTCGCCCTCGGTCTCGGGCTCAGCGCCTGCGGCGGGAACGACGGGGGCACCGAGGCCGCGTCCGACAGCACCACGAGCAGCGCGGCCGACACCAGCAGCAGCGCCGCGGCGCCGGCCTCGCCCGGCTCCTCGGCACCCGCGGAGTCCGAGGCCGAGGCCGTGACCGTGAACGCGGTCGACCTCGACTTCGAGCTCTCCGAGGACAGCTACTCCGCCGGCACGTACACCTTCGAGGTGACCAACACCGGCAACATGCCGCACGACTTCGTCGTCGAGAAGGACGGACAGGAGATCGCCGCCACCGAGGTCCTCCAGCCCGGCGGCACCGCGACGCTGGAGGTCACCCTCGAGCAGGGCGACTACGTCTTCTACTGCTCGGTCGGCCAGCACCGGGCCAACGGCATGGAGGTGCCGGTCTCCGTCACCGCCTGAGCCACCCGACCCGGCCGTTCCCCTCGGCCGGGCCGGCTCCCGGACTCCGGGGAGGTGGGCGGCGGGACCCCCCGCTCGCCGCCCACCTCCCCGGACCCTCCTAGTTCCCGCTGGCGAAGGCCGCGTCGAACGCGGCCGCCGGCGGGTCGAACGCCAGCCGGCGCACGAAGGCCAGCGCCTCGGGGGCGCCGACCAGCCGGTCCATGCCGGCGTCCTCCCACTCCACCGAGATCGGCCCGTCGTAGCCGATCGTGTTGAGCATCCGGAAGCACGCCTCCCACGGGACGTCGCCGTGGCCGGTGGAGACGAAGTCCCAGCCGCGCCGCGGGTCGGCCCAGGGCAGGTGCGAGCCCATCCGGCCGTTGCGGCCGTTGCCCACCTGCTTCTTCGCGTCCTTGCAGTCGACGTGGTAGATCCGGTCCTTGAAGTCCCAGAGGAAGCCGACCGGGTCGAGGTCCTGCCAGACGAAGTGCGACGGGTCCCAGTTCAGCCCGAACGCCTCCCGGTGACCGACCGCCTCGAGCGCGCGGACCGTCGTCCAGTAGTCGTAGGCGATCTCCGAGGGGTGCACCTCGTGCGCGAAGCGGACGCCCACCTCGTCGAAGACGTCGAGGATCGGGTTCCAGCGGGCGGCGAAGTCGGCGTAGCCGTCCTCGATCATCGACTCGGGCACCGGCGGGAACATCGCGACGGTCTTCCAGATCTTCGACCCGGTGAACCCGACGACGACGTCGACACCCAGCTTCGCCGCGGCGCGGGCGGTCGTCTTCATCTCCTCGGCCGCCCGCTGCCGGACGCCCTCGGGGTCGCCGTCGCCCCACACCCGCGGGTGCACCATGCCGCGGTGCCGCTCGTCGATCGGGTCGTCGCAGACGGCCTGGCCGTTGAGGTGGTTGGAGATGGCGAAGACCTGCAGGCCGTACTTCTCCAGCAGCGCCTTGCGGTCGGCGACGTAGGAGTCGTCGTTCGCGGCGCGCTCGACGTCGAGGTGGTCGCCCCAGCAGGCGATCTCCAGGCCGTCGTAGCCCCACTCGGAGGCCAGCCGGCACACCTCCTCGAAGGGCAGGTCGGCCCACTGGCCGGTGAACAGCGTGACGGGACGGGGCATCAGGCGTCTCCTCGCGGGGCGGTGGTCACGGGGATCTCGGTCCAGGCGGAGCCGGCGGCGGCGCTGCGCTCGACGGCGTCGAGGACCCGCTGGACCTGCAGGCCGTCGGCGAACGACGGCGCGGGGTCCTCCCCCTTGGCGATGGCGGTCACCAGGTCGACGACCTGGTGGGTGAAGCCGTGCTCGTAGCCCAGCCCGTGGCCGGCCGGCCACCAGGCGCCGACGTAGGGGTGGCCGGGCTCGGTGACGAGGATGCGGCGGAAGCCCGCGACCTCGGCGGGCTCGGTGCCGTCGAAGAACTCCAGGACGTTCATGTCCTCGAAGTCGAAGGCCAGGCTGCCGGCCGAGCCGTTGACCTCGATGCGGATGGCGTTCTTGCGGCCCAGGGCGAAGCGGGTGGCCTCGAAGCTGGCCAGCGCGCCACCGCTGAACCGGCCGAGGAAGAGGGCGGCGTCGTCGACGGTGACGGTGCCCATCTCCGAGCCCCCGACGCCCGAGAGCTTGCCGGTCTCGGCCGGTAGCGGCCGCTCCTTGACGAAGGTCTCCATCAGCGCGCTGACGCCGCTGACCTGCTGCCCGGTGATGTACTGCGTCAGGTCGACCACGTGCGCGCCGATGTCGCCGAGCGCCCCCGAGCCGGCCTTGTCCTTCTCCAGCCGCCACGACATGGGTGCGGCCGGGTCGGCGATCCAGTCCTGCAGGTACTGGGCGCGCACGTGCCGGATCGTCCCGAGCCGGCCCTCGGCCACCAGCTGGCGGGCCAGCCCGATCGCCGGCACCCGCCGGTAGGTGAAGCCGACCATCGACCGCACCCCGCGCCGGGCGGCCCGCGCGGCGGCCTCGGCCATCGCCTCGGCCTCGGCGACGGTGTTGGCCAGCGGCTTCTCGCAGAGCACGTGCTTGCCGGCGTCCAGCGCGGCGATGGCGATCTCGGCGTGCGTGTCGCCGGGTGTGCAGACGTCGACGAGGTCGACGTCGGGCCGCTCGACCACGCGGCGCCAGTCGGTCTCGGTGCCCGCCCAGCCCAGCCGGCGGGCGGCGTCACCGACGCGGGCGGGGTCCCGGCCCGCGAGGACGGTGAGCTCGGGCTGCAGGGGGAGGTCGAAGAAGTGCGGGGCGGTGCGCCAGGCCTGGGAGTGCGCGGCGCCCATGAAGGCGTAGCCGATGAGGCCGACGCCGAGGGTGGGGGTCATCCGGAGGGCTCCTCGGGTGTGCGGGGGGGGGGGGGGGGGGGGGGGGGGGGGGGGGCGCGCGGGCGCCCCCCCGCCCCCCCCACCCCCCGCCCCCCACCGCCCCCCGCTACGAC
>NZ_JBJGZS010000050.1:0-13073 GCF_054050635.1 Geodermatophilus sp. SYSU D00079 | reverse complement strand
CGCCCCGCGCCCCCCCCCCCCCCCCCCCCCCCCCCCCCCCCCCCCCCCCCCCCCCCCCCCCCCCCCCCCCCCCCCCCCCCCCCCCCCCCCCCCCGCCCCCCCCGCGCGCCCCCCCCCCCCCCCCCCCCCCCCCCCCCCCCCCCCCCCCCCCGCGACGTCACTCCGCGATGAGGTCCTCGATCGTGGCCAGCAGGGTCCGCACGGGCACGCCGGTGCCGCCCTTGGGCGTGTAGCCCCACGGGGCGCCGGTGTTGTAGCTCGGCCCCGCGATGTCGATGTGCGCCCACGGCAGGCCGGCCGGCACGAACTCGGCGAGGAAGTGGGCACCGACGAGCATGCCGCCCATCCGGTCGGCGTTGGCGTTGACGAAGTCGGCGACCGGCGAGTCCAGGCCCTTGCGCAGCTCCGCGGGCATCGGCATCGCCCACATCGACTCACCGCTGCGCCGGCTCGCGGCCACGACGGCGTCCCGCAGGTCGTCGCTGCCCATGACGCCGGCGGTGCGCGACCCCAGGGCGACCATCTGGGCGCCGGTGAGGGTCGAGGTCTCCAGCAGGTGGTCGGGGCCGTCCTCGGCGGCGCGGGCGATCGCGTCGGCCAGGACGACGCGGCCCTCGGCGTCGGTGTTGGTGATCTCGGCCTTCTTGCCGTTGCGGAAGGTGACCACGTCGGCCGGCCGGTAGGCGGTACCGCTGGGCAGGTTCTCGGCGATCGGGACGGTCGCGGTCACCTCGACCGGCAGCTCCAGCTCCGCGACCAGGCACACGGTGGCGATCACGGCAGCGGCGCCGGCCATGTCGCTCTTCATGTCCTCCATCTTCAGCGCCGGCTTGATCGACAGCCCGCCGCTGTCGAAGGTGATGCCCTTGCCGACCAGGGCGATCTTCTTGCGCGCCTTCCTGCCCTTGTAGGTCAGGCGCAGCAGGCGCGGCTTGCGCACCGAACCGCCGCCCACGGCGAGGATGCCGCCGTAGCCGCCGGCGGCGAGCTCGTCCTCGTCGAGGACCTCGACGGAGAGCCCGGCGGCCTTCCCGGCGGCGGCGCCGCGGTCGGCGAGCTCGGCCGGGTACAGGTCGTTGGGCGGGGTGTTGACCAGGTCGCGCACCAGCGTCACCGCGTCGGCGACGGCGCGGGCGCGGGCCAGCGGCGCGCGGGCCTCCCCGGCATCCGGCACGACGACGGTGAACTCGCGCGGCGGCGTGGGCCGGTCGGCGGTCAGGCCGGACTTGTAGGCGGTGAACTCGTAGGCGCCCAGCAGGCTGCCCTCACCGACGCCGTGCAGACGCGCCGCGTCGGGGGTGCCGCCCACGGCCGCCAGGAGGGTGACCACCGACCCGCGGCCGCCCAGTGCGCGGCTGGCGGCCCCGGCGGCGCGGCGCACCGCCTCGGTGCCGTACCCGCCGGCCGCCTCGGGGGCGCCCAGACCGACGGCCGCGACGACCGGGAACGGCCCCTGGCCGAGGCTGGCGACCCGCGTGACCTCGTCCTCGCCGCCCTTGGCGCCCAGGTCGACCAGGGCGGGCAGCAGGCGGCCGCCCAGGAGGCGGTCGACGGCCTCCGCGCCGGGCGTGGGCAGCAGGCCGTCGGGCCCCTTGCCGATGCCGACGACGACGGCGTCGGCGGTGAGCTTCTCGAGGGGGCGGTCGGTGGCGGTGATCGTCGGCGGCACCGCTCGATCCTAGAAGGGCACCCTCTCCCTCCACCCCCCGCAGGCCCGGCGCGGGCCCCTGCGAGGAGGCCGCCCGGTCCTGCGACGCGGCCGCGCGGTGCCCGCGGCGGGCGCTAGCGTGCCGTCCGTGACCCCGCGGACCTCGCCCCTGCACGAGCGGCACCTCGCGGCCGGCGCGAAGCTGGCCGACTTCGGCGGCTGGACGATGCCGATCGAGTACGCCGGTGGCGGGGTGCTCGCCGAGCACGCCGCCGTCCGCACCGGGGTGGGGCTGTTCGACGTCTCGCACCTGGGCACGGTCACCGTCCGGGGCCCCGGGGCCGCGGCGTTCGTCGACTCGTGCCTGACCAACGACCTGTCCCGCATCGGGCCGGGGCAGGCGCAGTACACGATGTGCTGCCTGCCCGACGGCGACCCGCGGGCCGGCGGGGTGGTCGACGACCTCATCGTGTACCTGCACGGCGCCGACGACGTCCTGCTGGTGCCCAACGCCGCCAACGCCAGCGAGGTCGTCGCGCGGCTGACCGACGCGGCACCGCCCGGGGTGAGCGTCACCGACCGGCACACCGAGGTCGCCGTCCTCGCCGTGCAGGGGCCGCGCTCGGCGCAGGTCCTGTCCTTCCTCGGCCTGCCCGGCGAGCTGCCCTACATGTCGTTCGTGACCGGCACCGGGGGCGGCCACACCGAGGCGACCGTGTGCCGCACCGGCTACACCGGCGAGCACGGCTACGAGCTGCTCGTGCCGGCCGACGAGGCCGGCGAGCTGTGGGACGTGCTGGTGGACGTGGGGCGGGACGAGGGGCTGCGGCTGTGCGGGCTCGGTGCGCGCGACACCCTGCGCACCGAGATGGGCTACCCGCTGCACGGGCACGAGCTCTCCCCGGACATCACCCCCAGCCAGGCCCGCGCCGGGTGGGCGGTGGGCTGGCGCAAGCCGGCGTTCTGGGGCCGGGAGGCGCTGCTGGCCGAGAAGGAGCGGGGCCCGGCCCGCCTGCTGTGGGGGCTGCGCGCGACCGGCCGGGGCATCCCGCGGCCGGGGATGGCGGTCCTCGACGCCGACGGGGCCCGCGTCGGTGAGGTCACCAGCGGCACGTTCTCGCCGTCCCTGCGGACCGGGATCGCCCTCGCGCTGCTCGACACCGCCGCCGGGGTGGCCGAGGGCGCCGAGCTCGCCGTCGACGTGCGCGGGCGGCCGCAGGCCGTGGAGGTCGTGCGGCCGCCCTTCGTGCCCTCGCACGTGCGCTGAGCGCCCCAGCGCTACCGGTTCTTGCGGGTGGGGTCCTTGTCCTCCTTGGTCGGCTCGGGCTTGTCGGGCAGCGTGTCGGCCACCACGGCGTCGCGCTGACCCATCGGCTGCGGCTCCCCGGAGGTGGTGTCCCGCGCCGTCTGGTGCTCGGCCTCGGCGTTGATCTCCGCGCCGAGCAGCACCAGGTAGCAGGTGAGGTACAGCCACAGCATCAGCACGATGACGCCGGCGATCGCCCCGTAGGTCTCGTTGTAGGACCCGAAGTTGTCGACGTAGAAGCTGAACCCGATGCTGACCAGCGCCCACACGACGGTGACGACGATCGAGCCGAGGCTGACCCACCGCAGCTGCGGGGCGTCACGGTCCGGCGCCACCCGGTAGACCACCGCCAGCCCGCCGGCGAAGACCCCGAGCAGCAACACCCAGCGCACCACCTGGGCGAGCACCGTGCCGACGACGCCGAGCGGGAGGTCCTCGAGCACCGCCGGGACGACGGCGACGAGGGTGAACGCGATCAGCACGAAGACGATCGCGCCGAGGGTCAGCGCGAGGGAGGTGGCCCGCAGCCGGACGAACCCGCGGGTCTCCACCTCGTCGTAGGCCAGGTTCACGGCGGTGATCAGGTTGCCCACGCCGCCGGAGGCGCTCCACAGCGCGGCGAGGATCGAGACGATCAGCCCGACGGTCAGCGCGCCGCCGCTGTTGCTGGTGATCGAGGTCAGCTGCTCGCCCAGGATGTCCTGCGCGCTGTCCGGGAGCTGCGTGGACACCGACTCGATCTGCGCGGTCACCTGCTCGGGAGAGGCGACCAGGCCGTAGATCGAGATGGTGGCGATCAACGCCGGGAAGACCGCCAGGAACCCGAAGAAGGCGACCCCGCCGGCGATGATCGGCATGTTGTCGGCCTTGTTCTCCGCCCAGGCCCGCTTGACGACCTGCTTCCAGCCCCGCAGGGGGATCTGGGTGGGGGAGTCCGCCGTGACGCCCGGCAGCTGCTGCTCACTGGGGGCCCCGGGCGGGGGGCCCCCGCCGTCCGGGTGCGGCGCCCGTCCGGCGGCGGCCTTGGCGGCCGCACGCCGGGCCGCCTTCTCCTCGACGCGCTCCCGGATGCGGTCGACGGCGCTGTCGTGGTGGCGCGTGCCCGACACGTCAGTCGCCCGGCCAGCTGCCGGTCAGCTTGGTGAACCCGCGCGCGCCGGCCCGGTCGATGGCGGCCTTGGTGGCGGCGAAGATGGCGCCCTGCAGCGCCGCGGAGATGATGACCTGCGACATCGGGTACTCGCTCTGCAGCGCGTCCGGGGCGTCGTCCCGGCCGGCCACGCGCTTCCACACCTGCTTGAAGACCGCACCCGACACGGTGCCGGCGAGGATGCCCCCGAGCAGACCGATGGGGCGGTAGGCGAGTTTGGCTCCCTTGCTGCTCACTTCGTCCTCCTCGCGGCCCGGCGGGCCCTCGTCGTCCTGGCGGCCCGGCGGGCTCGCTTCGCGGCCTTCGCCGCCGAGGTGCGGGCGGCCTTCTCGGCGGCGGCCCGGCGGGCGGCCGCGGCCTTCGCCGACCGCTTGGCCTCGCGCGCCGCCACCCGCCGGTACCGGGTGCGGCGGCGCCACACCAGCAGCCCGACGAGCGCGGCCAGGCCCGCGCCGGCGCCCACGACGGCCGGGGGGCTCTCCCGGTAGGTCTCCACGGCGGTGTCGCGCGCGCGGAACGCGCTCTCCTTGGCGCGGGCCGGCACGTCGAGCCGGTGCGACAGCTCGTCGACGGTGCGGCTGAGCTGTTCGCGGGTGGCCTCGATCTCGGCCTTGATCGCGTCGGGGTCCTTCGGGGTGCCGTCGCCGGCCGGGCCGCCGCTGCTGTTGCTGCTCGAGGTGCTCACCGGCGGGCACTCTCCTTCAGCGTCGCGATGTCGGCCTTGGTGCTGGCGATCGCCTCGGTGGGCACCGGCGGGGTCCCCTTCTCCACGTCCTTCTTGCCGACCAGGGCGAGCACGCCCGCGACGAGGAAGAGGACGACGGTGACGACGAGGGCGGCCACCCACGCCGGCAGCGCGAGGTCCAGCAGCAGGATGGCGGTGGCGACCAGGGTGGCCAGGCCCAGGAACGCCAGCAGACCGGCACCGCCGAACAGGCCGGCGCCGGTGCCCAGCCGCTTGGCCTTCTGCGTCATCTCGGCCTGGGCCAGCCGGGCCTCGTCCCGGACGAGCCGGGAGATCTGCTCGGTCAGCTGGCCGACCAGCTGCCCGGTCGAGGCGTCCTCCGGCGCGGGGGGTGGTGCGGGGGCTCGGCTCGCGCCCGCGGTGGGCTGGGTCATCGGTCCTCCGGTCCGGAGAGGGACTGTCGATGACCTCACATGCCCCCGATGATCGCCCGGGTAACCAGGGTCGGGTCACACTCCGGGCACGGCCCCGGTGGCCACTAGCCTCGGCGCCATGAGCTGGTACTGGCGACTGGAGGACCCCTCGGGGGCGGAGGTGGACCCGGCGTCGGTCGGTGTCGAGGTCCCGGAGACCGACAACCAGGGCGACGCCGAGTCGTGGCTGGGTGAGCACTGGCGGGTGCTGCTCGAGCGCGGGGTGGCCACGGTGCGGCTCTTCGACGGCGAGGACGAGGTCTACGGGCCCATGGGGCTGGCCGCGACGTAGCCGGGGCGGTCGACCGGTCGTCCGCCCCGGCCCTCGCTCAGCCGCGGGAGGTCTTGGCGGGGTCCCGCTCGACGACGTCACCGAGGGCCGCGTCGATCCGCCGGAGGACGTCGGCGTCGAGGGTCACCCCGGCGGCCTGGACGTTGTCCTGGACCTGCTCGGGGCGGCTGGCGCCGATGATCGCGGCGGAGACGTTGGGGTTCTGCAGCACCCAGGCCACCGCGAGCTGCGCCATCGACAGGCCGAGGTCCGCGGCGATCGGCCGCAGCTCCTGCACCCGGGTGAGGACGTCGTCGCGGAGGAACCGCTGCATGGAACCGCCGACCTCGGCGTGACCGCCACGGCTGTCGGCCGGGGGCTGCTGGCCCGGCAGGTACTTGCCGGTGAGCACGCCCTGGGCCAGCGGGGACCACACGATCTGCGACAGCCCCTCCTTCTCGGAGGTGGGGACGACCTCGTCCTCGATGACCCGCCACAGCATGGAGTACTGCGGCTGGTTGCTGATCAGCTGGACGCCGAGGTCGCGGGCGAGCGCGGCACCGGCCGCGATCTCCTCGGCCCGCCACTCCGAGACGCCGATGTAGAGCACCTTGCCCGCCCGCACGAGGTCGGCGAAGGCGGTCATCGTCTCCTCGAGCGGCACCGTCGGGTCGTAGCGGTGGGCCTGGTAGAGGTCGACGTAGTCGGTCTGCAGCCGGCGCAGGGAGGCGTGGCAGCTCTCGATGACGTGCTTGCGGGACAGGCCGCGGTCGTTCTGACCCGGGCCGGTGGGCCAGTAGACCTTGGTGAAGACCTCCAGGCCCTCCCGGCGCTGGCCGGCCAGGGCGCGGCCGAGCACGGACTCGGCCTTGGTGCCGGCGTACACGTCGGCGGTGTCGAAGGTGGTGATGCCCGCGTCGAGGGCGGCCCGCACGCAGGCGTGGGCGGCGTCCTCCTCGACCTGGCTGCCGTGGGTGAGCCAGTTGCCGTAGGCGATCGCGGAGATGGTCAGGCCGGAGCGGCCGAGTCGTCGGAATTCCACGGACCCGGACGCTATCGGCCCCCTGCAGGGTCCCGCCGCGAGCCTGCCAGTGGTGGGGGGCAGGGGGCCTTGCTCAGACCTCGGCGCCCAGTGCCACCTCGGGCTTCGGGAACCGCCAGCGGCGGACCATCGTGGACCGGCTGACGCCGTACCAGATGAGCCCACGCATCTTGTGCTCCTGACCGGGGAAGCGCTCGAGCACCGTGCGCTTGATGCGCCGGCCCAGGAAGACGGAGTCGCCGATGATCACGAGGAAGAACAGGAACCACAGGAACACGGTGTAGCTCTGCACCGCCGGGCTGGGGATGAAGTACCCGACGAGCACGAGCGCGGCCACCACGAGGAAGAAGCTGCCGGCGTTGCGTCGCGCGTCGACGACGTCGCGCACGAGCTTGCGCACCGGGCCGCGGTCACGGGCGGGCAGGTAGCTGTCGTCGCCGGCCAGGGCGCCGGCGCGGGCCGCCCCGCGGGTGCTCGCCTGCTGCTCCCGCATCCGCTTGTAGGCCTCCTTGCGGGTGGTCGGCGGCGGCGGGGGAGGCCCGGGACGGCGGCCCTGGGCCTCGCTGCGCTTGGGCGTGGGGCGGCCCTTGCCGCCGGCCTTGACCAGCTGCGCGGTCAGGTCGGCGTCGCTGGCGGGAGCGGCCTCGGCGCGGTCGCGGCGCCCGGGCAGACGGAACTTCACGCCCCCGAGTCTACGTGTGACCTGGCCCGTTCCCCCGCCTCCGCACGGACGGCGGCCGTACAGTGGAAGAGGACCCGCTCCGGCGGTGTTGGCCTGGATCAGGACGTGCCGCTCCAGGCACCCTCGAACGTGGGAGGACTACAGACATGACGGTGCAGGACACCGCAGCGACCGGCGTCGTCCTCAGCGAGCCCGCTGCCGCCAAGGTGAAGGCCCTGCTGGACCAGGAGGGCCGCGACGACCTGCGGCTGCGCATCGCCGTCCAGCCCGGCGGCTGCTCGGGCCTCCGCTACCAGCTCTTCTTCGACGAGCGGTTCCTCGACGGCGACCAGACCTTCGAGTTCGGTGGGGTCGAGGTCATCGTCGACCGGATGAGCACCCCCTACCTCGGCGGCGCGGTCATCGACTTCGTCGACACCATCGAGAAGCAGGGCTTCACGATCGACAACCCCAACGCGCAGGGCTCCTGCGCCTGCGGCGACTCCTTCCACTGAGGAGGGACCCCTGCCCCCACCGCGCGAGCTCGCGGTGGGGCCCGGCAGGGGGCCACACGACAGCGCCCCGGTCCTCCGCGGAGGGCCGGGGCGCTGTCGTGCTCAGAGCTTGACGGGGTAGACCGTCTCCGGGATGACGGGCTTGACCCGCTCCTCGACGAAGATGCCGTGCCAGACCATGAAGACCAGCACCTCCCACACCTGACGTGCGGTGCGCTTGCTCGGCACCTCGGCGTCCCGCAGCCGGTCGAGCAGGGTCAGCACGTGCCCCCGGTCGAGCCACTCGTCGGTCTGGCTCTCGGTGACGATGTCGCGGGCCCACTGGTGCAGCGGCCCGGCGAGGAAGTCCGCCGTCGGCACGGGGAAGCCCAGCTTGCGCCGGTGCAGGATCGACGGCGGCACGATCTGCTCCATCGCCCGCCGCAGCGCGTACTTCGTGGCGTCGCTGCCGCGGGGCACCCGCTGGTCCAGCGGGATGGTGCTGGCCAGCGCGAACACCTCGGGGTCGAGGAAGGGAACCCGCAGCTCCAGCGAGTTGGCCATGGTCATCTTGTCGGCCTTGACCAGGATGTCGCCCCGCAGCCAGGTGAACAGGTCGACGTATTGCATGGCCGTGACGTCGTCGTAGCCGGCCTCGCGGGCGCGCCGGTAGAGGTCCTCGGTCACGGTGACGTGGGACAGGTCGGCGTCGTGCCCCCGCATCAGCCGGGCCAGCTCGGCGCCGGAGAAGTTCCGCGCGTTGCCGTAGTAGCGCTCCTCGAGCGGGATCGAGGCCCGGCGCAGCAGGTCCTTGCCGCGCATCCCCTCGGGCAGCCGGTCGGACAGCGCCGCCATCGCGCGCTTGCCGAACCGCGGGACCCGCTCGGCCCACGCCAGGCTCAGCGGCTCCCGGTAGATGGTGTAGCCGCCGAACAGCTCGTCGGCCCCCTCGCCGGAGAGCACCACCTTCACGTGCTTGCGGGCCTCGCGGGCGACGAAGTACAGGGGCACCAGCGCGGGGTCGGCGACGGGGTCGTCGAGGTACCAGACCACCTCGGGGATGACCTCGGCGAACTGCTCGGCGGTGATCTCCACCGGCACGTGCCGGACGCCGAGGGTCCGCGCGGACTCCGCGGCGATGTCCACCTCCGAGGTGGACTCCCGCTGGAAGCCGACCGTGAAGGTCATGAGGTCGGGGTTGTAGCGGTGGGCGAGGGCGGCGATGGCGGTGGAGTCGATGCCGCTGGAGAGGAACGAGCCGACGGTGACGTCGGCGCGCATGTGCTTGGCCACCGACTCGTCGAGCGCCGCCGCGATCCGGTCGTAGAGCTCCTGCTCCCGGCCCGCCGCCACCGGCTGCGGCCGGAAGGTGGGGTGGAAGTACCGCTGGGTGTGCAGCTCGCCGTCCACCACGGTGAAGCTGGTGCCGCTCTCGATGCGCCGGATGCCGCGGTGCAGGGTCGCCGGCTCCGGCACGTACTGGAGGGTGAGGTAGTGCTGCAGGGAGGCGGGGTCGACCCCGCCGGCGGCGTCGCTGCCGCCGAGCATCTCCAGCACGGCCTTCTTCTCGGAGCTGAAGACCAGGCCCCCGTCGGCCAGGCGCGCGACGAACAGCGGCTTGATGCCGAAGGGGTCGCGGGCGCCGAACGCCGTCCGCGTCCGGGTGTCCCAGATGACGAACGAGAACATCCCGCGCAGCCTGGTGACGACGTCCTGGCCCCACAGGTGGTACCCGGCGACGATCGTCTCGGTGTCGCCGTGCGTGGTCAGCTCGGCGCCGGCGGCGGCCAGCTCCTCGCGCAGCTCCAGGTAGTTGTAGATCTCCCCGTTGAACAGGATCCGGTACCGGTCACCTGCGTAGGGGAGGGGCTGGGGGCTGCCCTCGACGTCGATGATCGACAGCCGGTTGAAGCCCAGGACGACCCGGGAGTCCGCCCAGACGGCGGTGTCGTCCGGACCGCGGTGGTGCAGGCAGTGCAGCGCCTCCTGCACGCCGGAGACGTGGGAGTCGCCGACCCGGTCGGCGTCGGTGGACAGGTAAGCCAGCAGGCCGCACATGAGGCGCAGGTCTCCGGGGGTCGGTTCGTGTCCCGGCTCGCGGAGCCGGGACGGGGTCAGACGCGCTCGCCGGCGCGGGTCTTGCGGGTGGCGATCCGCTCGGCCACGAAGGACAGGATCGGGACGGTGCCCGCGACCAGCACGAGGACGGCGCCCTTGAGGGTCCACCGCGCGCGCAGGGCCAGGTCGCAGGCGACCAGGAAGAAGATGAAGTAGAGCCAGCCGTGCAGGGTGCCGATGACGGCCACCGGCTGGTCGATGTCGGCGGCGTACTTCAGCGGGACGGCGACCAGGACCAGCGCGATCAGCAGCACGCCCACGACCCAGGCCATCACCCGGTAGCGCAGCAGTGCGGCGGGGACGCCCTGCCCGACGCGGCGGGCGAGGGCACGGGGCAGGGTGCTGGTGCGTCCGGTCTGCTCAGCGGCCACGGTCGCTCCGCTGGCCCAGCGCCTTCTCGTTCAGCTCGGCGAGGTAGGCGTTGTAGGCAGCCAGCTCCGGGTCGCCCGTGGTGTCGATGCGCGGCCGCTGGTAGAGAACGACGTCGGCACCCGGCTCGTCGGCGTCGGGGTCCCGGTTCAGCTCCTCGCGGCACATGCGCACGTAGAACCACAGGCCCATGAAGCCGTACAGGGGCCACTGCAGGGCGTAGCTCCAGTTCACCGCACCGCCGCCGGCCTCGGCCTTGGAGAGCTGCCAGTAGCCCAGGAAGAACGTGGCGACGAACAGTGCCGCCACCAGCAGGTGCGCGAGCACCCACCTGGGGGTCAGCAACCGGGTGAACACGGCCTCGACTGTAACCGGCGCGCCCCCGCGGGCGGGGTTCCCGGTGAGGCGGCTCACCTCGCGGGACGGACACCGGGACGCCGATCGCGGGGGTCCCGGCCGCGACCCGCCGGGGCTCCGTCTCCGGTGGTCGGCCGCCGTGCGGGGTCGGCTAGTCTCGCCCCAGACTGTGGTCGGCACAGCAGCCGTCCGCCGGAACCGGTGGGCGGCGTGCCGGAGGACCGCCCGGGAGGTCCGGGCGGAGGACGAGGAGGCAGCGAGCAGTGGCTCGAGGCAGCAGGCTCGCGCGGGTCGCCGCGCTCGGTCTCCTGGGGGCCGTCACCCTCACCGGGTGCACGCCCAACAACGAGTTCTGGCGCTGGGGGTGGCCCGACGGGATCACCGACGAGGCCTACGCGATGCGCGACCTGTGGATCTGGTCGGTCATCGCGGCGCTGCTCGTCGGCATCGGCGTGTGGGCCCTGATCCTGTGGTCGGTGGTGCGTCACCGGAAGCGCTCGGAGGAGCTGCCGAAGCAGACGGCGTACAACCTGCCGTTGGAGATCGTCTACACGATCATCCCGTTCCTCATCATCGCCGGCCTGTTCTTCTTCACCGTGGTGACGCAGAACAAGGTCATGGACCGCAGCGAGGACCCCGACACCACCATCGCGGTCAACGCCTTCAAGTGGAACTGGCAGTTCGTCTACCCCGAGACCACGGGCGCCGACGGTGAACCGGTGAACACCGTGGGCACCAGCGAGGAGATCCCGATCCTCGTCGTCCCGACCGACGAGACGGTGCGGTTCGAGGTGGCCTCCGCCGACGTCATCCACTCGTTCTGGGTGCCCGAGTTCCTGTTCAAGCTCGACGTCATCCCCGGCAACGAGAACGACCGCGACAACGTCTTCGAGGTGACCGTCCGCGAGGAGGGCGCCTTCGTCGGCCGCTGCGCCGAGCTGTGCGGGACCTACCACGCGTACATGAACTTCGAGGTCCGCGCGGTCACCCCGGACGACTACGACGACTACCTGGCCGCCCGTGAGTCGGGGCTGAGCACCTTCGACGCCCTGGAGAGCATCGGCCAGCCCGGGGACCCGCAGACCACGCAGGCCTGGGACCTCGTCGACGACGCCCAGCGGGCCGATGGCTGACATGCGGTCCCACCTGGTCTCCACCACCCAGCAGGAGGAACGGCCGTGAAGGTCGAAGCGCTCATCTTCAACGCCATCGGGGTCTTCTGCATCGTGATGGCGGTCGTCTACGGGGTGTGGTCCCGTGAGCCGATCGGCACGACGGCCCTGGTGCTCTCCGGCGGGCTCACCTTCCTCATCGGTGGGTTCTTCTGGTTCGTCTCCCGCCGTATCGACGCCCGCCCCGAGGACCGCAAGGACGCCGACATCGCCGACGGCGCCGGCGAGCTCGGGTTCTTCCCGGCTGCCAGCTACTGGCCGCTGGGGATCGCCCTGTCGGCCGCCCTCATGGGTGTGGCCCTGGCCTTCTTCTACCCGTGGCTGATCCTCATCGCCGGTGCCGCGCTCCTGGTCACCATCGGCGGTCTGGTCTTCGAGTTCTACGTGGGGCAGAACGCACACAGCTGAGCCGTCCGGCTGCTCGAGAGGGCCCCTCCCCGCCACTGCGGGGAGGGGCCCTCGTCGTTCCCCGGGTGCCACAGGGCCCCTGCCGGCCGCCGCGACGGGCGGCTGTCCCCTGGAACGGTCGTGCGGACGCCGTGGGGCCGTCGCCGGCCGTGGGCCCGGTGTCGCGGTGGCGTGACACGCCCGTCGTCCCGGTCGTCGGTCCGGCTCCGTCGGGCCGGGTCCGTCGGGACGACGAGGACGGCCGATCCCGGCGTGGGCCGGCACGCGCGGCCCGGCGAGGAGCCACCGGCCGGCCATGGACGGTCCAGGCGCGGCGCTGAGGCCGGGGGAAGGCGCACAGCGGCTCCCGCGGCACCTGGTCACCGTCCAGGCGGGAGGGCCCGCTCGGAGGCGGGGAGCAGGGCAGACGGTGCCGGCTGAGGCGTGGATCCGGTCCAGCCGGGTGTCGCCGGCAGGCGGTACGGGCGCCGAGCGCTCCGCCGGCGGCGGCACGGCCGCTCGTCGCGCGACGGTCCGGATAGGGCATCGGTGGCGGCCGAGCAGCTCGGGTGTGCGGTGGGGCGTGCCGTCGGAGGCCCATGGGCGCGTCGGCCGGCGCGGGCAGCAGCTCCCCGTCCCCCAGCACCGGGGAGGGGAGCGGGGCGCCGGTGCCGTCCTGGCCCGCGCGGCGCGGTCGGCGGTACCGGCAGGGTGGGTGACCAGCGGCCGCGGCGCCGACGGCGTCCGCGCCCGTCCCACTGCCATCGGTGTGTCGGGGCCGGCTCGCCGGTGGGCCTCAGCGGGGGCGGGCGCCGACAGACGAGTGGGGGGGGGGGGGGGGGGGGGGGGGGGGGGGGGGGGGGGGGGGGGGGGGGGGGGGGGGGGGGGGGGGGGGGGGGGGGGGGGGGGGGGGGGGGGGGGGGCGTGTCGGGTCTCCGGT
>NZ_JBJGZS010000049.1:0-13404 GCF_054050635.1 Geodermatophilus sp. SYSU D00079 | reverse complement strand
CGCCCCCCCCCCCCCCCCAGCGCGGCGCCCCCCCCCCCCCCCCGCCCCCCCCCCCCCCCCCCCCCCCCCCCCCCCCCCCCCCCCCCCCCCCCCCCCCCCCCCCCCCGGACGGGTGCATCGCGGGCACGACCGGCCCCCGACGTCCGTTGTCCGGGTTAGCGTCGCCCGCCCACCGCTCCCGGTTCCCGGAGGTCAGCTCGTGCAGGACACACTCGGACGTCGTCGCGCCGGCCGGCGCAGGTCACGGCTGATGGTGGTCCCGCTGCTGCTGGCGACCGCGTGCAGCGGCCAGCAGGAGCGCGACGCGGCGCCCGGGGACTTCGTGCGGGCCGAGGGCAGCCGCCTGGTGCTCGACGGCGAGCCGGTGCGGCTGCAGGCGGTCAACTTCTCCAACGACTACCACCGCGACCTCTCCGCGGCCGACCTCCTGTCCTCGGAGCACCACGGGGAGGAGGACCTCGCCCGCGTGGCCGAGATGGGCTTCACCGACATCCGGTTCGCCTTCGACGGCGACTGGTACGCCGAGGACCCCGACGTCTTCTTCGAGTGGCTGGACCGCAACGTCGAGTGGGCCCGCGAGCACGACGTGCGGCTGGTGCTGGACCTGCACACCCCCATCGGCGGCTTCTGGCTGGACCCCACCAGCGACGCGGTGAGCTTCGACGTCTGGACCGAGCCCGAGGTGCGGGAGGCCAACGTCGCGATGTGGCGGGACATCGCCGGCCGCTACGCCGACGAGCCGGCGATCGCCGCCTACGACCTGCTCAACGAGCCGGTGACGGTCGACGCCGACGGGCAGCAGTGGCGCGACCTCGCCGCGGACCTCGTCGCCGCCGTCCGCGAGGTCGACCGCAACCACCTGCTGGTCGTCGGCGCCCTCTACGGCGTGGACGGCCGCTACGGCACCGAGGGGATCGAGCCGCACTTCCTCGTGGACGACGACAACGTCGTCTACGACTTCCACTTCTACGAGCCGATCGACTACACCCACCAGTACGCCTCGTGGGTGGAGGGCCCCATCCAGGACGGCGGCTCCTACCCCGAGCCGGAGACGATCCTGCCGACGGGTGACCGGGTGCTCCTGCCCGACAGCTCGATCGCCACGCCGCCGGTGCGCGCCGGCACCACCGACTGGGCCGTGTACGACAGCGGCGTCGTCCCCGTCGACGACCCCGCGGCGGTCGCGGCCATGCCCCTCGTCGTCGCCGGGGGCGGGATGACCGGCACCGTCGCCTTCGACGCGATCACGGTGACCGAGCACGGCCCCGACGGGGAGGTCCTGCGCGAGCTGGTCACCGACCCGCTCGACCCCGACGGCACGCTGGACTGGTACTCGTGGGAGAGCACCGGGGACGGCGCCACCGTCTCGCGGTTCGAACGGGGCGCCACCGGGGTGGACGACGGCGCGAGCCTGGTCGTGGCCGACCCGCCGGCCGGGGAGACCGAGGTCGCGGGGTGGAGCAACGACGGCCACCTGTTCCCGGTCACCCCGGGCAACGGCTACCGCGTCCAGGGCTGGATGCGCGGCGAGGGCGTCGGCGGAGGCGGGGGAGCCACGATCCGGCTGGACGTGTACGGCCAGTCCCCGGGAGCGGCCGGGGGTGGCTTCCTCGGCCGTGACCGGACCTACCTGGAGTACGAGATGCAGGAGCACCTGCAGTTCGGCCGCGAGCACGGCGTCCCCATGGCGGTGATGGAGTTCGGCGTGGTCCGGCAGGCGTTCGAGATGCCGGGCAAGGGCGGGGACCGGTGGGTCACCGACATGCTGGACCTGCTCGAGGAGAACGACCTGAGCTTCGCCTACTGGGAGTACCACGGGAACTCGATGGGGATCCACCTGTCACCCAGCGGTCCGCCCGGCGAGCTCAACACCGCGCTGTACGACGTCCTGGTGCGCGAGCTGGGCTGACGCCGGCCGCACTGTGCCGGGCAACACGGCCCCGGCCGGGCCGGCAGGTCCGCGAGCGGCGCCGGCCGGGCGAGGGGGAGCCGCGGACCCGGGGGTGCGGCCGGGCCGCTCGTGGACGCGGAGCCGCCTGCGGCGGCGCGGTAGGATCACGGGCGTGACCAGGCGGCTGCTGCTCACCCGCGCCGTGCTGACCTGAGCAGTCCGGACAGCACGGCGACCCCTCCTGTGCGAGGGGTCTTTTCATGTCCGCCGCCGGTACGACGATCCGGGAGCACGAAACGATGAGCCAGACGGCGAGCCAGCCCAGCGCCGACCCCACGGTCGACGGCGTCCCCCCGCACCGCTACACCCCCGCGCTGGCGCAGCAGATCGAGCTCGCCTGGCAGGACCGCTGGGAGGCCGAGGGGACGTTCCACACCCCGAACCCGACCGGCCGGCTGTCCGCGGGCTTCGAGCGGGTCGCCGACCGCCCCAAGTTCTTCGTGATGGACATGTTCCCGTACCCCTCGGGCGCCGGCCTGCACGTCGGCCACCCCCTGGGCTACCTGGGCACTGACGTCACCAGCCGGTTCCGCCGGATGGACGGCGACAACGTGCTGCATCCCATGGGTTATGACGCCTTCGGGCTGCCCGCCGAGCAGTACGCCGTCCAGACCGGGCAGCACCCGCGGATCACCACCGAGGCCAACATCGCGGCCATCAAGGCGCAGCTGCGCCGGCTGGGCGTCGACCACGACGACCGCCGCAGCTTCGCCACGATCGACCCGGGCTACTACAAGTGGACCCAGTGGATCTTCCTGCAGATCTTCGGCTCCTGGTTCGACGAGTCCGCCGACGGCGGCCGCGGCCGGGCCCGGCGGATCGAGGAGCTGGTGGCCGAGCTGGACGCCGGCACCCGGGAGCCCGCGCCCGGCACCAACCCCTCCGGCCGGCCGTGGTCGGAGCTGGACGAGGTCGAGCGGCGCCGGGTCGTCGACGCCCACCGGCTGGCCTACCTGCACGAGGCGCCGGTCAACTGGTGCCCCGGGCTGGGCACGGTGCTGTCCAACGAGGAGGTCACGCCCGACGGCCGCTCCGAGCGGGGCAACTTCCCGGTGTTCCGGCGTCCGCTGACCCAGTGGATGATGCGGATCACCGCCTACGCCGAGCGGCTGCTGACCGACCTGGACCGGCTGGACTGGTCGGACTCGCTCAAGCAGATGCAGCGCAACTGGATCGGCCGCTCGACCGGCGCGCGGATCGGCTTCAGCTGCGGGGACGAGACCATCGAGGTCTTCACCACCCGCCCGGACACCCTGTTCGGCGCCACCTACATGGTGCTGGCGCCGGAGCACCCGCTGGTCGAGTCATTGACCGCCGCCGCGTGGCCGGACGGCGCCGACCCGCGCTGGACCGGCGGCGCGGCCACCCCCGCCGAGGCCGTGGAGGCCTACCAACGGCAGGCCTCCCGGCGCTCGGAGCTGGACCGCCAGGACACCGGCCGGGAGAAGACCGGTGTCTGGCTGGGCGTCACCGCCGTCAACCCGGTGAACGGCCGCGAGCTGCCGGTGTTCATCGCCGACTACGTGCTGACCGGCTACGGCACCGGCGCGATCATGGCGGTGCCCGGCGAGGACGCCCGCGACTTCGAGTTCGCGGAGGTCTTCGGGCTGCCGGTGGTCCGCACCGTGCAGCCTCCGGAGGACTTCGGGGGCGGCGCCTACACCGGCTCGGGCCCGATGATCAACTCCGCCAACGACGAGGTATCGCTGAACGGCCTGGACAAGGCCACCGCGATCGCGACGATCACCGACTGGCTGGTCGAGCACGGCCACGGCGAGGCGACGACCACCTACAAGCTGCGCGACTGGCTGTTCAGCCGGCAGCGCTACTGGGGTGAGCCCTTCCCGATCGTCTACGACGAGGACGGGCTGCCGGTCGCCGTCCCGCAGTCGATGCTCCCGGTGCTGCTGCCCGAGGTCGACGACTACTCCCCGAAGACCTTCGCCGACGACGACGCCGACTCCGCGCCCGAGCCGCCGCTGTCGCGCGCCACCGAGTGGACGACGGTCGAGCTGGACCTCGGGAACGGGCCGCGCCGCTACCGGCGTGAGACCAACACGATGCCCAACTGGGCCGGCTCCTGCTGGTACTTCCTGCGCTACCTGGACCCGGGCGACGACGAGCGGATGGTCGACCCGGAGCTGGAGCGGTACTGGCTGGGCCCGCGCGGCGAGGGCGACGTCGGGGGCGTGGACCTGTACGTCGGCGGCGTGGAGCACGCGGTGCTGCACCTGCTGTACGCGCGGTTCTGGCACAAGGTGCTGTTCGACCTGGGCCACGTGTCCAGCGAGGAGCCGTTCCGCCGGCTGGTCAACCAGGGCTACATCTCCGCCTACGCCTACACCGACGAGCGCGGCTTCTACGTGCCCGCGGCCGAGGTGGAGGAGAAGGACGGCCGGTTCTTCCACGAGGGCGTCGAGGTCAACCGCGAGTACGGGAAGATCGGCAAGAGCCTGAAGAACATGGTCACGCCGGACGAGATGATCGGCGCCTACGGGGCCGACACCTTCCGCGTGTACGAGATGTCGACCGGCCCGCTGGAGCAGTCCCGGCCGTGGGAGACCAAGGCCGTGGTCGGCTCGCAGCGGCTGCTGCAGCGGATCTGGCGCGTGGTGGTCGACGAGGAGACCGGTGCGGTCCGCGCCACGGACGGCCTGGAGCCCTCGGAGGAGACCCTCCGGGCGCTGCACCGGGCCATCGACGGCGTGCGTGACGGCATGGCCACGCTGCGGTTCAACATCGCCATCGCCCGCATCACGGAGCTGACCAACCACCTGACCTCGGCGTACGGGGCGACCTCGCCGGTGCCGCGGTCGGTCGCGGAGCCGCTGGTGCTGCTGGTGGCCCCGCTGGCACCGCACATCGCCGAGGAGCTGTGGTCGCGACTGGGCCACACCGACTCGGTGGCCTGGTCGGCCTTCCCCGTCGCCGACGAGCGCTGGCTGGTCGAGGACACCGTGCAGGTCGCCGTCCAGGTCAACGGCAAGGTACGGGCGCAGGTGTCGGTGCCCGCGGACGCGGACGCCGCCGGACTGGAGGCCGCCGCCCGCGCCGACGAGAAGATCGCCGCGCACCTGGACGGAAAGACGGTGCGCCGGGTCGTGGCCGTGCCGGGGCGGCTGGTCAACTTCGTCCTCGGCTGAGGGGCGGCCGATCGCTGAGGGCCGCCGCCCGGTCGACGGCGAGCCGTCCGGCTGAGGGCAGACCGCCCGCTGGGGGTCGGGCCGTCCGGCTGAGGTCGGGCCGTCAGGCCGAGGTCGGGCCGGCCGTTGGTGGTCGGGCCGTCCGGCTGTGGCCGGGCCGACCGTTGGCGGTCGGGCCGTCACGCTGAGGTCGGGCCGGCCGTTGGTGGTCGGGCCGCCCGGGGTGCCCCGGGCGGCCCGCCGTCGGTCAGGCGGCGGGGACGAGCGTGAGCACCCGCCGCATCGCGGCCTCGACGGCGTCGATCGCCTCGGCGACGGGCACGTCGCGGCCCAGCTCGGCCGACAGCGACGTGGCGCCGGCATCGACGATGCCGCACGGGATCATGTTGGCGAACGCGGCCATGTCGGGGTCGCAGTTGAGCGCGAACCCGTGCATCGTGACGCCGCGGGCCACCCGCACACCGATCGCGGCGACCTTGCGGTCCGGGCCCCGCTCGTCGGCCCGGACCCAGACGCCGCTGCGCCCCTCGACCCGCTCGGTGGGCAGACCCAGCCCGGCGCAGACGTCGATGAGCGCCGCCTCCAGCCGCCGGACGTGGGCGACGACGTCGACCGGGTCGGCCAACCGGACGATGGGGTACCCCACCAGCTGCCCGGGGCCGTGCCAGGTGATCTTGCCTCCGCGGTCGACGTCGATGACCGGGGTGCCGTCGAACGGGCGCTCGTGCGGCTCGGTGCGCTTGCCGGCCGTGTAGACCGGCGGGTGCTCCAGCAGCAGCAGGGTGTCGGGTGCGGAGCCCTCCACCACGCGGGCGTGCAGCTCGCGCTGCCGCGCCCACGCCTCCTCGTAGTCGACCAGGCCGAGCCGGAGAACCTGCAGATCGCTCACGACACCCAGCCTAGAGCCGGGATCCGGTCCTCCCCACCCGCCCAGCCCGACGCGGGACCCGCCGCGGGGCACCTCACCGGAGCTGCCGGGGCTCGAGCCGCGTCTCGACGGCGGTGCCGTCCGGACCGCGCTCGACCCGGTAGGCAGCCTTGCCGGGCCGGTCGGCTACGACCTCCACCAGGTCGGTGCCGCGGTACACCAACCCGACGCCGTCGTCGGTGGCGTGCCCGGCGGGCAGCGTGCCCTCGGCGACCAGCCGGTGGTAGAGCGGACGCCGCTGCTCCTCGGTGTCGTAGTGCACCCCGTTGGAGGCGGGGATCAGCCCGAGGCCGTTGGTGACCGGCCGCAGCTCCGGACCGAAGGAGTCGGTGGTGCCACCGACGTGCCAGCACAGCGACCCGGCCGAGACCCCGCCGAGGACCACGCCGGCCTCCCACACCTCGCGGAACAGCTCGTCGAGGCCGTGCACCCGCCACACCGCGAGCAGGTTGGCCACGCTGCCGCCACCGACCCAGACCACGTCCTGCGCGAGCAGGTGCGCGCGCACGTCGGGCACCGTGGGCATGGTGAACAGGCTCAGGTGGCTGACCTGGACGGCGCTGCCCGCGAAGGCGCCGTAGACGCCGGCGACCCGCACCGGGTCGTCCCCGGTCGCGGTGCCCAGGTAGCACAGCCGCGGCCGCTCGGGGGCCCTGGCGAGGTCGAACGCGAGGTCGAAGACCGGGCCGGGCGCCCAGTCGTAGGGGCCGCGGCCACGGGAGTCGAAGCCGATGCTGGTCGCCAGGATGGTCGGCGCGGAGGCGGGCACGGTGGGGCAGCTCCTCGCAGGGGGTCGGGTGGGACGCCTCCGAACCTAGGGCGCTGCGGGGCGGTGCGGACGGCCGGGGCGGTACCGGTGGACGACGGTGCCGCCTGTGGACAACCGGGGTGGCACCGGCGCGCGCCGACCTACGGTGCCCGGCATGCCGACATCCCCTCCCACCCCGCGCGGATCTGCCGACGCCCCCGTGGTGCCCGGGTACCGACTGGAGCAGCTGCTGGGCCGGGGCGGTTCCGGCGAGGTGTGGCGGGCGGCGCCGCGGGCCGGCGGGGCGCCGGTCGCGGTCAAGGTCCTGGCAGCGGGTGATCCGGAACGTCAGGCGCGGGAGGCGGCGCTGCTCGGCGAGCTCGACCACCCCCACCTGGTCCGCCTCCGGGAGGTGGTGCACCAGCCGCGTCGTGGTGGGCAACCGCGGGTCGCCCTCGTGCTCGACCTGCTGGCCGGGGGCAGCCTCGCCGCGCTCCTGGCCCGCCGCGGCCGGCTGCGGCCCGGAGAGGTGGTGACCGCGATCGCGCCCGTGGCCGCCGCGTTGGCCCACGCCCACGAGAGGGGGGTGGTGCACGGCGATCTCTCCCCCGGCAACATCGTCTTCACCGCCGAGGGGCGCCCGGTGCTCACCGACCTCGGGGTGGCCCGGGTGCTCGGTGAGAGCGCCGCGGCGGAGGTGACCCCCGCCTACGTCGACCCGACGGTCGCCCGCGGCGGCGCTCCCGGCCCGGCCTCCGACGTGTTCGGGGTGGCTGCGGCGGCATTCCACGCACTCACCGGGGTGGCCCCCTGGAACGCCGCCACCCCGGCCGACACCCTGCGTGTCGCCGCCGAGGGACACCTGCCCGCCCTCGCGGAGCTGGCCCCCGGCGCGCCTGCCGACCTGCTGGCCGTCCTCGCCCGTGGGCTGTCCCCGGATCCTGCCGAGCGCGGCTCGGCGGCGGCGTTCGCGCTGGACCTGCGGCACGCGTGCCGGCCGGAGCCGGTGCGACTGCCCGCCATCGGGAACGAGGACCCGTCGGGGGCCGGCAGTGGTCCGCGCACGGAGCTCACGCACCAGGTGCCCGGCCGCCATCGTCGTCCGTCGGCGGAGCCGACGCCGTCCGCCCCCGGTCCCGCCGCGCGCCTGGTGACCGCGTTGCGGGCGTGGGGAACGGCCTCGCCACGGGCACTGGCCGGCCAGGTCGGCGTCCTGGTGGCGGTGGTCGCGCTGGTCACGGGCGCGCTGTGGCTCGGCGGCCCGTCCGGCGGTCCGGCCGACCCGGCCGGCCGACCCGTGGCCGCCGGGCTGGACGGGCAGGCCGCCACCTCGAGCCCGACGGCGGCGCCGGCGGACGGTGCGGCGCGGGCGCCGGACGCCACGGGTGACCCCGGTCCCGACTCCGCCGGGGCATGGGCAGCGCGGCTCGGCGAGCTCTACCAGAGGCGCGCCGACGCCCTCCGCACCCGCGCGCCCGATCTCCTCGACGAGGTGCACACCCAGGACAGCCCGCTGCTGGCCGCCGACCGGGCCACCGTCGAGGAGCTCCTCCGGGCCGGTGAGACGGTCCGGGGCTTCGCACCGTGGGTCGTCGGTGTCGCGGTCGTCGAGGGCGGGACGGGGGAGGGGCGGGTGACCCTGGACGTCGTCGACACGTGGCCGGCCTACGAGGTGGTCGCGGCCCAGGAACCGGAGGGCCCGGCCATCCGGACGGTGGGGTCGCGGGGCGAGGCGCAGGTCCGCATGACCCTGGTGGACGGGAACGCGGGGTGGCGGATCGACGCGGCGGAGCGGACGGGGTGAGTCAGTCGCGGTGGAGGGCCGAGCGCAGCGCGGCGTCCAGGTCGGCATGGGTCCAGGTGAAGCCGGCGTCCTGGAGTCGGGCGGGGACCGCCCGCTGGCCGGCGAGGACGCCCACGGGCGCGAACTCACCCAGCGCCAGCCGGAGCGCCGGCCCCGGCACCGGGAGCGCAGCCGGCCGGTGGACCACGCGAGCCAGGGCACGGGTGAACTCGGCGTTGGTGACCGGCGTGGGCGCGGTGAGGTTCACCGGCCCGGTCACGGGGGCGGTGAGCAGGAACCGGATGGCGTCGACCTCGTCGGTGAGGCTGATCCACGGCCAGTACTGCCGACCCGAACCCAGGCGGCCACCGAGGCCCAGCTTGAACAGGGGAGCCAGCCGGCCCAGCAGGCCGCCGGGCCCGAGCACCAGGCCGGTCCGCAGCAGGACCACGCGGATCCCCGCGTCGGTTGCCGGTGCCGCCGCCTCCTCCCACTGGGTGCAGACCCGCGACAGGAAGTCGTGGCCGGCCGGTGCGCGCTCGTCGACCGCGTGGTCGCCGGTGTCGCCGTACCAACCGACCGCCGAGCCGGAGAGGAGGACGCGTGGCCGCGTCGGGTCCGCTGCCGCGGCGTCGGCCATGGCCTCGCTGACGGTGCGGGTCGCGTCCACCCTGCTGGAGAGCACGCGCTGCTTGTGCTTGGCGGTCCACCGGCGGTCACCGATGCCCACCCCGGCGAGGTTGACCACCGCATCGACGTCGGTGAGCAGCGCCGGGTCGATGCGCCGGTGCTGGGGGTCCCAGCGGTGCTCGTCGGCGGTGCGCGGCGTGCGGCGCACCAGCCGGAGGACGTCGTGCCCGTCGGCGCGCAGCGCGGGCACCAGGTGGGATCCGATCAGCCCCGAGGAGCCGGTGACCGCGATCTTCATCTGTCTCCTCGCCGAGCAGGGGCAGCGGAACGCGATCGGGGCCCCGGCTGACGCCGGGGCCCCGATCGGGTGTGGATCAGGCGAGGCCGAGCTCGCCGTGGAACTGACCGGCCTCCAGCCGCTCCCGGACGGTGGTGAGGAAGCGGGCGGCGTCGGCGCCGTCGACGATGCGGTGGTCGTAGGTCAGGGCCAGGTAGACCATCGACCGGACCGCGATGACCTCGCCGAGGTCCTCGTCCTGGACGACGACGGGGCGCTTGACCACCGAACCGGTGCCGAGGATCGCGACCTGCGGCTGGTTGATGATCGGCGTGTCGAAGAGCGCGCCGCGGCTGCCGGTGTTGGTCAGCGTGAACGTGCCGCCACCGAGCTCGTCGGGGGTGACCTTGTTCGTGCGGGTCCGCTCCGCCAGGTCGGCGATCTTGCGGGCCAGACCGCCGAGGCTGAGGTCGCCGGCGTCCTTGATGACCGGGACCAGCAGCCCGCGCTCGGTGTCGACCGCGACGCCGAGGTTCTCCGAGTCGTGGTAGGTGACCGTGCCCGCCTCGAGGTCGATCGAGGAGTTCACCGCCGGATGGGCCTTGAGCGCCTCGACCGCGGCCTTGGCGAAGAAGGGCAGGAAGGAGAGCTTGACGCCCTCGCGGGCCTCGAAGTCCTTCTTCGCCTGGGCCCGGAGCCGGGCGATCGCCGTCACGTCGGCCTCGACGACGGTCGTCAGCTGGGCGCTGACCGCCAGCGACTCCACCATGCGGCGGGCGATGACGGTGCGGAGCCGGGAGAGCTTCTCGGTCCGTCCGCGCAGCGAGGTGTCGGGCATGGCCGCCGGCGACGGCTTCGGCGCGGTGCGGCCCGCACCCGCCGAGGCGGCAGCCGGGGCCGCGGCCGGCGCGGAGGCCGCCTCGGCTGCCGCGAGCACGTCCTGCTTGCGGATGCGCCCGCCCACGCCGGTCCCGGTGACCGTGGACAGGTCGACGCCGTGCTCGTTGGCCAGGCGGCGCACCAGCGGGGTGACGTAGGTGCCGCCGCCGTCCCCACCGCCGGCCTGCGGGGCGGGTGCGGACGGGGCCTGCGGAGCCACCTGGGGCGGCGGCGCGGACGTCGGCGACGCGGCGGGCTGCGCGCCGCTGGCGCCGTAGTCGCCACCGGGCTGCGCGGTCGCGGTTGCGGCGGGCTTGGCCTCAGGAGCGGCCTGCGGCCGCTCCTCGGCCGGCGCCTCCTGCTGGGGCGCCTCCTGCTTCGGGGCCTCCTGCGTGGGAGCCTCCTGCGTCGGGGCGGGCGCCGGGGCGCCGCCACCGGCGGCCCCGGTGCCGATGATGGCCAGCTCCGCACCCACGTCGACGGTCTCGTCCTCATTGACCGAGATCGAGAGCAGCGTGCCGGAGACCGGTGCCGGGATCTCGGTGTCGACCTTGTCGGTGGAGACCTCGAGCAGCGGCTCGTCGGCGGTCACCTCGTCGCCGACCGACTTCAGCCAGCGCGTGACGGTCCCCTCGGTGACACTCTCACCCAGGGCCGGCATGGTCACCGGCGTCCCCTGGCCGCCGCCGGAGCCACCGCCCGAGTCGCCCGAGGGGGCCGGGGCGGGAGCCTGCTCCTGCTGGTCCGCGGCGTCGGTGTCGTCGACCTGCTTGGTCGGCGTCTGCGGGACGTCCGTGGCGTCCTCGGCGGACGCCGGCTCGGCGGCAGGAGCACCGCCGTCGCCGTCCCCACCGATGACGGCGAGCTCGGCACCGACCTCGACCGTCTCGTCCTCGGAGACGAGGATCTTGGTCAGGACGCCGGCGGCAGGAGAGGGGATCTCGGTGTCGACCTTGTCGGTCGACACCTCGAGGAGAGGCTCGTCGACCTCGACCTGTTCACCCTCCTGCTTCAGCCAGCGGGTGACCGTGCCCTCGGTGACGCTCTCGCCCAGGGCGGGCATGGTGACGGAGGTCGGCATCGGGGCGGGGCTCCTTCTTGGCGCTGCGGATGGTGGGGGGGTGGTGCGTGGATATCAGCCGTGCACGTGCAGGGGCTTGCCGGCCAGCGCCAGGTGCGCCTCGCCGAGGGCCTCGCTCTGGGTCGGGTGCGGGTGGATGAGGCTGGCGACGTCGTCGGCCTCGGCCTCCCAGTTGTAGATCAGCTGGGCCTCGGCGATGAGCTCGCCGACGCGGCTGCCCACCATGTGCACACCGACGACGGGACCGTCGACGGCCTGGACCAGCTTCACCGCGCCGGCCGTCTTGAGGATCTGGCTGCGGCCGTTGCCACCGAGGTCGTAGGTGAGGGTCTTGACCTCGCCGTACCGCTCCTTGGCCTGGGCCTCGGTGAGCCCGACGGAGGCCACCTCGGGGTCGGAGTAGGTGATGCGCGGGACGCCGGCGTAGTCGATCGGGGCGGGGTTGAGCCCGGCCAGCCGCTCGGCGACGAGGATGCCCTCGGCGAAGCCGACGTGGGCCAGCTGCAGGGTGGGGATCAGGTCGCCGACCGCCGAGATGGTGGGCACGTTGGTCCGGCAGTACTGGTCGACCAGCACGTAGCCGCGGTCCATCGCGACCCCGACCTCCTCGTAGCCCAGGCCCTGGCTCACCGGGCCGCGGCCGACGGCGACGAGCACCAGCTCGGCCTCGAACTCCTTGCCGTTCTGCAGGCTGACCTTCACGCCGTTCTCGGTGGTCTGCACCCCGGAGACGAGGCTGCCGAGGGAGAACTCGATCTTGCGGCGGCGGAAGGCGCGCTCGAGCAGCTTGGAGGAGGCCTCGTCCTCCAGCGGTACCAGGTGGGGCAGGCCCTCGACGATGGTGACGTCGACACCGAAGGACTTCCAGGCGCTGGCGAACTCACAGCCGATGACGCCGCCGCCGAGGATGATCGCCGAGGCGGGGACGCGGTCGAGGTTGAGCGCGTGGTCGCTGGTGATGACCCGGGTGCCGTCGATCTCGATGCCGGGCAGGCTGCGGGCGTAGGAGCCGGTGGCGAGCAGGACGTGCTTGCCCTCGTAGCGCTGCCCGTTGACCTCGACGGCGGTGGGGGAGACCAGGCGGCCCTCACCCTCGACGTAGTTGACCTTGCGGCTCTTGATCAGGCCCTGCAGGCCCTTGTAGAGCCGGGAGATCACGCCGTCCTTGTAGCCGTTGACACCGTCCATGTCGATGCCGGCGAGGGAGGTCTTGACGCCGAACTGCTCGCCCTCGCGGGCGGCGTCGGCGATCTCACCGGCGTGCAGCAGGGCCTTGGTGGGGATGCAGCCGCGGTGCAGGCAGGTGCCCCCCACCTTGTCGCGCTCGATCAGGACGACGGACATGCCCAGCTCGGCAGCGCGCAGCGCGGCGGCGTAGCCACCCGAGCCACCACCGAGGATGACCAGGTCGGCGGGGGAGGTGGGTGCGCTCACGAGTTCTCCTCGAATGCAGTGGCCCGTCCCGTTCACGCGGGCGGGGGAACGTCCGTGCTCATCCTGCCACTCCGGGAACGCGACGGCCGACACTGCCGTTCAGCAGCGCGACGTCGCGGTGCGGCCGTGGCCGGTTCGGACGGGAGCGGACATGGGGTTCTGGACGCGTTTCCGGCGCGGGACGCCCGCGGGCGACCGGCGCGGCACCCTCGACCGCGGGGCCGGCCGGGCCGACCTGGCCCACCTCGAGCAGTTCGTGGCGACCCGCCGCGGCGTCGAGGGGTTCGTCGAGCCGCGGACGGCGGTCACCGAGGCCACGATCGTGCTCGTGGCCGCCGACGGGGAGTGGACCCGACGCCGCATCGACGGCCCCGACACCGCCCGCCGGCTGTCCCGGGAGCTGGGGGTGCCGGTCTACGACGCCCAGGTGACCGGGTACCCGCAGCGCATGCGGGACTGGACGGGGGGGGGGGGGGGGGGGGGGGGGGGGGGGGGGGGGGGGGGGGGGGGGGGGGGGGGTTGGCTTAAACTATTTATTATAAAAAAAAGA
>NZ_JBJGZS010000048.1:0-13671 GCF_054050635.1 Geodermatophilus sp. SYSU D00079 | reverse complement strand
GGTCGAGCACCCCCCCCCGCCCCCCCCCCCCCCCCCCCGGGCCGGGGCCGCGCACGCCCGCGGGCGCGGGGGGGTGCGCCGGTGCGACAGGGCGGTATCTCGCCAGGCGCGGGACGGGCGCGCGCTCAGCCCAGGTGGCCGCGCAGCGCGGCGTTCACCGTCTCCGGGTCGGTGGCGTTGGGCAGGTGGCCCGCCCCCGGCACGACGAGGAACTGCGCCCCGGCGATGCCGTCGGCGATCAGCCGCACCATGTCCGGCGGCGTGGCCGGGTCCTCCTCGCCGGCAATGACCAGCGTCGGCGCCGTGATCTCACCCAGCCGGTCGCGGACGTCGAAGGCGCCGATCGCCTCGCAGCAGGCGGCGTAGCCCTCGTCGGGGGTGTCGCGCAGCATCTGCAGCAGCCGCAGCGCCTCGTCGGGGTGCTGCTCCGCCCAGGCCGCGGTGAACCAGGTGCCGGTGCGGGAGCCCACGAGCGTCTCCGTGCCGTGCTCGCGCACCTGCTTGGCGCGCACCCCCCACGACGGCGGGTCGGCGAACTGCGCCGCCGAGGCGATGATGGCCAGCTTCTCCAGCCGCTCGGGCACGGTCAGCGCCAGCTGCTGCCCGATCGCCCCGCCGATGGAGACCCCGGCGTAGGAGAACCGGTCGACCCCGAGCCGGTCGAGCAGGGCGACCACGTCGCCGGCGAGGTCCGCCATCGTGCACGGGCCGGGGACGACCTCGGAGCCGCCGTGCCCGCGCAGGTCGTAGCGGACCACGCGGAAGTCGCCGGCGAACTCGGTGGCCTGGGCGTCGAACAGCCCCGTGTCGGTGCCCAGTGACGGGCCGAGCACGAGGACGGGGGCGTCGTCCGGGCCGTCGACGACGGCGGACAGGCGTGCGGTCATGGGTGGACTCCCCTGGGGACGGCGGCGGCGCGAGCCGCCTCGAGGCTGAACCGGTGCTGGTCCCATCCAACCGTCAGCGGTGCCCAGTAGGAGAACCGGACCTGCTTGACCCGGTAGTGCCACCCCTCGCCGGTGCGGACCAGCTCGTCGCGGTACCGCCCGGCAGCCACGTGCGGGACGCCGTCGACGACGCACGGCTGCCACAGCACCGAGCGCACCGTTGCCGCGTCGCCGGCCACCTCGACCTCCAGGTTGGAGACGTGGTGCCAGAAGGCGGTCAGCCCGCCGTCGGCCAGCCCCGAGAAGAAGGCCAGCAGGTCGGCCCGCCCGGCCACCCGGGTCAGCCCGTCGAACACGCCGTCCTCGGTGAACAGCGCGACCAGACCCGGCCAGTCGCCGTCGTCGAGCAGCCGGCAGTAGACCGCGTCGAGGCGGCGGAGCTCCTCGACGTCCTCCAGCCGTCGCAGCCGCTCCTCCAGCGGGCTCACGGGTTGGCCGATAGGGCCGAGGGGTGCTCGGTCAGCGGGGTCACCGCGATCGTCATGAACGGGAACAGCGGGAGGTTCCACAGGATGTCGTGCAGCTCGTCGGTGCCCTCGACGTCGAAGACGCTGACGTTGCTGTAGGCGCCGACCACCCGCCACAGGTGCACCCACTTGCCGCTGCGCTGCAGGTCCAGTGCGCGGGCCTTCTCGGTGGTCACCAGCCGGGTCCGTTCCTCGGGGTCGAGGTCACGGGGGATGGCGACGTCCATGCGCACGTGGAAGAGCATGCGGGGGCTCCTTGCTGGGTTCGGGGGTCGGGAACGGGTCCGGGCCGTGTGGGGGCGTCCCGCACGGCCCGGGGGTGGATCAGGCGGCCGCGGACTGGGTCTCGGGCTCGAGGACGAAGTCGTAGGTGACCGCGCGGGTGCCGTCACCGGTGTCCTGCGGGTCGAGGACGAGTTCGGGCTTGGTGGCCTCGGCGACGTCGCTGTCGAGCCACTCGCCGCCGGCGAAGTACAGCTGGGTGGTGATGGTGCGGTGCCCGGGGGCGCGGACCAGCAGGTGCAGGTGGGCCGGGCGCCAGGGGTGCCAGCCGGCGGCGGTGATGAGCTTGCCGGTGGGCCCGTCGGTGGGGATCTGGTAGGGCGCGGGCTGGACGGTGCGGATCTGGAACCGGCCCTGGTCGTCGGTGACGACCACGCCGCGCAGGTTGCCCTCGGGCAGGTGCGGGGCGAAGCCGGAGTAGTAGCCCTGGGCGTCGGCCTGCCAGATGTCGACCTCGGCCCCGGCCAGCGGGGTGCCGTCGACGTCGCGGACCTGGCCGGCGAAGACCAGTGGGGTGCCCTGCTCGTCGGGGCGCATGGGCAGGGTGGCCGTGGCCGGCAGGCGCTTCTGGCCGGGCAGGTAGTAGGGGCCCAGGATGCTGCCCTTGGTGCCGGTCTGGGTGCGGGCGGCGACCTCCTCGACGACGTGTTCGACGAAGACGTCGAGGAACAGCGGCCACTCGCCGCCCTCGCCGACCTCGATCATCCAGGCCTTGGCGGCCTGGAACTCGGGGTAGGTGACGTCGTGGTCGCGGATGGCCTGGTGCACGCCGGCCAGGACGGCGGAGACGACGGTGCTGACCCGCTCGGGGGACACCGTCGCGGAGCCGGCGGAGTACTGCTCGGTGGTCCGGAACGACGCGGTGGCGTTGGCGCCCGAGCCGGCCGCGGTCGGGGTGGACTGCGTGGTGGTCATGGACGTGCTCCTCGAGGGTGGGTGGGTCGCGGTCAGCGAGAGCGGGAGCGGGAGAAGAACGACACGTCGTCGTTGCCGATGAGGTCGGGCACGGTCCAGCCGTCGAGGTCGTACTCGGCCAGGCAGGCCTCGGCCAGGCCCTTCATCTGTTCGGTCTCGCCCTGGGCCTCGGCGGCGAACAGCAGCTCGGCCCGCACGTTCTCGTGGTTGCCGGAGTAGTTGCGCTCGTAGAGCTCGTGCCGGCCGCCGAACTCGGTGCCGATCGAGTCCCACAGCGCCTTCATGACCTTGACCCGCTCGACGGCGTCGATGCCGTTGGAGCCGCGCACGTACTTGTCCAGGTAGGGCCGCACCTGGGGGGTCTTGAAGTCCATCGAGTGGGAGTTGACGTAGATCAGCCCGCTGGCGACGTCCTGCTCGATGATCTCCTTCACTCGCGGATAGCCCTGCATCATGAACATCCGGTAGGTGAACGAGTAGTCGAGCTTGGGCAGCAGTGCGCCGTCCTTCCACTCGTCGGGGTTGCGGCACAGCGCGTCGGTCAGCGCCCAGAACACGTTGCGCCAGCCGATGACCTCACCGACGCGGGTCTGCACACCGCGGAAGTCCTTGGTGCCGGTGGCCTCCAGGGCCTTGAGCAGCAGGCCCGCGATGAAGTCGAGCTTGACCGCCAGCCGGGTGCAGCCGTGCATGGCGAAACGGGGCAGGAAGCCCGACTGCGGGAAGAAGTTGTTGATCTTCTCGATGTCGCCGTAGAGGAAGACGTTCTCCCATGGCACCAGGACCTTGTCGAACACGAAGATCGTGTCGTTCTCGTCGAGCCGGCTCGACAGCGGGTAGTCGAACGGGCTGCCCATGACCGCGGCCTGCTGCGTGTAGGACGTGCGGCAGATCAGCTTCACGCCCGGTGCGGCCATCGGCACCGTGCAGATGAGCGCGAACTCCTTCTTCTTGATGGGCAGCCCGTAGTGGGCGATGAAGTTGTAGTTGGTGATCGCCGAGCCGGTGGCCACGACCTTGGCGCCGGAGACGACCAGGCCGGCGTCGGTCTCCTCCTCCACCTTCATGAAGACGTCGCCCACCTCGTCCGGCGGCAGGTTGCGGTCGACCGGCGGGTTGATGATCGCGTGGTTCCAGTAGAGGACCTTCTCCTGGGACTCCCGGTACCAGCGCTTCGCGTTCTCCTCGTAGGGCGCGTAGAACTCGCTGTTCGCGCCGAGCGTGCCGAGGAAGCTGGCCTTGTAGTCGGGTGAGCGCCCCATCCAGCCGTAGGTCATCCGGGCCCACTCGGCGATCGCGTCCCGGTCGCGGACCATGTCCTCGACGGAGCGGGGGGTCCGGAAGAACGGGTGGGTGTACCCGCCGCTGCCGGTGTCGGTGGCCGTGGTGAGGACGTCCTTCTTCGCCGGGTCGTGCAGCGCGTCGTAGAGGCGCGCGGTCATCCGCACCGGGTTGCGGAAGGCCGGGTGCGTCGTCACGTCGGCGACCCGCTCGCCGTAGATCCACACCTCGCGGTCGTCGCGGAGGCTCTCGACGTACTCGTCGCCGGTCATCGGCCGGGCGGTCCCCGGCGGCTCCTGGCGTGGGGTGGGCACGGCGGAGGTGGCGCGGTCCTGGTCGAGTGTCACGGGTCGGCCCTTCTGCGTCGGTGGAGAGGGGTGGGGGACGTGCTCGGTCGGTGGCGTGCGGCGCTGCTCAGGAGGCGGTGCGGGAGGCGCCGCGGTGCAGCGGCGTGAAGACCGTGGAGGCGTCGAACCACCCCTGCTCCGGACTGTCGAGGGAGGCCGCCCAGTGGACCCCGGTGCGGGTCGGTGCCAGCTCGCGGAACCGCCCGCCGAAGAACAGCAGGGGCTCGGCGTCGGTGACGTCCAGATCGGCCACCTCACCGATGACGATGAGGTGGTCGCCGCCGTCGTAGCTGCGCCACGGCCGGCAGGAGATGGTGGCGGCGTTCCCGGCGAGCACGGGTGCCGTCGGCCCCTCGGCCCAGGCCGGTTCCGGGTCCTGCGGGCGGCCGGCGAAGTGCCAGGCCGTGTCGAGCTGGTCGCGGCTGAGCACGTTGACCGCGAACGGCGCACCCTCCAGGTACCTGCACGCCCTCGACTGCCGGGTCAGCGTCACCTGGCACAGCGCCGGCTCCAGCGAGACGGCGGTGAACGCGTTGACGGTCGCACCGTGCGGCACGCCGTCGTCCTTCGCGCAGGTGACGACGGTGACGCCGGTGGCGAACCGGCCGAAGGCGGTGCGGAGTGCGCGTGGGTCGAGCATCCGTGCTCCTCGTCGCGGGGCTGGCGCGAGCTGTACGCAGTGCGTACGCTGTGCCCGCGTAGCGTTCAGCGAGTGTGCTCGGGGCCACGGTCACGCGTCAACCCCGTGCTGCGGGAAGACGGGGCCGATGGCGAGCACGGACGATGCCGGTCACCTCGCGCCCGGGGGGCGCGACCACGTGCAGAGCCTGGAGCGGGGCATCGCCGTGCTGCTGGCCTTCGACGCCGAGCACCCCGAACCGACGCTGGCCGAGCTCGCCCAGCTCACCGGGTTCTCCCGGCCGGCGGTCCGGCGCTTCCTGCTCACCCTCGAGCGCATGGGCTACGTGCGTGGCTCCGGTGGCCGCTGGTCGCTCACCCCGCGGGTGCTCAGCATCGGCCAGCACTACACGGCGTCCAACGCGCTGATCGACCTCGCCCAGCCGCACCTGCTCAAGCTGGCCGAGGCGACCCACGAGTCCGCCTCGCTGGCGACCCTGGACGGCGACGAGGTCGTCTACGTCGCCCGGGTGCCCGTGCGCCGGATCATGAGCATCAACGTCTCCGTCGGCACCCGGGTGCCGGCGTACGCCACCTCCATGGGCCGGGTGCTGCTGGCGTGGGCGCCGGCCGAGGTCGTCGACCCGGCGCTCGACCGCCGTCCGCTGAGGGCCATCACCCGCCGAACCGTCACCGACCCGTCCGCGCTGCGGGCGGAGCTCGCCCGGGTGCGGGAGCAGGGCTGGTCGATCGTCGACGAGGAGCTGGAGGCCGGTCTGCTGTCGGCGTCCGCACCGGTCCGCGACCGCTCCGGGCGGGTGGTCGCCGCGCTGGCGTCGTCGACGTCCGCGGGCCGGTCCACGGTCGCCCGGCTGGAGCGGGAGGTGGTCCCGCTGCTGGTGGAGACCGCCGACCGGATCGGTGCCGACCTCTGCAGCCGGACCTGACCGCGTGGACGCCGTCCGGCTCAGCAGGCGACTGTCCTACGTGCTGCGGCACGCGCCGGCCAGCGTCGGGCTGACGCTGGACGCCGCCGGCTGGGTGGACGTCGCCGACCTGCTGGCCGCGCTGCACATCAGCCGCGAGGAGCTCGAGCACGTGGTCGTCACCAACGACAAGCGGCGGTTCGCCTTCGACGACACCGGGACGCGCATCCGTGCCAGTCAGGGGCACAGCGTCGCCGTCGACCTGGGCTACGCGGCGCAGCAGCCACCGCCGGTGCTGTTCCACGGGACCGTGGAGCGCCACCTGCCGGCCATCCTCGCCGAGGGCCTGCGCCCGGGGCGCCGGCACGCGGTCCACCTGAGTCCGGACGCCGGGACCGCCCGCCGGGTCGGTGCCCGCCGCGGCCGTCCCGTGGTGCTCGAGGTCGATGCCGCCGGGCTGGCCGCGACCGGGGTCCGGTTCACCCGCTCGGCGAACGGCGTCTGGCTGGTCGACGCCGTCCCCCCGGAGCGGCTCAGGGTGCTGGGGTGAGCAGGTCCTCGGCGGCCGGAACACCCGCCCCGCCGCCCGGCTTGCACCCGGCATGCGCATCGACCTCACCGGCCGCACGGCGGTCGTCACCGGGTCCTCGCAGGGCATCGGGCTGGCCATCGCGACCGGCCTCGCCCGGGCCGGCGCCTCCGTCGTCCTCACCGGCCGGGACGCCGCCAGGCTGGACGCCGCCGCCGACGGGCTGCGGGCCGCCGTCGACGGCGCGCAGGCCGCCACCGTGGCCGGCGACGTCACCACCGACGACGGCACCGCCGCCCTGCTGGCCGCCGTGCCCGCGGCCGACGTCCTGGTCAACAACCTCGGCGTCTTCGGCGCGCAGCCGGTGCTGGAGATCCCGGACGACGAGTGGCGGCGCTACTTCGAGACCAACGTGCTGACCGCCGTCCGGCTGACCCGCGCCTACCTGCCGGGCATGCGGGAGCGGGGCTGGGGCCGCGTGCAGTACATCGCCAGCGACTCGGCGGTCGTCATCCCGGCGGAGATGGTGCACTACGGCGTCACGAAGACCGCGCTGCTGGCGGTGTCCCGCGGCTTCGCGAAGGAGGCCGCCGGCTCGGGCGTGACGGTGAACTCCGTCATCGCCGGCCCGACGCACACCGGCGGCGTCGAGGACTTCGTGTACTCCCTGGTCGACCCCGCGCTGCCCTGGGAGGAGGCGCAGCGGGAGTTCATGCGGCTGCACCGCCCGCAGTCCCTGCTGCAGCGGCTGATCGAGCCCGAGGAGATCGCCCACATGTGCGTGTACCTCGCCTCGCCGCTGGCGTCGGCGACCACGGGTGGGGCGGTGCGGGTCGACGGCGGGTACGTCGACGCGATCCTGCCCTGACCCCCTCCTGACACGACGGGATCGGCGAGCCTCGTACGCCCCGGTCCGGCAGGCGTACGGGATCGCCGATCCCGTCGGTGGAGGCGCTGGTGTCAGGCCTTGACGATCGCGGCCACCGGGCCGCCACCCGACGGGCCCTGGTGCACCGCGGCGACCGACACGAAGACGGCCGGGTCGCCGGTGACCGACGCCGTCACGCCGCCCACGCAGGCCTTGATCTGGCGGTGCCAGGAGACGTCGGAGTCGTCCAGCATGGCGTTGCGGCGGCCGCGGACCTTGCCGTCGGGCGAGGCCTCGCACTTGAGGAACACGTTGACCAGCCGGTCGCCGAGGTCGGTGTGGTGGGGGCGCTCGGGCAGGTCGAGGCCGGCGTCGCGGATCGCCGCCCAGATGCCGTCCTGGTCGAGGGCGTCCTTCATCACCGAGTGGCCGACGCGGTAGTTGCCGCCGTGCCCGCGGGCGTTGCCGACGACGACGATCTGCGCCTGGTCCAGCTCCACGCCCGACGAGCACGAGGCCACGGAGGAGTACAGGGACAGGTCGCGCATGATCTGCTCCTGCGTCGGCATCTCGATCTCGCCGAGGGCCACCGCGATGCCCAGCGCCGTCGTGCCGTTGGAGATGTCCATCGAGCCGTGCGGCTCTTCCAGGATGGTGGTCTGGCCGCGCTCGTGGGCGTCGCGGATCGTGTCGATGGTCAGCAGCGGCGTCTTGGTCTGCACGTAGTGCACGTCGGCCGGGTCGGTGATGCCGGCCTCGGCCATCGCCTGCTTCACGCCGGCGGCGACCTTCTCCACCATGGCGACGCGGCCGATGTCCTCGGGCAGCAGCACCTCGCTCATCGCGAAACCGACGGTCAGCCGGGGCTCGTCGGTCTTCTCGACGGCGTCCTCGGGGAGGGTGGCGAAGACCGTGGCGTGCGGGCTGATGACACCGTCGGTGCCACCGGACCACACGATCGGGATCTGCTTGACCTCCTCCAGCGGCCGGGTGCCCTTCTCCACCAGCACCTCGCGGAAGGCACGGTCGGCGATGATCCGGGTGTAGTCGTTGATCCCGCCGTTGCCCTCGGTCTTGCCGATGACGGCGACGACCCGGTCGGCGTCGATGACGCCGTCGTCGATGAGCTTGGCCAGCTCGGAGGCGTCACTGACGTTGTGCAGCGGGACCTTGCGGACCTCGATCGGTGCGGGCACGGCGTTCCTCTCGGTCGGTACGGACGGCTCAGGCGGTGAGGACGGTGCCGACGTCGTCCCCACGGACGGCGTCGGAGATGTGCTCGAGACTGGTGATGACCGCGCGCCGGCTCGCAGCGCCGTCGACGAACCGCAGGGCGGCGTCGACCTTGGGGCCCATGCTGCCGCGGGCGAACTGCCCGGCGGCGGCGTGCGCGCGCAGCTCCGTGGCGGTCACCGGGCCCAGGGGCCGGGCCGACGGAGTGCCGAAGTCGACCATCACGTTCGGGACGTCGGTGGCGATCACCAGGGTGTCGGCCCCGAGCTCGGCGGCCAGCAGCGCGGCGGTGAGGTCCTTGTCGATGACCGCCTCGACGCCGCGCAGGGCCCCGCCGTCGCAGTCGTCGACGACGGGGATGCCGCCGCCGCCGGCGCAGGCGACGACGAAGCCGGCGCCGGCGAGCGCGGAGATCGCCGGGACGTCGACCACCGAGCGCGGCTCGGGCGAGGCGACGACCCGGCGCCAGCCGCGCGGACCGCGGTCCTCCCAGATCTGGCCGTGGGCGATGAAGGTCTGCGCCTTCTCGCGGGGGAGGAAGCGGCCGACCGGCTTCGACGGCTCGCGGAAGTTCGGGTCGTCCGGGTCGACGAGGGTGCGGGTGACCAGGGTGGCGGTGCGCTGCGGGAGACCGCGCGCGGCGAGGGCGGCGTCCAGCTCGTCGGCCAGCGTGAAGCCGATCGTCGCCTGCGTCTGGGCCACGCACCAGTCCAGCGGGACCGGGGGCACCTCGTGCGCGGCGAGCTCGTTCTTGACCAGCAGGTTGCCCACCTGCGGGCCGTTGCCGTGGGTGAGCACCACCTCGACGCCGGTGGCCACGACCGCCGCGACGTGCGCGCAGGCGGCGGCGATCGCGGCCTGCTGGGCACCGGGGGTGGCCGACCCGTCGGGCCCGGTCATCGCGTTGCCGCCGAGGGCGATCACGACGCGGCGGGAGGAGGTCACCGGCTGACCCTAGCCGGAAAGTGCCTTAGCGGTGAAGTACCTGTTTCCGCCGGGGGCGGTCAGCGTCGCCAGAAGTCGAAGGCGTCCCGGCCGGGCCGGAACCCCGCCGCCTCGACGACGTCCACGGCCAGGTCGAAGTACTGGCCGACGGCGGCCGGCTGGTGGGCGTCGCTGCCGAAGCTGATCGCCTCGCCGCCCTCCTCGAAGAACCACCGCACCTGGTCGACCGACGCCAGCGGGCTGGACGTGTTGACCTCCAGCGCCCGCCCCGTGCCGGCCAGCGCGCGGAACACCGCCCGGTACTCCTCCTCGTAGTCCTTCTCCGCGTACCGGTCGCTGCCCCCCGGCCAGTAGCGCCGCGGGAAGTCGACGTGGGCGAGGACCTGGAACACGTCGCTGCTCTCCACCATGTCGACGACCTCGGCGAGGTAGCGGCGCATCGTGGCGTCGGGGTCCGGGTAGAGCAGCCGGCCGACGCCGTAGAGCCGCCCGTCCTGGCTCAGCGAGTGCAGCGACCCCAGCACCCGGTCGACCGGGGCGTCGCGCAGGTGCCGGGCCACGCTGGCGGCGAACAGGTGCGGCTCACCGGTCTCCACACCCGACCAGATCCGCAGCTCCGGGAAGCGCTCGCGGCACTCCTCCAGCTCGGCGGAGTAGCCCTCGACGTCGATCGGCAGGTGCCGGGAGGCGTGCCGGTCGACCAGGCCGTCGGTGGTCGCGCGGTCGTCCGGCGACCACGTCGTGAAGTCCAGGTGCTCGGTGAACGCGATGGCCGGCAGCCCGCGGGCGACCGCGCGCTCGCAGGCGCGCACCATCGTCGAGGTCTCCGAGGTGTCCCAGGACCACCTGGTGTGCACGTGGTTGTCCGGCGGTCGCATCGACTGTGGATTGTCCTCCTCCGTCCCCAGGTCGCGCGCGGCGGCCGGCCCTGTCGTCCGGCGGCCCTACTGTCGGCAGGCATGAGCACCGCCGCGCCGTCCCTGACCTCCGAGGCCCTGGAGGTCCTGCGGGAGCTGACCGGCCGCCCCGACGCCGGGTTCCGCGAGGGGCAGGACGCCGCCGTCGCCGCACTGGTCGAGCGCTCCGAACGGGCCCTCGTCGTGCAGCGCACCGGCTGGGGCAAGTCGGCGGTCTACTTCGTCTCCACCGCGCTGCTGCGCCGCCGCGGCGCCGGCCCCACCCTCCTGGTCAGCCCGCTGCTCGCGCTGATGCGCGACCAGGTCGCCGCGGCCTCGCGCGCCGGCATCCGCGCGGTGGAGATCTCCAGCGCCAACGCCACCGAGTGGGACGACGTCGCCGCCCGCCTCGCCGCGGACGACGTCGACGTCCTGCTGGTCTCCCCGGAGCGGTTGACCAACCCGCGGTTCCGCGAGGAGCAGCTGCCCGGGCTGGTCGCCCGCTGCGGGCTGCTCGTGGTCGACGAGGCGCACTGCGTCTCCGACTGGGGGCACGACTTCCGCCCCGACTACCGCCGCATCCGCGACCTGCTGGGCACGCTGCCGGCCGGCACCCCCGTGCTGGCCACCACGGCGACGGCCAACGAGCGGGTGGTCGCCGACGTCGCCGAGCAGCTGGGCGCGGGCGGGGTCTCGGTGACGACGGTCCGCGGCCCGCTGGCCCGCGACTCGCTGCGCCTGGGCGTGCTGCGGCTGCCCACCGACCGCGCGCGGCTGGCCTGGCTGGCCTCCCACCTGGGCGAGCTGCCGGGCAGCGGCATCGTCTACACCCTCACCGTGGCCGCGGCGGAGGAGACCGCCGCGCTGCTGCGCGACGCCGGCCACGAGGTGCGCGCCTACACCGGCCGCCTCGACGACGCCGACCGCAAGGACGCCGAGGAGGCGCTGCGGGAGAACCGGGTCAAGGCGCTGGTCGCCACCTCGGCGCTCGGGATGGGCTTCGACAAGCCCGACCTCGGGTTCGTCGTCCACCTGGGCGCCCCGTCCTCGCCGGTCAGCTACTACCAGCAGGTCGGCCGCGCCGGCCGTGCCGTCGAGCACGCCGACGTCCTGCTGCTGCCCGGCCCGGAGGACCTCGCCATCTGGCAGTGGTTCGCCACCTCCTCCATGCCCCGGGAGGACCACGCCGCGGCGGTGCTGTCCGCCATGGCCGACGGCAAGGCCTGGTCGGTGGCCCGGCTGGAGACGGTCGCGGACGTCCGTCGCTCGCGCCTGGAGCTGCTGCTCAAGGTGCTGGCCGTCGACGGCGCGGTCGAGCGGGTGCAGGGCGGCTGGCGGTCCACCGGGCGGCCCTGGGTCTACGACGCCGACCGCTACGCCCGCGTCACGCGCACCCGCGAGGCCGAGCAGCGGGCGATGATCGCCTACGCGCGCCCGGTCGAGGAGGCCGAGTGCCGCATGGCGTTCCTGCAGGAGGCGCTCGACGACCCGACCGCGGCGCCCTGCGGCCGCTGCGACGTCTGTGCCGGGCCCTGGTACTCGACGGAGGTGCCGGCTGCGGCGGCCGAGGCCGCATCGGCGGTGCTCGACCGTCCCGGGGTGGAGCTCGCCCCCCGCGCGCAGTGGCCCACCGGCGCGGACCGGTTGGGGGTGTCGGTGAAGGGCAAGATCGCCGCCGGCGAGCAGCTGGACCCGGGCCGCGCCGTCGCCCGCTTGACCGACCTCGGGTGGGGGCAGCGGCTGCGCACGCTGCTGGGTGACGACGGCGTCGGCGGCACGGTGACCCTCGACCTCGAGGCGCCCGGCCTGGAGGAGGACCCGGACGCCGCCTTCGACGTCCCCGTGCGGCGGTCGGTCTCCGACGTCCCGCCGGACGACGACCTCCTGCGTGCGTGCGCGCGCGTGCTGGGCGCGTGGGACTGGGTCGAGCGGCCGGCCGCCGTCGTGGCGGTGCCCTCGCGACGCCGGCTGCGGCTGGTCACCGGCCTGGCCCAGGGCCTGGCCGGGCTCGGCCGGCTCCCCTACCTCGGCGAGCTCTCCCTGGCCCACGGCGGGCCGACCGGTCAGCCCGGCGGCAACAGCGCCTTCCGCCTGGCCGGGGTGTGGCAGCGCATCGTGGTGGGCCCGGAGCTGGCCGGACGGCTGGCCGAGCTGGGGCCGGTCCCGGTGCTGCTCGTCGACGACCTCGCCGACTCGAGGTGGACGATGACCGTCGCCGGACGGGAGCTGCGGCTGGCCGGCGCGTCCCGGGTGCTGCCGTTCGCGCTGGCACTCACGGCGTAGTCACTCGTACACCTGTTCGATCCGGCGTAGCCTGCGCCCATGTCGCTCGCGCACCAGCCGTCGATGTGGGACCTCGCGGAGGAACCGACGCTCGGGCCCCTCGCCGTCACGCGGCACCAGCTCGGCCGCGGCGCCTGGGTCGACCACCTCCCGGGCTGGGTCTCGGGCTCGGACGCGGTGCTCGAGGTGCTGCTCGGCGACATCGGGTGGCGGGCCGACCGGCGCCAGATGTACGAGCGGGAGGTCGCCGTCCCGCGGCTCCTGCGGTGGTACGGCGGGGAGGAGACGCTTCCCCACCCCCTGCTCGCCGAGGCCCGCGCCGCGCTGGACGCCCACTACGGGCCCGAGCTGGGGGAGCCCTTCGTGAGCGCCGGCATGTGCCTGTACCGGGACGGCCGCGACAGCGTGGCCTGGCACGGTGACCGCATCGGCCGCGGGCGCAGTGCCGACACGATGGTCGCGATCGTCTCCTTCGGCTCGCCGCGGCCGCTGCTGCTGCGGCCCGTGGGTGGCGGCGAGAGCCTGCGCTTCCCGCTGGGCCACGGCGACCTCGTGGTGATGGGTGGCTCGTGCCAGCGCACGTGGGAGCACTGCATCCCGAAGACGGCGAGGGCGGTCGGCCCCCGGGTCAGCGTGCAGTTCCGTCCGCGCGGCGTGGCCTGAGCCGGGCGACGCCGGGCCGATCCGCGGTCTCGTCCACGTCGCGACGCACTGCCGGGCCGCCCCTGCCGAGGGCTGTGAGCACGCCCACGGGGACCCCGCGTGCAGACCCCTCGAGGGCCGTGTAGTGTTCTTCCTGCACCGAGCGAGAACGGACCGGGCCGCCAGCCTGGTCAACCGCCAGCCGAACCCCCGCGGTTTGACTGATGCGGAGCACGGTGTACAGTGGAGACACCGCCTCGAACGAAGGCCGAAAAGGCCGGGGTTCCTGCGCGTCCGCTCCTTGAGAACTCAACAGCGTGCCGAAAGTCAGTGCCAAGTTTTTTTACCCCCGCACTGCGCACTTGTGTGTGTGGTGAGGGATTCCTTTGGTTGATTGACATCGAGAGTGCTAGCTCTCGGTTCTCGGCTGGGGATGCAAATTCATCTACGGAGAGTTTGATCCTGGCTCAGGACGAACGCTGGCGGCGTGCT
>NZ_JBJGZS010000047.1:0-14077 GCF_054050635.1 Geodermatophilus sp. SYSU D00079 | reverse complement strand
CGGGCGCGGGCCCCGCGGCCCCCCCCCCCCGCCCCGGCCCGGGGGGCCGGGGGGGGGCGGGGCGCGCGCGGGCGCCCCCCCCCCCCCCCCCCCCCCCCCCGCCCCTCAGCGGGGCAGGCCCAGCGCGCGGGCCACCAGGTTGCGCTGGATGTCGTTGGTGCCGCCCGAGACGACCATCATGATCGACAGCCGCAGGGACTCCTCGAAGGTCTGCGGCGCCCCGGCGTTGGGCCCGTCGGCCAGCGCCGCGGCCGGGCCCAGCAGCCCCAGCACGGCCTCGCCGAGGTCCTCCTCCAGCTCGCTGCCGATGATCTTCGCCATCGCGGCGGCGGCGGGGTCGCTGCCGGCCTGCAGCGCCCGCCGGGTGCTCGCGGCGACCAGCGCCCGCGCGGCCTGCAGCCGGACGGCGAGCCCGGTGAGGGTGGCCCGCGCCGCGGACCCCCGCCCGCCGGCCGTCGTCGGGTCGGCCCGCAGGACGGCGAGCAGGTCGTCGAACAGCCGCAGCAGCCGCGCCGTCCCCGAGGCGATGTGGATCCGCTCGTGCGCCAGGGCCTCGGTGAGCACCCGCCAGCCCGCGCCCGCCTCGCCGACCCGCGCCGAGTCGGGCACCCGGACGCCGTCGAAGAACGAGGTGCAGGAGATCTCGCCGCCCAGCGAGCGGTGCTCCTGGATGCTCCAGCCGGGCAGCCCGACCGGGAAGCAGAACACGGTGATCCCGGCGTGGGCCCGCGCCTCGGGGTCGGTGCGCGCGGCCAGCCACACCCACTCGGCCCGGTGGGCGCCGGTCCCCCACATCTTCTGGCCCTCGACCACCCACTCGTCGCCGTCCCGGCGGGCGGTGGTGCGCAGGTGGGCGAGGTCGGAGCCGATCTCGGGCTCGGAGTAGCCGAGGTAGAACGGCATCCGGCCGCGGCTGATCAGCGGGAGGAACCGCGCCTGCTGCTCCGGGCTGCCGTGCGCGGCGATCGACGGGCCGAGCATCGCCGCGGCCACGCGGGCCCCCCGCGCCAGGCCGGCGTAGGTGAGCTCCTCCCCGATGGCGACCTGCTCGGCCGGCGTCGCGGCGCGGCCGCCGAACTCGCGGGGCAGCCCGGGGGCGAGGTAGCCGGCGTCTGCGAGCAGGTCCAGCAGCGCGGGGTCCTCCCCCGTCAGCCCGTCCGGCACCCGCTCGGCGACGAACGCCCGCACCTCGGCGCGGGCGGCCTCGGCCTGCTCGCCGAGGTCCAGCGGGGGCAGCCCGGCGCCGCCGTCCAGCAGGAGGTCGGCCGGTTCACCGCAGGCGGCCGGCAGCGCTGCCAGCCGGGCGACGTCGGCGTGCACGCGGCGGAACAGCCAGGGCGCCTCGTGCTCCTCGAAGTAGCCGATGGCGGCCAGGGTGTGGTGGGCGCCGAACTGCACGCGGGCCGCGGTGGCTGCAGCGTGCGCGACGGCCAGCTCGGTGGCCAGCAGCCAGGCGGGGTCGCCGGCCTGGGACAGCCGCACCGCCTCGTCGGCCAGCGCGGTGAAGGCGGCGACGTCGATGGCGCCGTCCACGCAGCGGTGCGACACCGCCTGGAACGAGCCGATCGGCCGGCCGAACTGCTGCCGCAGGTCGGCGTGCGCCAGGGCCAGCTCCGCCGAGCGCCCGGCCGCGCCGTACGCGCGCGCGGCCAGCGCCAGCCGCAGCACCGCGCGCGCCTGCCCGGCGTCGGCGGCGGTCACCGGCACGGTCCCCCCGCCGTCGGCGGCCGGGTCCACGTCGGACCAGGCCGGCGCCGGCGTCCCCGCGGTGGGGCGGACGGCGGCGATGGGGACCAGCCGGGCCGCGCCGTCCCCGGCGGGGAGCAGCAGGACGTGCGTGGCCGCCGCGGCCGCCTCGACGAACCGGACGGTGCCGGTCGCGGACTCCGCAGCCGCCACCACCGGACGGATGCGCCCCTCGGCGACGTCGGTGGCGAGCTCGCCCCCGAGCAGGCGCGTGGCGACGTAGACGTCGGCCAGCGGCAGCGGGCAGGCCAGCCGGCCCAGCTCGCCGGTGACCGCGAGGAGCGCGTCGAGGGCCCCCTCGCCGCCGAGCTCGGTCCAGCCCTGGCGCACGGCGACGTCCCAGGCGGCCCGCAGCGCCGCGTCCCCCGCGTCGGGGCGCCCCGCGGCCTGCGGGCCGTCCCAGACCGGCTGCAGCGCGCCGGCCACGGTGGCCCGCAGGTCGGCGAGCTCCTCGACGGCCAGCGACGTCATGCGCCCTGCGGGCCCTTCCAGCGGCTGAACACCGTCCGCGCGTTCTGCTCGAAGACCGCCGCGCGGTCGGCGTCGGTCAGCGTGTCGATCGACTCGATGACCGGCTTGAGGTCGTCGAAGGGCCGGCCGGTGTCGGGGTCGGTCACCGAGCCGCTGCCCGGGCGCTCGGTGCCGAACAGGCAGCGGTCCGCGCCGACGGTGGCGAACAGGTAGGCCAGCGACGCCTGGTCGTACAGGACGGTGTCGAACCACAGCCGCCGCAGGGACACCTCGAAGCGCTCCTCGAGGACGTCCTTGCCCAGGCCCGGCGCCTGACGCGCGGCCTTCCAGCGACCGATCTGGTACGGGATCGACCCGCCACCGTGCCCGACGATGATCTTCAGGTCGGGGAAGTCGAGCAGCGTGCGCGAGCGCATCAGCGAGAGGACGGCGATCGACTCCTCGGTGATGAAGTGGTCGCTGTAGACCTCGCGGCCGTTGTAGCAGCCGGCCGAGTGGATCAGCGCCGGGACGTCGAACTCGACCAGCTTCTCCCACAGCGGGTACCAGAACTCGTCGCCGAGGGTCGGGGTGTCCCCGCCGGTGCCCTCGTACGGGTCGGGGTTGAGGCTCACCCCGATGAAGCCGAGGTCCTCCACGGCACGGGTCAGCTCGTCGAAGCAGGACTCCACCGGCGCCCCGGCGCACAGCGGCAGCCCGGCCACCCCGGCCAGCCGGTCGGGGTGCAGGGCCACCGAGCGGGCGATGACGTCGTTGTTGGCGCGGATCCAGCGGTGCACGATCTCGGCCGGCTTGGCCGAGTGCATCTGCTGGAACGGCCGCGGCGAGATGAACTGCACGTCGGTGCCGACGCCGTCCATGATGGCCACGTTGCCCGCCGCCGAGGCGGCGAGCGCCTCGTCGGTGATCTTCGGCGGGTCCTGGTGGTAACCGCCGCTGCCGAGCAGCTGGGCCCGGTAGGCGTAGAACACCTCGGGCGCGACGACGTGGGCGTGGGCGTCGATGATCACGGGGTCTCCTCTGTCACGTAGGCGATGACCTCGCACTGCACGTGGAAGGCCGGCGGCAGGTCGCCGGGGACGGTGTGCCGCGCCGGGCGGGCGGCCGGGTCGGGGAACATCGCGAGCCAGTGCTCGTCGATGGCGGCGCGCGCCGCGCGGTCGCGCACGTGGAAGGTCAGCTTGGCGACGTGGTCGGTGGTGGCCCCGCCGGCCTCGAGGACGCGGCGCAGGTTGGCGAAGACCAGCGCGACCTGCGCGGCGACGTCGTCGGGGAGCTCCCCGGTCGCCGGGTCCTGGCCGAGGATGCTGCTGGAGACCAGCAGCGGTCCGACCCGGCTGGCCATGGGGATGGGCACCCCGCCGTGGTGCAGCCCCTCGACCTCGATCGACCGTCGTCCGCTCACTGGTCCACCCCCGGCAGGCCGAACAGTTCCAGCGTCGTCGCGCCGGCGCGCAGCTGCGCCATCGCGTCGGCCTCCTTGCGCTCGCGCGCCTCGCCGGCGGCGACGGCGGCCTCGGCCTGGTCGGCGGGGACGACGACCACCCCGTCGGCGTCGGCCACGACGAGGTCACCCGGGGAGACGAGGACGTCGCCCAGCCGCAGCCGGCTCCCGATCGCGCCGGGGCGCAGCGGGTCCTTGACCGTGCCGCGGATGCAGGTGCCGGTGCTGAACACCGGGAACCCGAGCCGCTGCATCTGCACCGCGTCGCGCACGCAGCCGCCGATCACCAGGCCGGCGATGCCACGCGCCTGGGCGGCGGTCGCCATGACCTCGCCCCAGTAGCCGAAGTCCTCGCCGGTGCCGACCTCGACGACCAGCACGTCGCCGGGGGCCGCGGTGTAGATGGCGCGGTGCAGCCACAGGTTGTCGCCGTCGGGGCACAGCACCGTCGTGGCCGGGCCGGCGATCGACGGCTGCTCCCGGTACAGGGCGCTGATCGAGGAGGGCAGCGCGCCGATGCGGCCGGCGGCCTCGTGCACGGTGGACGCACCCAGGTGCGCCGCCCGCGGGACGAGGTCGGTGCTCCAGCCGCTCACCGGGTGCCGCTCGCGCGCTGCAGCTCGTGGTAGCCCTGCGCGGCCCGCGCCTCGCGCAGGCTGCTGCCGGCCAGGGCGGCGGCGAGGATGGCGCCCTCCCGCTCCTCGATCTCCCGGGCGATGCCGAGCACCTCCTGCTCGTACTCGACGGGGATGACCACCACGCCGTCGTCGTCGCCGACCAGCAGGTCGCCGGCGCGCACGCGGATGCCCGCGACGCTGACCGGCGCGCCGACGTCGGAGACGGTGACGCGGTCCTTGCCGGTGCGCATGAACCAGCCGCGGCTGTAGACGGGGTAGCCGATGTCGCGGGCGCGGTGCACGTCGCGGCAGACGCCGTCGATGACCGTGCCCGCCACGCCGCGGGAGGAGGCGACCGCGGTGAGGATGTCGCCCCACACGGTGCAGTCCTCGCGGCCGCCGTTGTCGATCACCACGACGTCCCCGGGCGGGACGTCGTCGACGAAGTCACCGACGGTGCCCGGCGGCCGGCCGGTGGCCACGTACCGGACGGTGAAAGCGCGGCCGAGCAGCCGCTGCCCGGGCGCCAGGGGCTTGACGCCCTGGCAGGCGGCGGGCAGGGCCAGGCGGTCCATGGCGTCGGACAGCGCGGCCGTCGGGAGCCCGGCGAACTCGGTGGCGGGCAGCAGCTCGCTCATGGGGTGGGGCGCTCCTGGGGGCAGGTCACTGGGGGGCGGGGAACTGCGAGTCGTGCATGACGTCGACGACGGAGCGCCCGGAGCGCACCGCGGCGACCATGTCCCGCTCACGGGCGGCGATCCGCTCGGCGAGCTCGACCACGTCCTCGGCGAGGTCGGCGGGGACCACCACGGCGCCGCAGACGTCGGCGACCAGCAGGTCGCCGGTGCGCGCGGGGATGCCGCAGACGGTGATCTCCTCGTCCATGCCGAGCTGCACGATGCGGCCGCGGGCACTGGTGGGGACGACGGCCCGGCCGAACACCGGCAGGCCGAGCTGCTCGCTCTCGCCGATGTCGCGGCAGGCGCCGTCGATGACGATCCCGGCGATGCCGGCCTGGGTGGCGGCGGTGCTGAGGATGCCGCCCCAGGAGGAGACGTCGGTGCGGCCGCCGGCGTCGACGAGGACGACGTCCCCGCGCTCGGCGGTCTCGATCAGCTGGGTCCCGAGGTGGACGGTGGGCCCGGACCCGGGCTCCTTGGGGCCGACCCGCAGCGTGCGGACCCGGCCGACGACCACCCGGGGCACCGGCCACAGCGGCCGCACCCCGGACAGGACCCCGGCGCGCCCGTACCCGTCGAGGGCGTCGGACAGCGCGCAGGTGTCGAGGGCCGCCAGCCGGGCCAGCAGGGGAGCCGGCCCGGCCGGCGAGCCGCTCATCAGACGTACTGCCGGACCACGATGGTGGCGACGCAGGCCGGCTTGGTGCCGCCCTCGGTCTCGAAGGTGACCGTCTGCTGGATCTGCACGCCGCCCTTGATCTCGGTGACCTCGTCGACGACGGCCTTGGCGCGCAGCTTGGCGCCCACCGGCACCGGCGAGGGGAAGCGGACCTTCTCCGTGCCGTAGTTGACGCCCATGCCGAAGCCGGTGAACTCGGTCAGCTGCGGCAGGAACCGCGGGATGAGCGAGAGTGTCAGGTAGCCGTGGGCGATCGGGCCGCCGAAGGGGCTCTCCTTCTTCGCCCGCTCCACGTCGACGTGGATCCACTGGTGGTCACCGGTGGCGTCGGCGAACAGGTTGACCATGTCCTGGGTGATCTCGACGTACTCGGTCGGGCCGAGCTCCTTGCCGACGAGGCTCTTGACGCCCTCGACGCCGTCGACGCTGATGGGGGTGGCCATGGGGTCCTCCTAGGGGTGTGTGCGTGGACTATTGGGCGGACTCGGCCAGGCGCCGAGCCCAGGACAGGTCGGCCTTGCCGGACGGGCTGCGCTTGAGCTCGTCGACGACGACCAGTTCGCGGGGGCGCTTGTGGTCGGCCAGCCGCTCGCCGACGTAGGACCGCGCCTCCTCGTCGGTGAGCTGCGCGCCGGGGCGCAGGGCGACGACGGCGACGATCCGGGAGCCCCACCGCTGGTCGGGGGCGCCGACGACCATGGCGTCCCGGACGGCCGGGTGGGTGAGCAGGACCTGCTCGACCTCCTCGGCGTAGACCTTCTCGCCGCCGGTGTTGATGACCCGGCTGCCGCGGCCGTGGAACACCACGGTGCCGTCGGCGTCGATGCTGGCCATGTCGCCGGGGACGACCCACCGCCTCCCGCCGAACTCGCGGAAGGTCTTGGCGGTCGCCTCGGCGTCGCCCTGGTAGCCGATGTGCTCGTCGACCGGCGCGGCCAGCATGCCGATCTCGCCGGAGCCGGGGGTGACGGGCCGGCCGGTCTCGTCGATGACCTGCGCGCCCGGGAACAGCTGGAAGCGCGCGGTCTCGGTGGGGTCGCCGCGGCGGGTCTCCTGGACGGCGTAGGGGCCGCCCTCGGAGGAGGCGACGAGGTCCCGGCAGACCATGTCCGCGTGCCGGAGGAGCCGCTGCTTGACGTCGGCGCTCCAGGTGACGCCGACGCTGATCACGAGCTTCAGGCTGGACAGGTCGTACGGGCGGCCGGCCGCCTCGGCGGCGTCCAGCGCGTCGGCCAGCGGCCGGGCGAAGACGTCGCCGACGATCGACACGGTGTCGACCCGTTCCCGCTGCACCGTGGCCGCGAGCTCGTCGGGGTCGTAGGACTTCGACGCCAGGTAGACCACCCGCCCGCCGGCCAGCAGCGCGCCGAAGGTGGTGTACATGCCGGTCGCGTGCATCAGCGGCGGGGCCGGCAGGCACACCATCGCGTCCCGGTCCAGACCCAGCCGCTCCAGCGTGGCCCGCAGCTCCGCCAGCGACTGCGGGAGGGGCTCGCCGAGCAGCAGCAGCCCGTTGGCGCTGCACGTGGCGAACAGCCCGGAGTGCCGGGACAGCACGCCCTTGGGCTTGCCCGTGGTGCCGCCGGTGTACATCAGCCAGTGGTCGTTGCCGCGCTCGATGCGCGGCGCCGGCTCTGCGGCGGCGAGGGCCTGCTCGTAGTCGGCGGCCCACGCGGGGACGTCGTCCGGACCGCCGACCTGGACCAGCGCGGTCAGCTCCGGCAGCGCGCCCCGGGCCTCGCCGAACCGCTCGGCCAGGGACGCGTCGAAGACGACGGCCTCGGCCTGCGCGTCCTCCAGCAGCTGCACGATCTCGTCGCGGCGGTACCGGTAGTTGACGTTCAGCGGCACCGCGCGCAGCTTCAGGATCGCGAAGACGCTCTCCAGGTACTCGATGCCGTTGTAGAGCGCCACCGCCACCCGCGACTCCGGACCGATGCCCTGGGCGGCGAGGTGCCCGGCGAGCCGCGCGGCGCGCTCGTCGAGCTCGGCCCACGTGCGGCTGCGGTCGCCGTGGCTGACCGCCAGCCGGTCGCGCCGGAGGTCCCCCACCGTCTCCAGGACGGTCGCGAAGCTCTCGTTCACGCCCCGTTCCCGGAACCGGTGAGGCCGAACAGCTTCGCGGCGTTCTCCTTCATGATCTTCGGCCGGACCTCGTCCTTGATCGAGATCGAGTCGAAGTCCTTCATCCACCGCTCGGGCGTGATGACCGGGAAGTCGGAGCCGAAGAGCACCTTGTTCTTCAGCAGCGAGTTGGCGTACTGCACCAGCTGCGGCGGGAAGTACTTCGGCGACCAGCCGGACAGGTCGATGTAGACCTGCGGCTTGTGCGTCGCCACCGACAGCGCCTCGTCCTGCCAGGGGAAGGACGGGTGCGCCAGGATGATCTTCATGTCGGGGAAGTCCACGGCGACGTCGTCGACGTGCAGCGGGTTGGAGTACTTCAGCCGGATGCCGCCGCCGCCGCGCTGGCCGGCGCCCACGCCGGTCTGGCCGGTGTGGAACAGCGCCACCAGGTTGTGCTCGGCGATGACCTCGTAGAGCGGGTACGCCGACCGGTCGTTCGGGAAGAACGCCTGGGTGTTCGGGTGGAACTTGAAGCCCTTGACCCCGTACTCGGTGACCAGCTTCCGGGCCGCGCGCACCCCGGCCGCGCCGCGGGCGGGGTCGATGCTGCCGAACGGGATGAGGACGTCGCTGTGCTCGGCGGCGAGCTCGGCGACCTCCTCGTTGGTCGGCACCGGGTCCTCACCGGTCTGCGACACGCTGTCGACGCCGAAGACGACCGCGGCCATCTTGCGCTCGCGGTAGTAGTCGGCCACCTCCGGCACCGAGTACTGCGGCATCTTGCCGATGCCGAAGTACTCCCCCATGTCCTCGGCATCCGCGGTGTAGGCGGCGCCCTTCACCGACTTGTGCACGTGGGTGTGCACGTCGATGGCGACGATGTCGTCGAGTTTGATCCCCATGCTGGTCACTTCCCCGAGGGCTGGCCGGGGACGGTGTCCGGCTTGAACGGCTGCAGGTGCGGCTGGAAGGTGGTCGGGAAGGCCTCGGCCAGCGCGTCGGCGCTCCAGCCGCCCTCGCGGACCTCGACGGCGACCTCGGTCGGGTGCGACCAGATGGCGATCCGGTCACCACCGGCGCCGATGGCCTGACCGGTGATCCCGGCGGCCTCGTCGGAGGCGAGGAAGACCACGAGCCCGGCGACGTCGTCGGGGGTGCCCAGGCCGCTGGCGCGGACGTCGGCGGGCAGCTGCTCGCCGCGCTCGGCCATCTCCACCAGCTCGGCCATGCCGGGGATGGTGGCGACCATGCGGGTCAGGGCGACGGGGATGACGGCGTTGACCGTGGTGCCGCTGCGCTCGAGCTCGGCGGCCCAGGTGCGGACCAGGCCGACGATGCCGGCCTTGGAGGCGGTGTAGCCGGTCTGGCCGAAGCTGGCCCGCTGGCCGGCCGGCGAGCCGATGAGGATGAGGCGGCCGTTGCCGCCCTGCTCCTTGAACTGCTTGGCGGCGGCCCGGCCGCAGGTGAAGGTGCCGCGCAGGTGGGTCTCGACCACGAGGTCGAAGTCCTCGTCGGCCATCTTCAGCAGCGTGCGGTCCCGCAGGACGCCGGCGTTGGTGACCATGACGTCCAGCCGGCCGAACTCCCCGACCGCCTTGGCGACGAGCGCCTCGGCCGCCTCGGTGGAGCCGATGGCCGAGCCCTCGGCGACGGCGGTGCCGCCGGCGCCCTGGATGGCCTTGACCGTCTCCTCGGCCAGCTCGACGTCGAGGTCGTTGACCACGACGGCGGCGCCGGCGGCGGCGAGTGCCTTGGCGTAGGCCTGACCGAGGCCGCGACCGGCCCCGGTGACGACGGCGACCTTGCCGTTCAGCTGCATGGGAGTCCTCTCGAGAGCGTGGCGCGGGGGCACACGGGGTATCCGGGCGGCACGCGCCGAGCACCTGCCGCCTCCGGCAAGTTATTCACTTTCGTGGCGGACGTCAACGCACGAGCGCAGAAAGCGGAAGTCCCGGGCAGCGCCTCCCGGCGGGCTCAGCCGGAGTCGGCGTCGGCGCCGCCGAGGTGCTCCACCAGGCCGGCGGCGATGGCCGCCGCCCCCCGGTCGTAGCGCGTCCGCAGGCGCAGCGCGACGTGCTCGGCGCGCACGGCCGGCCAGTCCGCCGGCAGGTACTCCACGGGCAGGCCGGGGTCGTGGCGGCCCAGCAGCGTCCACTCGCCGAGCAGCCACAGCTGGCGGGCGAGGTCGTCAGGGGCGTCGGGCAGGGGGTCGGGCCGGTCCCAGCGGGCGAGGAACTGCTCGTAGCCGCGCGCGATCGTGGCGACGTCCCAGGCGTCGTCGATGAGGTCGGGCACCTGGGTGGGGGCGGCCACCGAGGCCCGGAAGACCTTGAGGTGGTCCAGGACGTCGAGCTTGCGCACCAGCGCCTCCACGTCGACCTGGCGCGGCGCCACCCACAGGCCGTTCTGCAGCATGCCGAACCCCGCCCACTGCAGGCGGGACCGCAGCAGGTGACGGTCGGCCCGGCGGCTCTCGGGGAGGGAGAAGCCGAGCAGGGTCCACTGGCCGTCCCAGGTCCGGTTGACCGGTGAGCGCCAGGCCCGCTCCCCGCCCTCGGCGAGCTCGGCCCGGGCCCGGGGCGTGGGCGACAGGAAGATCCGCTTGCCGCGGCGGTGCCGCTCGAGCGTGCCGCGGCGCAGCATCCGGCTGACGGTGGACCGCGCCGCGTGCTCCCCGACGCCGACGCGGGCGAGCGCGTCGATCAGGCCGAGGGTCGGGACGGCGAGGCCCGGCTCGGTCAGGTGCACGCCGCAGAACATCAGCACGTGCGTCTGCGGCCGAACCGGAGCGGGCGCGAGCGGGTCGCCCCCACCCAGGCCGGGCAGCTCCTCGCGGGCGTCGGGCGCGAGGTCGTCGTCGCCGGGCGGGCTCGGCGCCACGGTGGTCACGGCGCCGGGCTCCCCGACGCCGGTGCGGACGCGCTCCTCATCGTGCACTCCTGCCGTTGCGGGACGATCGCGCGGAGGAGAGCGGCCGCGCCCGGGACAACCCCGCTTTCCGCGGGGCGGCAGGCCCGCCTCCCACCTCCGCGACGGTGGGAAACAAGATACGCAAGATCGTGACGATCGCCAGTAGTGTGCCTCTCATGGAGGAGAATCTGGCGACGATCCTCGAGACGGTGGCCGACCAGCTCGGCGACGCCGTCGCGGTGGTGCACGGCGACCGGTCCCGCACGTGGGCCGAGCTCGACGACCGCGCGGCCCGCCTCGCCGCCGCGCTGGCCGCGCGAGGCGTCACCGCCGGTGACCGGGTCGGCATCGGCCTGTGGAGCAGCCCGGAGTACGTGGAGGCGGTGTTCGCCGCCTGCAAGCTCGGCGCGACGCCGTTCAACGTCAACTACCGCTACCGCGCCGCGGAACTCCGCCACGTCCTCACCGACGCCGACGCGGCGGCGCTGGTCTTCGACGGGTCGACCGCCGCCGTGGTCGCCGAGGCCGCGTCGGGCCTGCCGGCCCTGGTCCGCGTCGGCCCCACCGCCGATGACGCCGGCGCGGTGGGTGCGGACCTCGAGCAGCTCCTCGCCGCCACCGCCCCCCTCCCCCGCGCCGCCCGGCCCGACGGCGACTGGCTGCTCTACACCGGCGGCACGACCGGCCTGCCCAAGGGCGTCCTGACCCGGCAGTCGACGGTCTTCGCCGTCAGCTGCGTGCCCAACGGGTTCGCGAAGTTCGGCATCCCGGCGCCGCGCACGCTCGACGAGCTGGCGCAGCGCGCCCGCGAGTCGCGCGCCGAGCCCGACCGGCTGGTCACGTTCACGCCCACGCCGCTCATGCACGGCACGGGCATCTACACGACCCTCGGCACGCTGGTGGCCGGCGGCCGCATCGTCTTCCCCGCGTCGCGCTCCTTCGACCCCGACGAGCTCGCCGCCGCGGTGGCCCGGCACCGGGTCACCGACGTCGTCATCGTCGGCGACGTCTTCGCCCGGCCCCTGGTCACCGCCCTCGACGCGGCCGCCGCCGCGGGGCGCCCCCACGACCTGTCCAGCCTGCGCCGGGTGGTCTCGGTCGGCGCGGTGTTCAGCGCCGAGAACAAGGCCGCCCTGCTCCGGCACGCCGACGTCGACATCACCGACGTCGTCGTGGCCTCCGAGGGCGGGCCGTACGCGCTGTCCCTCACCCGCCGCGGCGAGGTGGCCCCGACCTCCCGGTTCGTCCTCGCACCCGGTGCCCGGCTGCTCGACGACGACGGGCGCGACGTCGTCCCGGGCTCGGGCCGGGTGGGCGTGCTGGCCGCCCCGGCGCCGCCCGAGGTCCACTACGCCGGCGACGCCTCGGCCGGCAACGGCACGTTCCGGGTCGTCGACGGCGTCCGGTACTCCGTGCCCGGCGACCTGGCCCGGCTCGAGGCCGACGGCTCGCTGGTCTTCCAGGGCCGCGGCAGCCGGGTGGTCAACACCGGGGGGGAGAAGGTGCAGCCCGAGGAGGTGGAGGAGGTCCTCCTGCGCCACCCCGGCGTCCGGGACGCGATCGTGGTGGGGGTCCCCGACGAGCGCTTCGGCCAGCGGATCACCGCCGTGGTCGCGCTCGACGACGGGCGGCAGGTGACCGCCGAGGAGCTGCGGGCCGCCGTCGGCGCGGAGCTGGCCGACTACAAGCGGCCCCGCGAGGTCGTCTTCGTGCGCGAGGTGCACCGCTCCCCCGCCGGGAAGGCGGACCTGCGCTGGGCCGGGCGGGTGGCGCGCGGCGAGGACTGACCGCGCTACCCGTGGGTAGCCTCCGGGACCATGTCGCTCGCGCAGCCGCTGGACGCCGACCCCGCGCCCGCCGCCCCGACGTTCGAGTCCACCGACCCCGCCACGGGCGCGGTCGTCGGCGTCTTCCCGGTGCACGACGACGAGGCGGTCCGGGCCGCGGTCGGGCGGGCCCGCGCCGCCGCCGTCCACTGGGCCGCGCTCGGCTTCGACGGCCGCCGGCGGCGGCTGGCCGCCTACCGCGGCGCCCTGGCCCGGCGCATGCACGAGCTGGCCGACCTGGTGCACCGGGAGAACGGCAAGCCGCACGCCGACGCGATCCTGGAGACCGCCCTCGCCGTCGACCACCTGGCGTGGGCCGGCGCGCACGCGCGCGGGGTCCTCGGGCCGCGCCGGGTCAGCCCCGGCCTGCTGGCCGCCAACCACGCCGCCTCCGTGGAGTACCAGCCGCTCGGCGTGGTCGGGGTGATCGGCCCGTGGAACTACCCGGTGTTCACGCCGATGGGCTCGATCGCCTACGCGCTGGCGGCCGGCAACGCCGTCGTCTTCAAGCCCTCGGAGCACACCCCGGCCGTCGGCGCCTGGCTGGCCGCCGCGTGGCGGGCCGCCGTGCCCGACGCCGCCGACGTCCTCCAGGTGGTCACCGGCGACGGCGGCACGGGCGCGGCGCTGTGCCGGGCCGGGGTGGGCAAGCTCGCCTTCACCGGGTCGGCGCCCACCGGCCGGAAGGTGATGGCCGCCTGCGCCGAGACCCTCACCCCGGTGCTCATGGAGCTCGGCGGCAAGGACGCGATGATCGTCGACGACGACGCCGACGTGGCCGCCGCCGCCGACGCCGCCGTCTGGGGCGCCATGAGCAACGCCGGGCAGACCTGCATCGGCATCGAGCGGGTGTACGCCACCGAGCGCGTGTACGACGCCTTCGTCGCCGAGGTGACCGAGAGGGTGCGCGGGCTGCGGCCGGGGTCCGACGACGCCGCCGCCTACGGCCCGATGACCATGCCGACGCAGACCGACGTCGTCCGGCGGCACGTCGAGGACGCGGTCGCCGCGGGCGGGCGGGTGCTCGCCGGCGGGACGGTCGACGGGCGCTACGTCGCGCCGACGGTGCTGCTCGACGTCCCGGAGACCTCCGCCGCGGTGTGCGAGGAGACGTTCGGGCCGACCCTCACCATCAGCCGGGTGCGCGACGCGGAGGAGGCGCTGGAGCGCACCAACGCCAACGCGCACGGCCTGGCCGGCGCGGTGTTCTCGCGGTCGCGGGAGCGGGCGATGGACCTCGCCCGCCGGATGCGGACGGGGATGACCTCGGTGAACTCGGTGCTCACCTTCGCCTCGGTGCCGGCGCTGCCCTTCGGCGGCGTGGGCGAGAGCGGCTTCGGCCGGATCCACGGCCCGGACGGGCTGCGCGAGTTCACCCGGGCCAAGGCGATCACCCGCCGGCGGTTCGGGCTGCCGGTGGACCTCATGAGCTTCGGCCGGCCGGCCGCGGCCGCCGACGCCCTGGCCCGGGTCATGGGGCTGGTGCACGGGCGCCACCGGTGAGCGCGGCCCCGGGGGGGGGGGGGGGGGGGGGGGGGGGGGGGGGGGGGGGGGGGGGGGGGGGGGGGGGGGGGGGGGGGGGGGGGGGGGGGGGGGGGGGGGGGGGGGGGGGGGGGGGGGGGGGGGGGGGGGGGGGG
>NZ_JBJGZS010000046.1:0-14167 GCF_054050635.1 Geodermatophilus sp. SYSU D00079 | reverse complement strand
CCCCCCCCCCCCCCCCCCCCCCCCCCCCCCCCCCCCCCCCCCCCCCCCCCCCCCCCGGCGCCCGCCGCCCCCCCCCCCCCCCCCCCCCCCCCCCCCCCCCCCCCCCCCCCCCCCCCGGGGAGGTCAGGAGCCGACGGCGGGGTTGACCACCGGCTCGTCCACGGCCTCGTCGGACAGGCCCCACCGCTCGAGGGTCCGGGCGTAGCTGCCGTCCCCGAACACGTGCCGCAGCGCGGCCTCGAACGCGTCGACCAGGCCGTTGCCCTTGAGCGAGGTCGCCGCGACGTAGGTGGTGTTGGGCCACCCGGCGTTCACCGTGCCCACGATCTCGACGTCCCCGACCGACTGCTGGTAGACGGCGTTCGGGTTGGGGCCGAGGTAGGTGTCGATCCGGCCCGACTGCAGCGCCAGCAGGGTGTCGGCGGCGTTGGCGAAGTACTCCAGCTGCGCGGGCTCCAGCCCGGCCGCCTCGTTCTGCGCGTTCCAGTCCAGCAGGATCCGCTCCTGGTTGGTCCCGGAGCCCACCGCGATGGTGAGGCCGGCGATGTCGGCGGCCTCCTCGATCGCCAGCCCGCTGTCGGGCCGGGCGCTGAAGGCCATGACGCCCTCACGGTAGGTGGCGAAGTCGAACAGCTGCAGCCGCTCGCTGTTGACCCCGACATTGCTGAACACCGCCTCGAGGTCGCCGCTCTGCAGGCCCAGGGGCCACTGCTCCCAGGCCACGTTGACCACCTCGAGCTCCAGGCCCAGGGACTCGGCGACCAGCGAGGCGATGTCGACCTCGCTGCCGACGACGGTGGCGTTGTCGTCGGCGAGGAAGCCCAGCGGCGGCTCACCGGCGCCGGCCACGCCGACGGTCAGCTTCCCGTCCTCGGCGACGTCGGCCGGCACCAGGGCGGCGGCGTCGGGGTCCTCGTCGGTGTGCACGCGGCCGGCCTGCTCCGGGCTGGTGTCCACCTCCAGGACGGTCGTGGTCCCGCCGGCCGCCTCGGCCGCCGCGGCGGTGTCGGCGCGCTGGTCGGCCTCGATCTCCGCGGAGCTGGTGCAGGCAGAGAGGAAGACGACGGTGGACAGGGTGAGCGCGGTCCGCAGCGGGAGCGCGACGGGCGGGCGGGCGGTGCGGGCACGGGTGCGGGTCATCGGGGTCTCCTGGGATCAGTGGTCGTGCGGTGACGGCCCCGCTGTACGGACCCGCGTCGAGCTCGCGAGGCGTGGGGGGCAGCGGGTTCCTTCACAGGACCCTCGCGAGGAAGGCGCGGGTCCGGTCGTGCTGCGGGTCGTCGAGGACCTGCTCGGGCGGTCCGGTCTCGACGATGCGGCCGGCGTCCATGAAGACCACCTGGTCGGCGGCCTTGCGGGCGAAGCCGATCTCGTGGGTGACCACGATCATCGTCGTCCCGGTGCGGGCGAGGTCCTCGATGACGCCGAGCACCTCGCCGACCAGCTCCGGGTCCAGCGCCGAGGTGGGCTCGTCGAACAGCAGGACGGCCGGTCGCATCGCCAGCGCGCGGGCGATCGCGACGCGCTGCTGCTGACCGCCGGAGAGCTGCCGCGGGTGGACGTCGGCCTTGTCGGCCAGACCCACCCGCGCCAGCAGCTCGCGGGCCTCGGCCTCGACCTCCCCGCGGCGGCGGCCCTGCGCGGACACCGGCGCCTCGACGACGTTCTCCAGCGCGGTGAGGTGCGGGAAGAGGTTGAACCCCTGGAACACGAAGCCGAAGCGGGTGCGCTGGCGCAGCAGGTCCTTCTCCTGGAGCTCGTGCAGCCGCTCGCCGTCCCGGTGGGCGCGGCGGCGGTAGCCGACGAGCTCGCCGTCGAGGGCGACGAAGCCGCGGTCGACCTTCTCCAGGTGGTTGATGCTGCGCAGCAGCGTGGACTTGCCGGAGCCCGACGGGCCCAGCACCACGGTGACGCTGCCGGGCTCGACGACCAGGTCCACGCCGTGCAGGACCTCCAGCGTGCCGAAGGACTTGTGCACCCCGTGCACCTCGACCCGGCCGGGCCGGACGGCCGCGGCGGTCACCGGGACCCCTCGCGGGCGCTGGAGACGCGGGCGAGACCGGCGGTCAGGTTGGCGCGCAGCCGCTGCAGCGGTGTCGGCGGCAGCGTGCGGACCGCACCCCGGGCGTAGTACCGCTCGACGTGGTACTGGACGACGGTGACCACCGTGGTCAGGACGACGTACCAGACGGCGGCCACGATGAGCATCGGGAGCACCCGCTGCGTGCGGCCGTAGATGACGCTGACGGTGTAGAAGAGCTCGCCGAGGGCCAGCACGTAGACGATCGAGGTGCCCTTGAACAGGCCGATGACCTCGTTGACCGCCGTCGGCACGATCGTGCGCATCGCCTGCGGCAGCACGATGCGGGTGGTCTGCCGACGACGCGGGATGCCGAGCGAGGCGGCGGCCTCCAGCTGCCCCTGGTCGACCGACAGGATGCCGGCGCGGACGATCTCGGCGGAGTAGGCGGCCTGGTGCAGGCCCAGGCCCAGGACGGCCGCGCCGAACTTGTCGATCAGCGAGAGGGTCTCGACGCTGGCGAACGACGGGCCGAACGGGATGCCGAAGTCCAGCGACTGGTACAGGTAGGCGAGGTTGTACCAGAGCAGCAGCTGCAGGATCAGCGGCACCGAGCGGAACACCCAGGTGTAGCCCCAGCTGACCGCCTGCAGCAGCGGCGAGCGGGACAGCCGCATGAGCGCCAGCACCGTGCCGAGCGCGAAGCCGAGGACGGCGGTGACCAGCGTCAGCTGGATCGTCGTCCAGACGCCGCGGACGATCGACTCCTCGGTGACGTAGGCCGCGACGACGTCCCACTCCCACCGCGGGTTGGTGACCAGCGAGCTGACCACCATCGCGAGCAGGACGGCGACGACGGCGGTGGCCACCCAGCGACCGGGGTGCCGGGCGGGCACCACCGTGAGCTGGTCGTAGGGCGTGCCGGTCGGCGGCGGTGCGGCGGTCTCCGCGGGCGGGCGGGGGACGACGGTGGTCATGCGGGGTCTCCCAGGGACTTCTCGAAGGCGTAGCCGAGCCGGCCGGGCGGCAGGGTGCGGAGGGTGGCCAGGTCGGTGGGGCGGGGGACGGCGGGGTCGAACAGCGGGGTCCAGCCGGCGGCCAGGTACAGCGCCTTGGCCTCCGGCTGGCGTGGGCCGGTGGTCAGGTACATGCGGGTGTGGCCGCGGGCGGCGGCGCGCGCCTCGAGCTCGGCCAGCACCCGCCGGGCCAGGCCGCGGCGGCGGTGGGCCGCGGCGGTCCACATCCGCTTGACCTCTGCGGTGCCGGGGTCGGCGTGCCGGCGGTAGGCGCCACCGGCGACGGGGGCGCCGTCCTCGAGCAGGAGGACGAGCTCGCCGTCGGGCGGGAGGAACTCCTCGGCGGGGAAGCGGGCCATCTCCTCGGCGGCCCCGCCGAACAGGTCGCCGTAGCGGGTGTCGTACTCGACGGTGAGCTCGGCGAACAGCGGTGCGGCCAGCGGGTCGTGCGGGTGGACGCGCACCACCTCCAGGCCGGTGGCGGTGGTCACCGGGCCACCTGCCCACGGTCGGTGCGGGCGCGGGACGGTCCGGCGCCGGGGTGGGGGGTGCGGGACATGCGGGTGCTCCCAGGGACGAGCGGACGGGGGTGCGCGGACACGCCGCCGGCACCGCGGGGAGGCGGTGGGCAGGAGCGGGCGGGACCGCGGGGACCGGCGGGAACCGGTCAGGAGGGGGAATGCGTCAGCGACAGAGCGCGCTGTCGGTACGCAGGAGGTCGACCGTCGGTCGGTCGACGAGGTCGGCCGAGAGGTCGCGCACGCTCGGCGTGCTGGTGGTGCTCACGGGGGCGTGCTCCTCGGTCAGAGCCCGGGAGGGCTGCGGACTTGCCGACGCGGGGTGCGTCGGCCAGGTCGTCACCCGGGGCACCCCGTCGCAGCGGAGGGTTGCCGGCCAGCGAGCCGGGGCTTGGTACTGGCACTCAGGACCCGGCCGGGACGATAGGCACCGAACGTCATATCCGTCAATCCCGATCGGTTTGGTAGACATTACGGGGACGCCGTGTCGACCGGGACGAGAGGAGCAGGCGTGATCCGATCGGAGCTCGCGCAGCGTCGGCACGTCGACCTGCTCCGCACCAGCAGCGCCCTGTGTCCGGAGGGCTGACCTCCCCGTCCCCCGTCCTCCCGGCACTGGAGCGCCCCCGCATGTCCCGTCCCGCCCCCCTCCGCGCCCCGGCGCTCGTCGTCGTCGGCGCCGGCCCCACCGCGATCGGCGTCCTCGAACGCCTCGTCGCCTCCGCGCCCGAGCTCTCCGGCGGCCGGCGCCTGCACGTCCACCTCGTCGACCCGTTCCCGCCCGGTGGGGGCCGCGTCTGGCGCGCCGAGCAGCCCGACCTGCTGTGGGCCAACTCGCTCGTCGGTGACGTCACCGTGCTGCCCGACCCGTCGGTCGTCGTCGACGGCCCGGTGGGGGAGGGCACCACGCTGTGGCAGTGGGTGTGCGACGTCGCCCGGCACCGCCCGGCCGACGACCCGGTCGGGCGTGAGGCGCGCCGGCTCGGCCCGGCGTCCTTCCCCTCCCGCCCGCTGGTCAACGCCTACCTGGGCTGGGTGCTCGACGCGGTGGTCGCCGCCGCCGCGCCCTGGGTGGACGTCCACCTGCACGCCACCCGCGTGCTCGACGTCACCACCCCCGCGGGCACCCGGGTGCGGCTGGCCGACGGCACGGAGCTCGCCGCCGACGCCGTCGTGCTGGCCCAGGGGCACCTCGACGCGCGGCCCACGGCGGCCGAGCGGTCGACGACGGAGCGCGCCGAGCGGCACGGCCTCACCTACGTGCCCACGGGCTACACCGCCGACCTGGACCTGTCCGCGCTGGCGCCGGGGGAGGACGTGCTGGTGCGCGGGGCGGGCCTGGCCTTCGTCGACCTCGTGGTGCTGCTGACCAGCGGCCGCGGGGGGCGGTTCACCCGGGACGACGACGGCCGGCTGCGCTACCACGCCTCCGGGCGGGAGCCGGTGCTGCACGTGGGCTCGCGGCGCGGCGTCCCCTACCGGTCCAAGCTCGGGTACCCGTGGGCCGGTCCGCCGGTGCCGCTGCGGTTCTTCACCCTGGCCGCCGTCGACGCGGCCTTCGATCCCTCCCGGCGGCTGGACCTGCGCACCGACCTCGCGCCGCTGATCGAGCGCGACCTGGCCTGGGCGCACTACACCGAGCTGTTCCGGGCCTTCCCCGAGCGCACCGCCGTGCCGTGGGAGGAGTTCGCCGAGGCGTACGCCGCGGCGGCCACCCCGGGCGCCGAGCGCGCGCTGGTCGCCCGGGCGGTGCCCGACCTGGCCGACCGGTTCGACCTCGCCGCGCTGGACCGCCCGCTGGCCGGCCGGTGGTTCGCCGATCCGGAGGAGCTGCAGGACGCGGTCCGCCGGCACGTGCGGGCCGACCTGGAGCGCGCCCACGACCCCCGGTTCAGCACCGACGCCGCGGTCTTCACCGCCCTGCTGCAGTGCCACGGCACCATCGCCGCGCTCGCCGCGGCGCGGCGGCTGACGCCCCGGTCGGAGTCCGAGGACCTTGCCGGCTGGTGGATGAACCTGTTCAGCTACCTCGCCAGCGGGCCGCCCGGCCCGCGGCTGGAGGAGCTGCTCGCGCTGTCGGAGGCGGGGCTGCTGCGCTTCCTCGGCGCCGGCGTCGAGGTGGTGCTGGACGAGGACGCCGGGGTCTTCCGCGCGCACTCCACCAGCTGCCCCGGGGTGGTCGAGGCCCGGGCCCTGGTGGAGGCCCGCGTGCCCTCGCCGGACGTGACCGCGACGCCGGACCCCGTGGTCACGGGCCTGCTGGGCCGCGGGGAGGGCTGCGAGCGGGTGCTGGCCGACCCCGGCGCCGCGGCCGGTGTCCGGGGCACCGGGCGGCTGGACGTCGACGTCGACCTGCGGCTGGTCACCGCGTCCGGGGAGCCGCACCCGACCATCCGCGCGGTCGGCTACTGGACCGCCGGCGCCCAGGTCGCGGCCTTCGCCCGCCCGCGCACCAACGCGCCGTTCTTCCGGCAGAACGACGCCCTCGCCCGGGACCTCTGGCGCACGCTGACCGGCGCCCGCGAGGAGCCGGCCGTCCCCGTCCTCGCGGCCGGGGCCGCCTGACGCCACCCCTCGACAAGGCGATGCAACCATGGTTGCATCGCCGTGTGCAGTCCCCGACGTCGCCGGCCGGTGAGTGGGTGCTGCTGTCCTACCGGCTGCCGCGGGAGCCCTCCGGCCCCCGGACGACGCTGTGGCGCCGGCTGCGGCGGCTCGGCGCGGTCCAGCTGTCCGACGGCCTGGTCGCCCTGCCCGCCGACGCTCGCACGCGCGAGCAGCTGGAGTGGCTCGCCGACGACGTCCTCGAGGCCGGCGGGACGGCGGGGCTGTGGGTGGCACGGCCGGGCAGCGCCGCCCAGGAGCGGGACCTCGCCGCCCGGATGGCCGCGGCGCGGGCGGAGGAGTACCGGGCGCTGGCGGCGGAGTGCCGGGCGGCGGCCGGCGCCGAGCCCGCCGAGCGGGCCCGGGCCCTGCGCCGGCTGCGCACGGAGTTCCGCGCCATCGGCCGGCGGGACTTCTTCCCGCCGGCCGAACGCGACGAGGCGGCGGCCGCACTGCAGGTCCTCGCCGCGACCGGCGACGTGGCGGTCACGCCGTGAGGTGGGCGACCCGCGCCGGGGTGCACATCGACCGCGCCGCCTGCGCGTGGCTGATCCGCCGGTTCCTCGACCCGCAGGCGGAGTTCGTCTTCGTCGCCGACCCCGCAGAGGTGCCCGCCGACGCCACCCCGTTCGACATGCGCGGGGTAGAGCTGGGCCACCACGGCGGCGACTGCTCGTTCGAGACGATCCTGCGGCGGTACGAGCTCACCGACCCGGTGCTGTGGCGGGTCGCCGAGGCCGTGCACGAGGCCGACCTGGACGACGGGCGGTTCGACGCGCCCGAGGCGCCGGGGCTCGACGTCCTCCTGCGCGGCCTGTCGATGACCGGCACCGACGAGCAGACCCTCGCCGTCGCCGGTCCGCTGTTCGACGGGCTGTACGAGTACCACCGCCGCCGCCTGCTGCTCGGCCGCGAGCCGGCCTGACCCCGAGGACGGACATGGACCCCGCGCCGCAGCTCCAGACGGTCGTCCCGTTCCGCACGGCCGTGCGGGCCTGGTTCCTGATCTCCCTGCAGACCTTCGGTGGGCCGGCCGGCCAGATCGCGGTCATGCAGCGCGCCCTGGTCGACGAGAAGCGCTGGATCGGCCAGAAGCGGTTCCTGCACGCCCTGAACTACTGCACGCTGCTGCCCGGCCCGGAGGCGCAGCAGCTGGCCACCTACGTCGGGTGGCTGCTGCACGGCACCCGCGGCGGCCTGGTCGCCGGCGGGCTGTTCGTCCTCCCGGGCGTCGTGGCACTGCTGGCGCTCTCGGGGGTCTACGTCGCGTTCGGCACGACGACCGTGGTCACCGCGGTGTTCGTCGGGCTCGCGGCCGCGGTGCTGGCCATCGTGGCGCAGGCCGTGGTGCGGGTGGCGAAGCGGGCCCTGGACAGCCGCGCCCTGGTGGTCGTCGCCGTGGCCGCGTTCCTCGCCCTGTCCCTGTTCGGTGTGCCGTTTCCCGTCGTCGTCGCGCTGGCCGGTGTCGCCGGCTGGGCGCTGGGCCGGTGGCGGCCGACGGCGCTGCCGCAGAGGCAGGCGGCCGAGGGCCCCGACGCCGGCCCGCCGCCGGTGGTCTCCGACGACGTGCTGCACCACGAGGCCCCCACCGCCCGGCGCACTCTGACGGTGCTGCTCGTCGGGCTGCTCGTGTGGGGCGTGCCGGTCGCGGCGGCTGCCCTGCTCACCGGCACGCACAGCGTCTTCACCCAGCAGGGCGTGTTCTTCTCCGGCGCCGCGGTGGTCACCTTCGGCGGCGCCTACGCCGTGCTGGCCTACGTCGCCCAGCAGGCGGTCCAGGTCTACGGCTGGCTGGGGCCACGGGAGATGGTCCGGGGCCTCGCGCTGGCCGAGACCACCCCCGGCCCGCTGATCATGGTGGTGCAGTTCGTGGCGTTCCTCGGCGCGTACCGGGCTCCGGGTGACCTGGACCCGTGGGTGGCCGCCGTCCTGGCGTCGCTGCTGGTCACCTGGGTGACGTTCGTGCCCAGCTTCCTGTTCGTCCTGCTCGGCGCCCCGTACATGGAGCGGCTGCGCGGCAACCGGTCGCTGTCGGCCGCGCTGGCCGGCATCACCGCCGCGGTCGTCGGCGTCATCGCGAACCTGGGCGTCTACTTCGCCGTCCACACGCTGTTCGCGCAGACCGTGGACGTCGACCGCGGGCCGCTGCACCTGGAGCTGCCCGAGCCGGGCACGCTGCGGCTGGTGCCCCTGGTCATCGCCCTGGTGGCCGCGGTGCTGCTGTTCCGCGTCAAGTGGTCGGTGCTGCGGACCCTCGGCGTCTGCGCGGCGCTGGGTCTGGCCGCCGGGCTGGCCGGCCTGCCGGTCGGGTGATCTCCCGCCCGGCGGGAACAGGGCTGCCGCCGGCCGGGTTCGCCGACGTGCAATGGCGCTCCCGCGCCATCCCGCCCACATCGGAGGACCCCGCATGTCGATCGTCGTCACCGGAGCCACCGGCCAGCTCGGCCGGCTGGTCGTGGAGGAGCTGCTCGCCCGGGGGCTCGCTCCCGGGGACGTCGTCGCCGGGGGGCGGGCGCTGGAGCGGATCGCCGACCTCGGCGAGCGCGGGGTGCGCACCGTGCACCTGGACTACGACGACCCGGCGACCCTGGACGCCGCGTTCGCCGCGGGTGACACCGTCCTGCTGGTCTCGGGGAGCCAGCCCGGGGCGCGGGTCGCCCAGCACCGGGCCGTGGTGGACGCCGCGGTGCGGGCCGGGGTCGCCCGGATCGCCTACACCAGCATCCTGGGCGCCGACGACACCCCGCTGCTGCTCGCCCCCGACCACCAGGCGACCGAGCAGGTGATCCGCGAGAGCGGCCTGCCCGCGACCCTGCTGCGCAACGGCTGGTACACCGAGAACTACGTCCCGCAGCTGCAGCAGGCGCGGGAGACCGGGGTCGTGGCCGCGAGCGTCGGCGACGGCCGGGTGGCCAGCGCGACGCGCGCCGACTACGCCGCCGCCATCGCCGCCGTGCTGGTCACCGAGGGGCACGAGGGCGCGGTGTACGAGCTCTCCGGCGACACGGCCTGGACCTTCGACGAGCTCGCCGCGGCCATCGGCGAGCTGCTCGGCCGCGAGGTCACCTACGTGCGGCGCTCGCCGGAGGAGCACCGTGCGGCGCTGCTGGCCGCCGGCCTGGACGAGGGCACCGCCGGGTTCGTGGTCGGGCTGGAGGGGGGCATCCGCGCCGGCGCGCTGGGCGCCACCAGCGGCGACCTGGCCAAGCTGGCCGGGCGCCCCAGCACCCCGCTGGTCGAGGGCCTGCGGCCCTTCGCCTGAGCCGCCGGCCGGGCCGGCCCGCCCTCAGCGGCGGGCCGGCAGGCGGCCCTCCTCGTGGTCGAGCTCGCGCTCCAGCCGGCGCAGCCCCTCGTCGGGCAGCCGGCCGACGTCCCGCCAGTGCAGCAGCTCCTCGCGCTGGGCGCCGAGGACGGCCCTGCGCACCCGCACCGCCGCCTCGTACTCCGGCGACAGGGGCACCTCGCCGCCCTCCGCGCCCTGCAGCACGTCCAGCCGCCGGCGGTAGCGGTCCAGGCGGGCCTGCAGCTGCGCCCGGATGGTCTCGATCGCGTCGTCGTCGAGGTGGTCGTGCTGCTCGGCGGCCAGCTCGTCCAGCCGCCGCAGACCCGCCTCCACCGAGGCCGCCCGCGCCTCGTTGCGCAGCCGGGCCTGGTCGGCCTCGTCGGCACGCAGGCCCAGTGCCCGCACCAGCGGGGCGAAGGTCAGCCCCTGGCCCACCAACGTGACCAGCACGGCGAGGAAGGCGCAGAACAGCAGCAGGTTGCGGTCGGGGAACGGCGCCCCCGTCTCGGTGGTCAGCGGCAGCGTGAAGATCGCCGCCAGGCTGATCACCCCGCGGGTGCCGGCCCAGCTGAGCACGATGATCTCCCGGCCGGTCAGCCGGGTCAGCGCGGTCCGCGGGTCGCCGTCCTGGCCGGCGAGGTCCTCGCCGCCCAGCCGGGTGTGCAGCGACTGCGGCAGGTGCTCGGTGAGCCACAGCCACAGCGGCCGCAGCAGCAGCACCACCCCGACGGTGATCAGCGACGCGGTCACGATCGTGCCGGTCGTGTACTGGTCCAGGCCCCGGATGACCGCGGGCAGCTGCTGGCCGATGAGCAGGAAGACGACCCCCTCGAGCAGGAAGTCGACCAGCCGCCAGACGGCGTCGGTCTGCAGGCGGGTCGCGCCGGTCGCCCAGACGGGGAAGTTGTGGCCGATGACGAGCCCCGCGACGACGACGGCCAGCACCCCGGAGACGTGCAGGCTCTCGGCCAGCAGGTAGGCCACGAACGGGGTAGCCAGCGAGATCGCGTTCGACGACAGCGGGTCCCGGCGCAGCTTGCGCAGCGGCCGGATGGCGTGGGCGATGAACACGCCGACCGCGACGCCGCCCGCGGCGACGACGACGAACTGCCCGAGCGCGGCGGGGGTGGAGAACCCGTCCCCCTGGGCGGCGGCGACCGCGACGGACAGGATGGTCAGGGCCGTGGCGTCGTTGAGCAGCCCCTCGCCCTGCACCAGGGTGATCAGCCGCGGCGGCAGGCCCACCCTGCGGCCGACGGCGAGCGCGGCGACCGGGTCGGGTGGCGCCACGGCCGCCCCGAGCGCGATGCCGGCCGCGAGGGTGGCGCCGGCGACGAACAGCTCGAAGCCGATGCCGATGACCACGGCCGTGGCGGTCACGAGCAGCACGGAGAGGCTGACCACCGTCCGGAGGTTGCGGCGGATCGCGGTCAGGGAGCTGTCGAGCGCGGCGCTGTAGAGCAGCGGTGGCAGCACCAGGGTCAGCACCAGGTGGGGGTCCAGCTCGATGTTCGGGCCGGGCAGGTAGGCGTAGGCGATGCCGACCAGGGTCAGCAGCGCCGCGGCCGGCAGCCCGGTGCGGTCGGCCACCCAGCGCACCACGACGATGACCGCGACCGCGCCCAGGACCAGCAACAACAGGGGCTCCACGTGCACCTCCACATCCTTCCCGACCGGCCGGGGGCGGGCAGCGCGGCCCGCCGATGACTTCCACCCCCTCCCGACGTCGGAGGGGTGGGGACCACGAGAGGAGCGCCACCATGACCGCGACGCGATCGACGGGGCCGGGACCGCTGGACACCGAGTTCACCGCCCAGCTGCTGCGCAGCCCCGCCGACGGGGGGTGGACCTACGTGCAGATGCCGCGGTCGGCCGAGTTCTCCGGCACCCGCGGGCTGGTCAAGGTGCGCGGCACCATCGACGGGCAGCCGTTCCGCAGCTCGTTCATGGCCCTGGGCGACGGCACGCACAAGCTCCCGGTCCGGGCCGAGGTGCGCGACGCCATCGGCAAGCGCGCCGGCGACACGGTGACCGTCCACCTGGAGGAACGCCTCAGCTGAGCGCGCGGTGGCGGGCACGGTGGGCCGCCGGGCCGCGGCGCGGGACCCGCGCGGGCGCCCGCGTCCGCCCGCCGGCCGCCCGGGCACCGGGTGCGGCATGCTCGGGCGGCCCACATCCCCCGTCGAAGGGACGCCCATGTCAGCCCTGTCCGGGTTCGCCGCCGCCCTGGTCGGCGGCCGCATCGAGGTCGTCGACCTCACCGCCCCGCTGTCGGCCGAGACCCCGGTCATCCAGCTCCCGGAGCCGTTCGCGCAGACCGCGCGCTTCGAGCTCGAGGAGCTCAGCCGCTACGACGACCGCGGCCCGGCCTGGTACTGGAACAACTTCCGCACCGGCGAGCACACCGGCACCCACTTCGACGCCCCCAACCACTGGGTCACCGGCAGGGACGGTGAGGACGTCGCCTCCGTGCCGCTGCGGCGGCTGATCGCCCCGGCCGCGGTCCTCGACCTCTCCGCGCAGGCCGCCGCCGACCCGGACTTCCTGCTCGAGGTGGACCACGTGCGCGCCTGGGAGGCCGAGCACGGGCCGCTGCCCGAGGGCGGGTGGCTGCTGTACCGCACCGGCTGGGACGCCCGCAGCTCCTCGCAACAGGAGTTCCTCAACGCCGACGACGCCGGCGCGCACACCCCGGGCATCTCCCCGGACTGCGCCCGCTGGCTGGCCGAGGAGGCGCCGGTGGTCGGCCTGGGGGTGGAGACGGTGGGCACCGACGCCGGGGCGGCGCACTCGTTCGACCCGCCGTTCCCGTGCCACGCGGCGCTCATGGGCAGCGGCAAGTACGGGCTCACCCAGCTGCAGAACCTGGCGCAGCTGCCGCCCACCGGGGCGGTGCTGGTGCCGGCCCCGCTGCCGATCGTGTCCGGCTCCGGCTCGCCGGCGCGGGTCCTGGCCCTCGTCGACCGCGGATGACCTCGCGCACCACCGTCGCCGAGGCCGTCGGCGCCGCCCTGGTCGGCTGCGGGGTGGGGGCCGTGTTCGGGGTCGTCGGCTCCGGCAACTTCGCCGTCACCAACGCCATGGTGGCCGCCGGGGCCCGCTTCGTCGCCGCTCGCCACGAGGGCGGCGCGGCGACCATGGCCGACGCCCACGCCCGGATGACCGGCCGGCCGGTGGCGCTGAGCGTGCACCAGGGGTGCGGGCTGACCAACGCCCTGACCGGCATCACCGAGGCGGCCAAGAGCCGCACCCCGCTGTTGGTGCTCGCCGCCGAGGCGTCCTCGCCGACGTCGAACTTCGCCGTCGACCAGGCGGCGCTGGCCGCCGCGGTGGGGGCGGTGCCGATGCGGGTCACCTCGGCCGGCGACGCGCTGGACCAGGTGGCCGCCGCCGTCGGGACCGCCGTCCACGGCCGGCGGACGGTGCTGCTCAACCTGCCGCTGGACGTGCAGGTGGCCGAGCTGCCGGTGCTCGCCGGCCCGCCGCCGGTGCCGCCGCCGGCCGGGCCGGTGGTGACCCCGGAGCACGTGGAGCGGCTGGTGCACGCCCTGCGGCACGCCCGGCGGCCGGTGTTCGTCGCCGGCCGCGGCGCCCGCGGGCCGGGCAGCCGGGAGGCACTGGCGGAGCTGGCCCGGCGCAGCGGCGCGCTGCTGGCCACCTCGGCGGTGGCGCGCGGGCTCTTCCGCGGCGACCCGTGGTCGCTGGACGTCTCCGGCGGCTTCGCCTCACCCCTCGCCGCGGAGCTGGTCACCGGTGCCGACCTCGTCGTCGGCTGGGGGTGCGCGCTGAACATGTGGACGATGCGGCACGGCCGGCTCATCGGCCGCGACGCCGTCGTCGTCCAGGTCGACGACGACCCCTCGGCCCTGGGCGTCCACCGCGACCTCACCTTCGGCGTGGTCGGCGACGTCCGGCGGACCGCGGAGGCCGTGGCCGCCGTCCTCGGTGACGCGGCCGTCGTGGGCTACCGGACGCCGGAGGTGCGCGCGGCCATCGCCGAGCGGGTGCGGTGGCGGGACGTGCCGTTCGCCCCGCTGGGGGGCGCCGGCCGGATCGACCCGCGCACGCTGACCATCGCGCTGGACGACCTGCTGCCGGCCGAGCGCGTGGTCGCCGTCGACTCGGGCAACTTCATGGGCTACCCGAGCGCGTTCCTCGACGTGCCCGACGAGCAGGGCTTCTGCTTCACCCAGGCCTTCCAGTCCGTCGGGCTGGGGCTGGCCTCGGCGATCGGCGCGGCGCTGGCCCGGCCGGACCGGCTGCCGGTGGCCGCGCTCGGCGACGGCGGCGCGCTCATGGGCGCCTCCGAGCTGGAGACGGTGGTCCGGCTGGGCCTGCCGATGGTGGTCGTGGTCTACGACGACGCGGCCTACGGCGCCGAGGTGCACCACTTCGGGCCGGAGGGGCACCCGCTGGACACCGTCCGCTTCCCCGACGCCGACCTGGCGGCGATCGCCCGCGGGTACGGCTTCACGGCGGTCACCGTGCGCGGCGTCGACGACCTCGCGCCGGTGGCCGACTGGGTGGCGGGCAGCCGGGCCGCGCCGCTGTTCATCGACGCGAAGGTGGCCGCCGACGAGCCGTCGTGGTGGCTGGAGGAGGCGTTCCGCGGGCACTGAGGGAGCCCTGGGGGGGGGGGGGGGGGGGGGGGGGGCCGGGGGGTGGGGGCCTGCGGCGGGCGCGGGTGTTGGCGGCCCTCGAGACGCTGGAGGCGACCGTCAACGGC
>NZ_JBJGZS010000045.1:0-14383 GCF_054050635.1 Geodermatophilus sp. SYSU D00079 | reverse complement strand
CCCCCCCCCCCCCCCCCCCCCCCCCCCCCCCCCCCCCCCCCCCCCCCCCCCCCCCCCCCCCCCCCCCCCCCCCCCCCCCCCCCCCCCCCCCCCACTGCGCTGTCCGGGGTCAGCGCTGCAGCCGCTGACCCCGCGGCCGCCAGTCCGAGGGGCGTCCGGTGTGGTTGGAGAACTCCACCGACCACCGCCACCAGCTGTGGTCCTCGGCGTGCTCCCAGGCGGTGAGGACGCCGACCTCGCCGCCGGGCAGCAGGACCGGCAGCCCGTGCAGGGCGGCGTCGGGCCAGACCTCGCTGCGGGTCACCGTCGCGCCGTCCAGCCGCAGCAGGGTGATGGGGGAGTAGTCGCCGTCCCGGTCGGCGTCGGCCCGTAGGACGACGGTGTCGTCCTCGGCGACCACCTCGACCTGCAGCCGGGCGGGTGCGGCGTGCACGAGCACGCGGGTGAAGCCGCCGGCGGTGGTGGCGCGGGCGAACTCGAGGCCGTTCATCCCGCCGTCGCGGGAACGCAGGCTCCACGTCCAGTTCATGCCGGCCCCGTACCCACGCCCGTGACGACGACGGCGCCGGCCCCGCGGAGGGGCCGGCGCCGGTCCGGCCCCGTCCGGGGCCCGCCGCGAGCCTGCGAGCGGTGAGGACGGGGTCCTGTCAGTGCGCCTTGGCCAGGGTGCCCAGGTACAGCTCGATGACCTTCGGGTCGGTCATCAGGTTGCCGCCGGTGTCGGTGTAGGCGTTGCGACCCTGGTCGAGGACGTACCCGCGGTCGCAGATCTGCAGGCAGCGCCGGGCGTTCTGCTCGACCATGATGATCGAGACGCCGGTGGCGTTGATCCGGCGGCAGCGGATGAACACCTCGTCCTGGTAGGCGGGGGAGAGGCCGGCCGAGGGCTCGTCGAGCAGCAGCACCGAGGGGTCCATCATCAGCGCCCGCCCCATGGCGACCATCTGCCGCTCGCCACCGGAGAGCGCACCGGCCTTGCCCTTGCGCCGCTCGCCGAGCAGCGGGAACAGGTCGATGACGTAGTCGAAGCGCTCCTTGAACGTCTTGGGCCGCAGGTAGACGCCCATCTGCATGTTCTCCTCGATGGTGAGCGAGGGGAACACGTTGTTGTTCTGCGGCACGTACCCGACCCCGAGGGAGACCAGCCGGTGGGCGGGCGCGGAGGTGATGTCCTCCCCGCGCAGCGTGACCGACCCCGAGCGCACCGGGATCAGCCCGAACAGGGTCTTCAGCAGGGTGGACTTGCCGGCCCCGTTGGGCCCGATGATCCCGACGAGCTCGCCCTCCTGCAGGTAGAAGTCGCAGCCGCGCAGGATGTTGACCCCGGGCACGTAGCCGGCGACGAGGTCGTCGGCCCGCACGAGTGCGCCCTCGGCGAGCCGCACGTGCTCCTCGCGGGTGGCCGCCTTCTCCGCGGGGGAGAGCTCGGTGGTCGTCGAGGCGGCCTGGTCGGCGCGGGTGAGGTCCTCGCCGGATTCGTCGACCTCGAACAGGGGGTCGCTCATCGGTCGGTCCTCTCCTGGGGCGGGACGTCGGAGCTGAGGACGTCGCCGCCCGCGACGTGCTCCTCACGGGCGATCGCGGCCTCGGCCTGGGCGAGGACGCGGTCCTCCTCCTCGACGGTGAGCGGGGCGTCGTGGTGGGCGCCGAGGTAGGCGTCGACGACGGCCTGGTTCTGGCTGATCGACTCCGGCGGCCCCTCGGCGATCACGCGGCCGGCGGCCATGACCACGACCCAGTCGCTGATGTCCCGGACGACGTCCATGTCGTGCTCGACGAAGATGACCGTCATGCCCTCCTCGCGGAGGTCCTTGACGTGGCCGAGCAGGCTCTGGGTCAGCGCCGGATTCACCCCGGCCATCGGCTCGTCGAGCATGACGACCTTGGGGTCGCTCATCAGGGCCCGGGCCATCTCCAGCAGCTTGCGCTGGCCGCCGGACAGGGTGCCGGCGAAGTCGTCCTTCTTGGCGTCGAGCTTGAAGCGCTGGAGCAGGTCCATCGCCTTCTCGGTGTTCGCCCGCTCCTGCGACCGCCAGGTGCCCGGCCACAGGGCGCCGAAGAAGCTCTCGCCCTTCTGCCCCTGGGCGCCGAGCAGCATGTTCTGCAGGACGGTGAGCCGGGACAGCGCCTTGGTGAGCTGGAAGGTGCGGACGACGCCGAGCCGGGCCACCTTGTGCGGGGCGAGGTCGGACAGCGACCGCCCGTCGAAGGTCCAGTTGCCGGTGTTGGGCTGGTCGAAGCCGGTCAGCAGGTTGAACAGCGTGGTCTTGCCGGCTCCGTTGGGCCCGATGAGCCCGGTGATGCCGCCGCGCTGGATCTCCAGGTGGTCGACGGCGACCGCGGTGAGCCCGCCGAACTGACGGGTCACGCCGTCGACGACGACGATCGGGTCGGGCTTGGCGACGCCGACCTCCCAGGGCACGTCCCGCAGGGCGGCCTGGGCCAGGCGGCGCGGTTCGCGCGGGGCACCCGGGCCGAGCGACGCCGCGTGCGCCCCGCTCCCGGCCGGTTCGGTGGGGGTGGGGTCAGCGGGCATCGAGCATCACCTCTCGTCGGTCACCGAAGATGCCTTGTGGCCGGAAGACCAACAACAGCATGAGCCCGAGGCCGACCAGGACGAAGCGGATCTGCGCCACGTCGGTGGAGGTCAGCAGGCCCTCCGGGATGACCCCGTTGTCGATCAGCGCCCGCAGGCCGGCGTCGGCGAACTGCAGGATGAACAGCAGGATCATCCCGCCGATCACCGGGCCCAGCACCCGTGCGGCACCGCCGAGGATGAGGGCGGCGTAGGCGAGGAACGTGTTGGCGTTCTGGTACTGGTCGGGGATCGCCGAGCCGGTGCCGACGGCGTAGACCATCCCGCCGAGGGCGCCGATGATCCCGCCGAGCACCAGGGCCTGCATCTTGTAGACGTAGACGTTCTTGCCCAGCGCGCGGACGGCGTCCTCGTCCTCGCGGATGGACCGGACGACGCGGCCCCACGGGCTGCGCATCAGGGCCCAGATGAGCAGGCAGGACAGGGTCACGAGCAGCCAGCCGACGAAGGCGACCCAGAGCTCACCGCCGGACCAGCTGGTGCCGAGGATGCGGTAGCGCTCGTTGGTGGTCCACGGCGCGAGGGCCAGGAAGTCGCCGTTGAAGGCCGAGATGCCCCGGGTGCCGTTGGTCAGGGGCGTGGCCGACACGGACCGGAAGAGCAGTCGCAGCCCCTCGGCCGCGGCGATGGTCACGATCGCCAGGTAGTCCGCACGCAGCCGCAGCGTGGGCAGGCCCAGCAGCAGGGCGAGGACGACCGCCGCGAGCAGCCCGACGGCCACCCCCACCCAGAAGTCCAGCCCCCACTTGGTGACCGAGATGGCGATGCCGAACCCGCCGAGCATGGCGAAGGCGATCTGCCCGAAGTTCAGCAGGCCGGTGTAGCCGAACTGCACGTTGATGCCGACGGCCAGCAGGACGAAGAAGATCGCCTGGAAGCCCAGTGCCGCCTTGCCGGCGACCGCGAGGGCGTCGATCACTTCACTCATGGGTCAGCCCACCCGGACGCGGCTGCCCAGGATCCCCTGGGGCCGGATGACGAGGATGACGATCAGCAGGAGCAGCCCGCCGACGTACTTGACGTCGTTCGGGATGACGAGGGTCGACATCTGGACGAAGACGCCGACGACCAGGCTGCCCAGGAGCGCGCCGTAGGCGGTCCCGAGGCCGCCGAGGGTGACGCCGGCGAACATGAGCAGCAGCAGGCGGAAGCCCATGTCCCACTGCACCTGGTCGGACAGCCCGAGCAGCACGCCACCGAGCGCGGCCAGCGCGCCACCCATCATCCAGACGACGAGGATGACCCGGTTGACGTCGATGCCGGAGGAGGCGGCGAGGTCCCGGTTGTCGGCGACCGCGCGCATCGCCTTGCCGATCTTCGTGCGCTGCAGCATGAGCGCGACGAGCAGCAGCACGACGACCGAGATGACCACCGAGGTCAGGTCCGCGCCGGTCATGCGGAACAGGCCGTAGTCGACCGCTCGGCCGCCCCCGATGCCCTGGTAGGCGTTGGACCGGCCGCCGTAGACCAGCTGGATGAGGTAGCGCAGCAGCAGCGACAGGCCGATCGACACGACCAGCGCCGCGATGAGACCGGTGCCCCGGCGGCGCAGCGGGCGCCACAGGCCGAGTTCGTTGAGGGCGCCCACCGCGGCTCCCACGAGCATCGCGATCAACGCCGCCGGGACGAGCGGGACGCCGCCCTGGACGTTGATGAACCAGGCCACCACCGCGCCGATGGTGACCAGCTCGCCGTGGGCGAAGTTGGTCAGGCCCGTCGTCCCGAAGATCAGGGACAGGCCGACGGCGCACATGGCGATCAGCAGGCCGAACCGGATGCCGTCGACGAGCAGCTGGACGGCGCGGACGGTGCCGCCGCCGCCCTCCCGGCTGCCGTCGTTGAGGCCGATGATCGCCGCCTGCCGACGGCCCTCCTCGACGGTCACGGTGCGGCTGTCCTCACCGGAGAGCACCACGCCGTCGGGCAGGTCGTCGGCGTCGATGGAGACCACGTACTCACCGGGGCCGGGGAGGTCGACCTCCCAGCGGCCCTGCTCGTCGGTCTCGACGGCGTCGACCTCCTCGCCGTCGGCCGCGGTGACGGTCACCTCGATGCCCTCGATGGGGCCGCTGCGGCTGGTCTGCAGCGTGCCTGCCAGCTGCTCGCCCTCCGCCTGTGCGGTGCCGGGGACGAACAGGGCGAGCCCGAGCCCGAACGCGGCGACGAGGAGCACCCGGACGAGGGTGGCGCGGCGGGCACCGGGGTGCGGGCGGGCCGCGGGGCCGGTGGCTCCCGGTCGTCGACCACGTCGTCGGACGCGGCCTGGAGCGTGCGTCACTCGACCTCCTAGGCGTGTGAGTGAGGGGGGGACCGTAACTCAGCGCTGTTCCGGGCTGCGGTCCTCGACGCGAGCTGTGACCTTTCCGCGACACGCCGCTCCTGTCACCTCCGTCCCAGCGGCGGCGCGCCGACGTGACGGGGGGACACCGGGCGGGCACTCTCTGACCACCGTCCAGGGGAGGGCTCCTGTGTCAGGAACAGGTTCGCGGTCCCACGTCACGACGCGCCCGGCGCGTCCCGACGACCTGCCCGCCGTGCTCACCCTGGTGCGCCAGCACCGGGCCGAGGCCCACGCCGAGGGCGTGCTGACCGGTCAGACCCCCGGGGCGGCCGCGGCGACGGGGTTCCGCCGGCTGTTGGCCGATCCCGCCCACCGGGTGGCCCTGGCGGTGCTGCCCGCCCCCGACGCCTGCGACGGCGAGCTGGTGGTGGGGCTGGCGATCCTCGGGCTGGACCCGCTGTCGATGGTCCTCGGCGTCCCGCAGGTGACCGTCGACAACCTCGTGGTGCACCGCGAGCACCGGCGCCGGGGCGCGGGTGCCGCCCTGCTGGGGGCCGCGGTCGCCTACGCCTCGGAGGTCGGCGCCGAGCACGTGGTCGCCGCGGTCGGCGGGCACGAGGCCGAGCGGCAGCGGTTCTTCGCGCGGATGGGCTTCGCGCCGCTCACCACCCGGCGGATCGTGCCCCGCGAGACCCTGGCCCGGTCGCTGGCCACCTGGCAGCGCGGTGGGGTGACCATCCCGACGCCGCGGCGCCCGCCGGTGCGCCGCCGCCCGGTCGCCCGGATCCTCCCCGTGGTGGGCGCGGCGGAGAGCTGACCGGGCTCCGCGTCAGGCGCGGGCGTCGGAGAGCATGCAGGTCAGCCGGGCGGTCGCCGTCGGCCGGCCCTGCTCGTCGCTGACCTCGACCCGGAAGGTGGCCAGGGTGCGGCCACGGCGGACCGGCGTGGCCACGGCGGTCACGGTCCCGCCGGTCGCCGCCCGCAGGTAGCTGACGTTCAGCTCGACCCCCACGCACCGGCGGCCCGGGCCGGCGCCCAGCGCCGCGGCCCAGGAGCCCACCGTCTCCACGAGCGCGCAGGTGGCGCCGCCGTGCAGCAGCCCCGCCGGCTGCTGGTTGCCCTCGACCGGCATGGTGGCCACCAGGTGGTCGGGGTCGTAGTCGGCGATCTCGATGCCCAGCTTCTCGTCCAGCGGGCTGGTGAAGGCGGCGGGCAGCCAGTCGGGGCGGGCGAGGGTCACCCGGGCACGGTAACCAGCGCCCGCACCCCGCCCCGCCGGGGGCCCCGTCGCCGCGGGGGCGGTGTCGGCGGGCGCACCTAGGATCGGCAGTGATGTCCGCTCCGGTCTCCGCCCCCGCGTCCACCGCCGTCCCGACCGCTGGTGGGCCGCGCCCTCGGCTGCTGCTGCTCGACGGGCACTCCCTGGCCTACCGCGCCTTCTTCGCGCTGCCCGTGGAGAACTTCTCCACGACCACGGGGCAGCCCACCAACGCGGTCTACGGCTTCACCTCGATGCTGATCAACATCCTGCGCGACGAGCAGCCGTCGCACCTGGCGGTGGCCTTCGACGTCGGGCGCAAGACGTTCCGCAGCGAGATCTACGCCGAGTACAAGGCCAACCGGGCCGAGAGCCCGACGGACTTCCGCGGTCAGGTGAGCCTGATCCAGGAGGTGCTGGGCGCCCTGCGCGTCCCGGTCATCACCGCGGAGGGCTTCGAGGCCGACGACGTCATCGCCACGCTCACCGTGCAGGCCGTCGAGCAGGGCATGGACGTGCTCATCGCCACCGGCGACCGCGACGCCCTGCAGCTGGTCAACGAGCACGTCACCGTGCTGTACCCGCGCAAGGGCGTCTCCGACCTCACCCGGTTCACCCCCGAGGAGGTCGAGGCCAAGTACGGCCTGTCGCCCGCCCAGTACCCCGACTTCGCCGCGCTGCGCGGAGACCCCAGCGACAACCTCCCCAGCATCCCGAGCGTCGGCGAGAAGACCGCGGCCAAGTGGGTGCGCGAGTACGGCTCCCTCGACGCGCTGGTCGACCAGGTCGACACCGTCAAGGGCAAGGTGGGGGAGAAACTGCGCGAGCACCTGGCCTCGGTGCTGCAGAACCGGCGGCTGACCGAGCTCGACCGCGCCGTCCCGCTCGAGGTGGGCCCGGTCGACCTCGCCGTCCGCGCCTGGGACCGCAACGAGGTGCACACCCTCTTCGACAACCTGCAGTTCCGGGTGCTGCGCGACCGTCTGTTCGCCACGCTCACCAGCGCCGAACCAGAGGTGGAGGGCGGTTTCGACGTCGCCGTCGACGAGGTGCCGGCCGGCGGGCTGGGCGCCTGGCTGGACCAGCACGCGCGCACCGGCCGCACCGGCGTCATCTTCCGGGGCACGTGGGGGCGCGGCACCGGGGAGCTGTCCGGCATCGCCCTGGCCGCCGCCGACGACAGCGCCACCTTCGTCGACCTCGGCCCCGCCCTCGACGTGGCCGACGAGCAGGCCCTGGCCGCCTGGCTGGCCGACCCGGCGGCCCCGAAGGTCGTCCACGAGGTGAAGGGCCCGCTGCTGGCGGTCTGGGCGCGCGGCTGGGAGCTCGAGGGCGTGGTCAGCGACACCGCGCTGGCGGCCTACCTGGCCCTGCCGGGGCAGCGGTCCTTCGACCTCGGCGACCTCGCGGTCCGCTACCTGCGGCGGGAGCTCAAGGACACCGCCGAGCCCGAGGAGCAGCTGACCCTCGACGGGATGGGCCCGTCGGAGGACGACGTCGCCCGGGAGGCCGCGCACGCCGACGTCCTCAAGGCCGTGGCGGTCAACGACCTCTCCGACGCGCTGGAGTCGGTGCTCGGCCAGCGCGGCGGGGACGCCCTGCTGGGCGCCATCGAGCTGCCGCTGACCCGCGTGCTCGCCGCCATGGAGTACCGCGGCATCGCCGCGGACCTGGAGTTCCTGCAGGAGCTGCAGCGGGAGTTCGCCGAGGGCGTCTCCGCGGCGGCCGCCGAGTGCTACGCCGTCATCGGCCGCGAGGTGAACCTGGGCTCGCCCAAGCAGCTGCAGGCGGTGCTCTTCGACGAGCTGGGCCTGCCGAAGACCAAGAAGATCAAGTCCGGCTACACGACCGACGCGGACGCGCTGACCTGGCTGCTGGCGCAGACCGGCCACCCGTTCCTCGAGCACCTGCTGCGCCACCGCGACGTCACCCGGCTGCGCACCGTCATCGACGGGCTCATCCCGATGGTCGACGACGCCGGGCGCATCCACACCACCTTCGGGCAGACGATCGCCGCGACCGGCCGGCTGTCCTCGACCGACCCGAACCTGCAGAACATCCCGATCCGCACCGCCGAGGGCCGGCGCATCCGGCAGGCCTTCGTCGTCGGCGCCGGCTACGAGTCGCTGATGACCGCCGACTACAGCCAGATCGAGATGCGGATCATGGCGCACCTCTCCGGTGACGAGGGCCTGATCGAGGCGTTCACCTCGGGGGAGGACCTGCACTCCTTCGTCGCCGCCCGGGCGTTCAACATCCCGATCGAGGACGTCGACCCGGAGATGCGCCGCCGGATCAAGGCGATGAGCTACGGCCTGGCCTACGGCCTGAGCGCGTACGGACTCTCGCAGCAGCTGCGCATCTCCACCGAGGAGGCGCGCGAGCAGATGCACGCCTACTTCGAGCGGTTCGGCGGCATCCGCGACTACCTGGACAGCGTGGTCGAGGAGGCGCGGCTGTCCGGCTACACCGAGACGACGCTGGGCCGGCGCCGCTACCTGCCCGACCTGACCAGCGACAACCGCCAGCGCCGCGAGATGGCCGAGCGGATGGCGCTCAACGCCCCGATCCAGGGCTCGGCGGCCGACGTCATCAAGGTCGCCATGCTGAACGTGGAGAAGGCGATCACGGCGGGGGGCCTGCGCTCGCGGATGCTGCTGCAGGTGCACGACGAGCTCGTGCTCGAGGTCGCGCCCGGGGAGCGGGAGGCGCTGGAGGCGCTGGTCCGCCGCGAGATGGCCGGGGCCGCGCAGCTGTCGGTGCCGCTGGAGGTCTCGGTCGGCTTCGGCGCGAGCTGGGACGCCGCCGCCCACTGACGAAGGCCCCTCTGCCCCCGCTGCTCGCCCGGGCCCCTGTCCGAGGGGCGGGACGCGGGGGAGAGGGCCTCTTCCGGCTGGCGGATCACCGCCTTGCCGCCGGCCCGGCCGGCCGCCACGTTCGGGGCGTGACCGACGACACGGTGCTGGTGGTGGGTGCCGGACCGGTGGGCATCCTCAACGCCCTCGGGCTGGCGCGCGCGGGCATCCCCGTGACCGTCCTCGACCGCGCGGCCGACGTGGTCATGTCGCCCCGCGCGGCCGCCTACCACTGGGCGGTGCTCGAGGGCCTGGACCGGCTGGGCGTCTACGAGCAGGCCGCCGCCCAGGGCTTCCTCAAGCAGGACTACGAGTACCGGGCGCACCGGACGGGGGAGCGGGTCCGCTTCGGGCTCCAGCCACTGGAGGGCGTCGTCCCCCGGCCCTACAACCTGCACCTCGGCCAGGGCGCGCTGGTCCGCCTGGTGCTGGCGGAACTGGCCGCGTACGACTCGGCCACGGTGCTGTGGCAGCACGACGTGGTCGAGGTCGGCCAGGACGACACCGGGGTCACCGTCGTCGCCGAGACACCGGAGGGGCGCCGGTCGCTGCGGGCCGGCTGGCTGATCGGGGCCGACGGCGCCCGCAGCGGCGTACGCCGGGCCCTGGGCATCGACTTCGAGGGCTTCACCTGGCCCGAGCGCTTCGTGGCGACCAACGTCCGGTACCCGTTCCAGGACGCCGGCTTCGCGCAGACGACCTTCGTCGTCGACGACGAGTACGGCGCCGTGATCGCCAAGCTCGACGACTCCCACGGCGGCGGCGTGTGGCGGTACACCTACTGCGAGGACGACGCTCTCCCCGAGGAGAGCGTGCTGGACCGCATGCCGCGCTTCTTCGCCGCGGTCCTGGGGGACGGCGACGGCCCCGAGCTGGTCGAGTACGCGCCGTACCGGATGCACCAGCGTGCCGCGACCCGCTTCCGCGAGGGGCGGGTGCTGCTGGCCGGGGACGCCGCCCACGTGACCAACCCGACCGGCGGGCTGGGCCTGACCGGCGGCCTGTTCGACACCTTCGTCCTGCAGGAGGCGCTGGCCGCGGTGATCCGGCGGCAGGCCGACGAGTCGGTGCTCGACGCGTACGCCGCCGAGCGGCGCCGGGTGTTCGTCGAGCTGGTCAGTCCGACCGCGTCGGCCATCAAGCGCTCGATCTACCACGCGGCGCACCCGGACGGCGTGGAGCAGACGATGGCCGGGCTGCGCCGGCTCCAGCACGACCGGGACGCCCTCCTGGAGCGGCTGATGCTGACCAAGCGGATGGAGACGCCGTCCCTCGTCGGGGCGCGGTGAGCGGCCCATCCCTCACCCTCCACCCGAGGTCGAGGGTGGGGTCAGGGCCTCCTGCAGACCAGGACGAGCGTGCCCGGGACCAGAGCCCCGCGGGCCGGTGACCACTGGCCCCACTCCTGCTCGCGGCCGGGCGTCCACTCCGGCTCGAGGAGGTCGTCGAGCACCAGGCCCGCCCCCACCACCGCGCGCACCCAGTCGCCGACCGTCCGGTGGTGCTCGACGTAGACCGCGCGGCCGTCGTCGTCGGTCTCCACGTACGGGGTGCGGTCGAAGTAGGAGGAGGTGACCTGCAGGTCCTCGGGGTCCGGGGAGTCGGGGAACGGCCAGCGCATCGGGTGGTTCACCGACGCGACGAACCGCCCGCCCGGGCGCAGCACCCGCGCGACCTCCGCGAGCGCACCGCCGACGTCGGCGACGAACGGCAGGCCCCCGAACGCCGAACAGGCCAGGTCCACGCTCGCGTCGGTCAGCGGCAGCGCGCCGACGTCGGCCTGGACCAGGGGGACCGCGACCCCGGAGCCGCGGTTGAGCTCGGCGGCCCGGGCCAGCATCCCGGCGGACAGGTCCAGGGCGACGACGTCGGCGCCCGCGCGGCGCAGCCACCGCGCGCACGGCGCCGAACCGCAGCCGACCTCGAGCACGCGCCGGCCGGTGACGTCCCCCAGCAGGTGCGCCTCGCTCTCCCGCAGCCCCTCGGGGCACCACAGGAAGTCGACGTCACCGAGGTCGTCGCCGTGCTCGGCGAGGTAGGCGGGGGCGGCGGCGTCCCACCACCGGCGGTTGGCGCGGACCGACTCCGTGCCGCCGACCGGGCGACGGGTCACCCCGCCCGGCGCGGGGTAGCCGTCGGCGGCCAGGGGCAGGGGCGGGGGAGAGGGCTGCATGACCCGCCGATCGTGACACGCCGGACGGGCGGCGACCGGGTGCCCACCCAGGTGGACCCGGGACGCCGGAGCTACGTACCATGGAGGGTGCGCCAGAGGTCTGTCTGTGCTGTCCCCATCGGGTTCGGCGCGCGCCGGCTCTCCCTGCTCCCCGCGGCACCAGGCCGCGGGTCCCTGTCCCTACGCATCCCCCGTCCGGAGCACTCGACCACATGACCTCCACCCAGGTCCGTCCGAACAGCACCCCGCAGGTCGCGATCAACGACATCGGCACTGCCGAGGACTTCCTCGCGGCGATCGACCAGACGATCAAGTACTTCAACGACGGCGACATCGTCGAAGGCGTCATCGTCAAGGTCGACCGCGACGAGGTGCTGCTGGACATCGGCTACAAGACCGAGGGCGTCATCCCCTCGCGCGAACTCTCCATCAAGCACGACGTCGACCCCAACGAGGTCGTCAGCGTCGGCGACGAGGTGGAAGCCCTCGTCCTCCAGAAGGAGGACAAGGAGGGCCGGCTGATCCTGTCCAAGAAGCGCGCCCAGTACGAGCGCGCCTGGGGCACGATCGAGGCCAAGAAGGAAGCCGACGAGGTCGTCACCGGCACCGTCATCGAGGTCGTCAAGGGCGGTCTCATCCTCGACATCGGCCTGCGCGGGTTCCTCCCCGCCTCGCTGGTCGAGATGCGCCGCGTCCGCGACCTGCAGCCCTACGTGGGCCGCGAGCTCGAGGCCAAGATCATCGAGCTCGACAAGAACCGCAACAACGTCGTCCTCTCCCGTCGCCAGTGGCTGGAGCAGACTCAGTCCGAGGTCCGCAGCGAGTTCCTCAACAAGCTCGCCAAGGGCCAGGTCCGCACCGGCGTGGTCTCCTCGATCGTCAACTTCGGTGCGTTCGTGGACCTGGGCGGCGTCGACGGCCTGGTGCACGTCTCCGAGCTGTCCTGGAAGCACATCGACCACCCGTCCGAGGTCGTCGAGGTCGGCCAGGAGGTCACCGTCGAGGTCCTCGACGTCGACCTGGACCGTGAGCGGGTCTCCCTGTCGCTGAAGGCGACCCAGGAGGACCCGTGGCGTCAGTTCGCCCGGACCCACCAGATCGGTCAGGTCGTGCCCGGCAAGGTCACCAAGCTGGTGCCCTTCGGTGCGTTCGTCCGCGTCGACGAGGGCATCGAGGGCCTGGTCCACATCTCCGAGCTGGCCGAGCGCCACGTGGAGATCCCGGAGCAGGTCGTGCAGGTCGGCGACGAGATCCTCGTCAAGGTCATCGACATCGACCTCGACCGCCGTCGCATCTCGCTGTCCCTCAAGCAGGCCAACGAGGGCGTCATCGGCGACGAGGAGCAGTTCGACCCGGCCGCCTACGGCATGGCCGCCTCGTACGACGAGCAGGGCAACTACATCTACCCCGAGGGCTTCGACCCGGAGACCGGCGAGTGGCTCGAGGGCTACGAGGAGGCCCGCGAGACCTGGGAGCGGCAGTACGCCGAGGCCCAGGCCCGCTTCGAGGCGCACCGCAAGCAGATCGCGGCGGCCAAGGAGGCCGACGCCGAGGCTGCGGCCGGTGGCAACTACTCCAGCGGCGACGTCGAGGTGGGCGACACCTCCGGCGGCACGCTCGCCAGCGACGAGGCGCTCGCGGCCCTGCGGGCCAAGCTGGCCGGCGGCGAGTGATCGCGTCCAGCTGAGCTGGACCGGTGGACGACCGAGGCCCGGGACCCGCGAGGGTCCCGGGCCTCGGCCGTCTCCCCGGGTACGGCTGATCACCGGGGACCGCGGGGTTCCCGGGCTCCGATCGCCGCTCCCGTGAACTGCTGAGGCCCGGGACCCGTGCAGGGTCCCGGGCCTCAGTCGTCCCTCCCATCCCCGTGGAGGGACGAGTCGCAGGATCCCGACGGCGGTCGGGTCCGAGTCGTCCGGTGCGTCGCCCCGCCCGGTCCCCGGCCTCGTGGAGGGTGGGGACCGGGCGAGGCTCTCGCTCAGAGGCTGAGGATGATCGCGAACGCCGTCCGCGGGCGGCCACCGGCGTTGGCCAGGAACTGCCAGGTGTGCCGGCCGGCCGGGGCCGTCGCCGAGAGCCAGCGCATCACGGCGTTCCGGGGGCGGACCGCGGCGGTGCGCTCCAGCCGCTCGCGCACGGCCGGCAGGTCGGTGCACCGCACGCCGGTGGGACGGTCCAGCCGGTGACGGCCGGCGCCCCGACGGGGAGCTGCGGGAGCCGACGACGGAGCGGCGTGTGCGGGTCGGGACATGATCGGTCTGCCTCTCTCGGCGGGGGGAGATCGCCGAGGTCACTGTTGTCCACGGGACGCGTGTGACTGGAGCGACGCGCCGGGCTGGACGGGCGGGTGTTACCTGTCTGTGACCGTTGCCGGGGTGCTGGCTACTGTCCGCACATGCTGCGCATGGGGCTGACCGGTGGGATCGGGTCGGGGAAGAGCACGGTGGCCGGCCTGCTGGCGGCCCGGGGGGCGCGGGTCGTCGACGCCGACCGCATCGCGCGCGAGGTCGTCGAACCGGGGACGCCGGGCCTCGCCGCGGTCGTCGACGCGTTCGGTCCGGAGGTGCTCACCGCCGAGGGGGCCCTCGACCGTCCGGCGCTGGCGGCGGTGGTGTTCGCCGACCCCGCGGCGCGGGCGCGGCTGGACGGCATCGTGCACCCGCTGGTGCGTGCGCGGGCCGCCGAGCTGGTCGCTGCGGCCCCGCCGGACGCCGTCGTGGTCCAGGACGTACCGCTGCTGGTGGAGACCGGTCAGGCGGGCGCCTACGACCTCGTCCTCGTCGTGGAGGCCGACCTGGGGACCCGGGTCGAGCGGCTGGTCCAGCGGGGCCTGAGCGCCGAGGACGCGCGCGCCCGGATAGCGGCGCAGGCCACCGACGAGCAGCGCCGCGCGGTGGCCGACGTCGTCCTGGACAACAGCGGCACCCGCGAGGAGCTCGAGGCGCAGGTCGAGCGCTTCTGGGCCGAGCGCGTGGTGCCGCTGCTGGACTGACGGCGGACGCACCCGGTGTCCGCCGTCACCCCGAGGCTCCGCGGGACGGCGGTTCTGGGCGCTCCGGCGGTGCGGACACGGGCGCCGGGGGGGGGGGGGGGGGGGGGGGGGGGGGGGGGGGGGGGGCGGGCGCCCCCCCCCCCCCCCCCCCCCCCCCCCCCCCCCCCCCCCCCCCCCCCCCCCCCCCCCCCCCCCCCCCCCCCCCCCCCCCCCCCCCCCCCCCCCCCC
>NZ_JBJGZS010000044.1:0-16748 GCF_054050635.1 Geodermatophilus sp. SYSU D00079 | reverse complement strand
AACAGCCCCACCCCCCCCCGCGCCCCCCCCCCCCCCCCCCCCCCCCCCCCCCCCCCCCCCCCCCCCCCCCCCCCCCCGCCCCCCCCCCCCCCCCCCCCCGCCGCCCCCCCCCCCCCCCCCCCCCCCCCCCCCCAGGGGGTGTGGCTCTTACGCGCCGACCAGGGCGCGGTCGCGCGGGGCGGCGTCCTTGGAGCCGAGCTGCTCCAGCGGCACGTGCGCGGTCTCGCGGGCGGTGAGGGCGCACAGGCCCGCGACGGCGGCGGCAGCGGCGGTGAGGATGGCCACCGGCCACCACCCGTCGGGGCCGTCACCGACGATCGCGGCGGCGATGAGCGGCGAGAAGCCGCCGAGGGCGAACCCGATCTGGGTGCCGATCGCCGTGCCGGAGTAGCGGACCCGGGTGTCGAACATCTCGCCGTAGAGGGACGGCCAGATGCCGTTGGCCGCGGAGTAGGTGACGCCGGAGATCAGGATGCCGAAGACGAAGACCAGTGCGACGTTCCCCTGCTGCACCGCCCACAGGAAGGGGAAGATCAGCACCGCCGAGCCGAAGGCGCCGAAGGCGAACACCGGGCGGCGGCCGATCCGGTCCGACAGCCGCGCCCACAGCACCAGCGTGCCCAGCGCGATCGCGTTGGCCACGACGATCATCCACAGCAGGGTCGACCGCTCCATGCCGATCGCGTCGCTGGTGCCCTGCGCGAGCGCCCAGGTGCCGACGATCGTGCTGACCACCGAGACCAGCGCGCACAGGACCACCCGCAGGACCGAGGCCCAGTGGTCGCGGAACAGGACGGCGACGGGCAGCTTGGCGACCTCGTGCTCCTCGCTGGCCCGCTCGAACTCCGGCGTCTCGGGCAGCGACCGGCGCACCCAGTAGCCGACGGCGACGACGGCCGCGGACAGGAAGAACGGGATCCGCCAGCCCCAGCTGAGGAACTGGTCCTCGGGCAGCAGCGCGAACGGGATGAAGACCAGGTTGGCGAGGATCAGGCCGGCCTGGGTGCCGACGAGGGTGAAGCTGGTGAAGAACCCGCGCCTGCCCTCGGGCGAGTGCTCCAGGGTCATCGAGTTCGCACCGGCCTGCTCGCCGGCGGCCGAGAGGCCCTGCAGGATCCGCATGAGGACCAGCAGGATCGGGGCGGCCACCCCGATCGCGCCGTAGGACGGCAGCGCGCCGATGAGGAAGGTGGAGACGCCCATCAGCAGCAGGGTCAGCACCAGCATCTTCTTGCGGCCGACCTTGTCGCCGAAGTGGCCGATGACGACCGCGCCGAGCGGCCGGGCGACGTAGGCGACGCCGAAGGTGGCCAGCGAGAGGAGGATCCCGGTGCTCGGGTCGCTCTCCGGGAAGAACACCTGCGGGAAGACCAGGCCGGCGGCGGCGCCGTAGATGAAGAAGTCGTAGTACTCGAGCATGCTGCCGACGAAGCTCGCGACGGCGGCCTTGCGTGGCGTGTGCGCGTGGGTGGTCCCACCGGGGGCGGGGGTCGTGCTCATGTCGGTCTCCTGGGGAGGCGCGGCGGCAGCGATCTCGTCGTGCCGGTCGGGGCGTCCCGGGGCGGGCCCGGGTGGTCGGCGGTGCGGTGCAGCGGGCGGCGGCCGGGATCCCCGGCTCCCCGTGCCGCCCTGGCCCCGGGGTGGGGGCCGGCGCGGTGTCGCCAGCGGCTTATGTACCAACTGGTTACGTACCAGATGGTGAGGTGATGGCCGTCACCGTGTCAAGCCCGCCGGTCGGAGAGGTGTGTCGAGCGCCCTCAGTGGGCGGTGAGGTAGGCGACGACGAGGTCGCCGAGCATCCGGCGCTGGTGGTCGCGGCGGGCCGGGTCGAGCAGGTCGCGACCGAAGATGGCGCCGAAGGTGTGCCGGTTGGCCGTCCGGAAGACGCAGAACGCGCTGATCACCTGGTGGACGTCGAGGGCGTCGACGTCGTCCCGGAACAGCCCGGCGTCCCAGCCCCGCTCGAGGATCGTGCCGAGGACGTCCAGCGCCGGGTTGGCCAGCCCGGACAGCGCCTCGGAGCGGGCGATGTGCTCGGCGCGGTGGATGTTCTCGATGCTGACCAGCCGGATGAAGTCCGGATGGGCCTCGTGGTGGTCGAAGGTCAGGCCGGCGAGCTCCCGGATCGCCTCGACCGGGTCGAGGTGCTCCACGTCGAGCTGCTGCTCCAGGCTGCGGATGCGGCTGTAGGCCTGCTCCAGGACGGCGACGTAGAGCTGCTCCTTGCCGCCGAAGTAGTAGTAGATCATCCGCTTGGTGGTGCTGAGCTTGTCGGCGATCTCGTTGATCCGGGCCCCCGCGTAGCCGCGGTCGGCGAACTCGGTGGTGGCCACGGCGAGGATCTCCGCCCGGGTGCGGTCGGCGTCCCGCGTCCGCTCGGGGGCTCCGGCCGGCGCCGCCCCGGGGACGTCGGGGGAGGTGTCGCCCTCCGGGTGCTGCGCGGTCACTGCTGCCCTCCGCTCGACGGCCGTCCCCCGCAGCCTAGGTGGGCCGCCCCCCCGGCCTCCCGACGCCGTGGCCCGGATCACGCGGGGGGCTGGCGGCCGGGCTCCGGGTGTGGTCCCCTAGGAACAACTCACCAGTTGGTACATAGCTAGGAGACGACCATGGCGTCCGCCTCGCAGAGCTTCCTCGTCGGCCTGGTCGGCACGGGCATCGGCCCGTCGCTGACCCCGCCGATGCACGAGCGGGAGGCCGACGAACTCGGTCTCCGGTACCTCTACCGGCGGCTGGACCTCGACGTCCTCGACCGGCCGGCCACCGCGATCGGTGAGGTCCTGGCCGCCGCCCGGCTGGCCGGCTACGACGGCCTGAACGTCACCCACCCGTGCAAGCAGCTGGTCCTGCCGCACCTCGACGAGCTCTCTCCCGACGCCGAGGCGCTGGGCGCGGTCAACACCGTCGTCCTGCGCGGGGGCCGGGCGGTCGGGCACAACACCGACTGGTCCGGGTTCGCCCGCGCCTTCGACCGCGGCCTGCCCGACGCCGCCCTGGACCGGGTGGTCCTGCTCGGGGCCGGCGGCGCCGGGGCCGCGGTGGCGCACGCGCTGCTCACCCTGGGCACCCGCCGGCTGACCGTCGTGGACGTCGACGCCCAGCGGGCCGCCGGGCTGGCCGCCGCGCTGCAGGAGCGGTTCGGCGCCGCCCGGGCCACGGGGGCCGACGCCGCCGCCCTCCCCGCGGCGCTGGCCGAGGCCGACGGGCTGGCCCACGCCACGCCCACGGGCATGGCCGCGCAGCCGGGCCTGCCCGTGGACGCCGCCCTGCTGCGCCCGGACCTCTGGGTCGCCGACATCGTCTACCGCCCGCTGGAGACCGAACTGGTGCGCACCGCCCGGCGCCTCGGCGCCCGGGTGCTCGACGGCGGCGGCATGGCGGTGTTCCAGGCCGTCGACGCCTTCCGCCTGTTCACCGGGGTCGAGCCCGACGCCGAGCGCATGCTGGCGCACTTCACCGAGCTGGTCGCCGGGCCGGGTCCCGATGTCCGCATCGGCTGAGGCGCGCCGGGCGATCGCCACGGTCTGCCTGTCCGGCACGCTCGAGGACAAGCTGACCGCGGCCGCCGGCGCCGGGTTCGACGGCATCGAGGTGTTCGAGCCGGACCTGGTCGCCGCCCCGTGGTCCCCGGCCGAGCTGGCCACGCGCTGCGCCGACCTCGGCCTGTCGATCGACCTGTACCAGCCCTTCCGCGACCTGGACTCCACCGACCCGGCGCGCTTCGCCCGCAACCTGCGCCGGGCCGAGTGCAAGTTCGACGTCATGGCCGCGCTCGGCGTGGACACCGTGCTGGTCTGCTCCTCGGTGGCCCCCGACGCGGTCGACGACGCCGACCAGCTCGCCGAGCAGCTGGCCGCCGCGGCCGCCCGCGCCGGCGAGCGCGGCCTGCGGATCGCCTACGAGGCGCTGGCCTGGGGCACGCACGTCTCCACCTGGGAGCGCTCGTGGGACGCCGTCCGCCGCGCGGACTCCCCCGCCCTCGGGCTGTGCCTGGACAGCTTCCACGTGCTCTCCCGCGGCGGGGACCCGGCCGGCTTCGCGCAGGTGCCCGGGGACAAGCTGTTCTTCCTGCAGCTGGCCGACGCCCCGGCGCTGCGCATGGACGTGCTCCAGTGGAGCCGCCACCACCGGCTCTTCCCCGGCCAGGGCGCGTTCGACCTGCCCGGCTTCCTCGGCGCGGTGCTCGCCGCCGGCTACACCGGCCCGCTGTCGCTGGAGGTCTTCAACGACGTGTACCGGCAGTCCGACCCGGCCCGGACGGCGGTGGACGCGATGCGCTCGCTGCAGTGGCTGGAGGAGGCGCTCGCGCTGCGCCGTCCGGACGCCGGCCTGCCCACCCCCCCGGCCGCACCGGCCCTGTCGGGCTGGTCGTTCACCGAGCTGGAGGTCGACGGCGTCTCCGGTCCACGGGTGGCCGGGGTGCTGGACGCGCTCGGGTTCACCCACACCGGGCAGCACCGCTCCAAGCCGGTGCAGCTGTGGGAGCAGGGCGGGGCGCGGGTGCTGCTCAACGCCTCCGTCGTGCGCCCGGCGGCCACGGGCGTGGCCGCCGTCGCGGCGCTGGGCCTGGAGAGCGCCGACCCGGGCCGCTCGGCGGCACGGGCGGAGGCGATGAGCGCCCCGGTGCTGCCCCGCACCCGGGGGGCGGTCGAGGCGGAGCTGTCGGCGGTGGCCGCGCCCGACGGCACGCAGGTCTTCTTCACCCGCACCGTGCCCGACGGCTGGCCGGCCGACTTCCTGCCGACCGGCTCGGCGGCCGGCGCGGGCAGCGGGATCACCCGCGTCGACCACGTGGGCCTCGCCCAGCCCTTCGACGCCTTCGACGAGGCCGGCCTGTTCTACCGGGCGGTGCTCGGCCTGGAACCGCAGGAGGTCACCGAGCTGGCCGCGCCGTTCGGGCTGGTGCGCACCCGGGCGGTGACCGGACCGGGCCGGACCGTGCGGCTGGCCCTGAGCGCCTCCACCCTGCGCCGCGGGGGCTGGGCCCCCGGGGTCCCGGAGCCGCAGTACGTCGCCTTCGCCACCGACGACATCGTCGCCACGGCCCGGGCGCTGCACGCGGCCGGCGCCCCCCTGCTGCCCGTGCCCGCGAACTACGCCGACGACCTCGACGCCCGCCTCGACCTGGCTCCGGAGCTGCTGGCCGCGATCCGCGAGCACGGGCTGCTCTACGAGGAGGACGCCGCCGGGGGCTACCTGCACCTGGTCACCGAGGTGCTCGGCGACCGGGTGTTCTTCGAGGTGGTGCAGCGGCTGGGCGGCTACGACGGCTACGGCACCGCCGACGCGCCCGTCCGGATGGCCGCCCACCGCCGCCTGCGCCAGGCCGCGCTCGTGCCGGCGGACGGCTGAGCGCCGTTCCGGGTGTCGGCGCGGGCGCCGGCGGGCCATGATGGGGGAACTCGGATCACTCGAGCCCTCCCCGCCGCACCGGCGGCTCGACCCAGGGGCGCGTCCATGAGCCACTCCCCCCGCCCGACCAGCCCGGGATGCGCCGGGCCGGCACCCTCCCCCCGCCCGGGAGCGACGTCGTGACCGCCATCGCGCCGCGGCCCATCGTCAGCCGGCCCAGTGCGATGCCGCCGGCCGACAGGGGCACCCGGCTGAGCAACCTGCTGCGGACCACCGACCACAAGACGATCGGCCTGATGTACCTGGTCACGTCGTTCGTGTGGTTCATCATCGGCGGCTTCATGGCCATGCTGATGCGCGGGGAGCTGGCCCGGCCGGGGCTGCAGTACCTCTCCCCGGAGCAGTACAACCAGCTGCTCACCATGCACGGCACGGTGATGCTGCTGTTCTTCGCGACGCCGCTGTTCTTCGCGTTCGGCAACCTGATCATGCCGCTGCAGATCGGCGCCCCCGACGTCGCCTTCCCGCGGCTGAACTCCTTCTCCTACTGGCTGTTCCTCTTCGGCAGCACGCTCGCCGTCGCGGGTTTCATCACCCCCGGCGGGGCCGCCGACTTCGGCTGGTACGCCTACACGCCGCTGTCCGACGTGGCCCACAGCCCCGGCGCCGGGGCGAACCTGTGGATCGCCGGCCTGGCCGTCAGCGGTCTGGGCACCATCCTGGGCGCGGTCAACTTCATGACGACGATCATCTGCCTGCGCGCGCCGGGCATGACGATGTTCCGGATGCCGATCTTCGTCTGGAACACGCTGGTGACCAGCATCCTGGTGATCTTCGCGTTCCCGATCCTGACCGCGGCACTGTTCGGGCTGCTGGCCGACCGCCAACTCGGAGCGCTGGTGTACTCCGAGGAGAACGGGGGGCCGATGCTGTGGCAGCACCTGTTCTGGTTCTTCGGGCACCCCGAGGTCTACATCATCGCGCTGCCGTTCTTCGGCATCATCACCGAGATCATCCCGGTGTTCAGCCGCAAGCCGCTGTTCGGCTACAAGGGCATGGTCTTCGCGACCATCGCCATCGGGGCACTGTCGGTGACGGTGTGGGCGCACCACATGTTCGCGACCGGCGCGGTGCTGCTGCCCTTCTTCGCCTTCCTGACCTACCTGATCGCCGTGCCGACCGGCATCAAGTTCTTCAACTGGATCGGCACCATGTGGCGGGGGCAGCTGACCTTCGAGACGCCGATGCTGTGGTCGGTCGGCTTCCTGGTCACCTTCCTGCTCGGCGGCCTGACCGGCGTCCTCCTGGCCTCACCGCCGCTGGACTTCCACCTCAACGACAGCTACTTCGTCGTCGCCCACTTCCACTACGTGGTCTTCGGCACCGTGGTGTTCGCGGCCAATGCCGGCATCGCCTTCTGGTTCCCGAAGATGTGCGGCCGGATGCTCGACGAGCGCCTCGGGAAGCTGCAGTTCTGGATGACGTTCATCGGCTTCCACGGCACCTTCCTCATCCAGCACTGGCTGGGCAACGAGGGCATGCCGCGCCGGTACGTCAACTACCTGCCCACCGACGGTTTCACCACGCTGAACACGATCTCGACGATCTTCTCCTTCGTGCTCGGCGCCTCGATCGTCCCGTTCCTGTTCAACGTGATCCGCTCGTGGCGGCACGGCCCGCTGGCGCTGCGGGACGACCCCTGGGGCCACGGCAACTCGCTGGAGTGGGCGACGTCGTCCCCGCCGCCTCGGCACAACTTCACCGAGATCCCGAAGATCCGCTCCGAGCGGCCGGCGTTCGAGGCGCACTACCCGCACCTGCTCGAGCGCCTGGAGGCGGAGAAGCACGTCGGCGGCCGGCACCAGCCCTACGCCGGCGTCAGCGACGTCGGGCTCACCTCCGGCGGCCGGCAGGGCTCGCGCGACCCCGACCCGACCTGAGCGGTCCCGCCCGTCGCGGTCAGCCGCGCAGGTGGGTGTCGAGGAACCGCAGGATGCGCACCCAGGCGTCCTCGGCGGACGGGTGGTGGTAGCCGAGGCCGGCGACCCGCTCCAGGACGGCGAACGGGCCGACGTCGTGCCGGTTCATGAACGAGTGGCCGGCGTCGGGGTACTCGTGGACGTCGTGCGGCACCTCGTGCCGGGTGAGGATGCCCTGCAGCCGCTCGGCCGCTCCGCGCAGCACCCGGTCGCGCCGGCCGTAGCTGGCCACGACCGGGCAGGCGCCGGCGAGCACCTCCTCGGCGCCCTTCGGCAGCATGCCGTAGTTCGGCGCCGCCGCGTCGAAGCCGCGGGTGGCGGCCAGCAGGGCGAAGCCACCGCCCATGCAGAAGCCGACCACCCCGACCCGGCCGGTGCAGTCGGGCCGGTCGATCAGCCACCGCCGGGCCGCCTCCAGGTCGCCGAACGCCGCACCCTCCTGGCGGAGCAGGTCCCCGAAGGTGCGCTTGAGGCAGCGCAGCCCGCCGGCGGTGAACAGGTCCGGGGCGAGCGCCAGGTACCCGGCGGCGGCGAGGCGGTCGGCGTGCTGGCGGACGTCGTCGGTGAGGCCGAACGCCTCGTGGACGACCACCACCCCCGGCCACGGGCCCTCCCCCACCGGCGGGACCGCGAGGTGGGCGCGCAGCTGCGGGGCGCTCTGCGCGCCGGGGATCGTCGTCTCGGGCACGAGCATCTCCCTGCGCCGTCCGGACCGGGGAACGGACGCTACCGACCTCGGCCGGCCCGGTGTCAGGACCGCGCGCACCGGGGGCTTCCCCCGGGCGCGGGGGCGCGGGATGGTCGGATCCCGCTCCTGCCCCCGGAGGCCGACGATGAGCGCATCCCACGGCACCGTCCCGACCGACCCGACCTTCTACCGCAGCGCGGCCGAGGCGATCGCCGCACCCACCGAACGGCTGGCCTACGTCGTGGCCTTCGACCGCGCCGGCCGGCAGCCCGACGCCCTGACCGTCGTCGACACCGACCCGGCGTCGGACGGGTACGGCACCATCGTCGGCTGGGCCGAGCTGCCCACCGTCGGCGACGAGCTGCACCACTTCGGCTGGAACGCCTGCTCCAGCGCCCTCAGGCACGAGGGCCACGACATGGGCGCCGACGGACTGCAGCGGCGGTACCTGCTGCTGCCCGGACTGCGCAGCTCAACCATCCACGTCTACGACACCCACCCCGACCCCCGCGCGCCGCGGCTGCACAAGACGATCGAGGCCCGGGAGCTGGCCGAGAAGGCCGGCTACTCGCGGCCGCACACGCTGCACTGCGGTCCCGACGGCGTCTTCCTGACCTGTCTGGGCGGCGCGAGCGACGGTGAGGGCCCCGGCGGCATCGCGCTGCTGGACCACACCACCTTCGACGTCCTGCGGGCGTGGGAAACCGACCGCGGCCCGCAGTACCTGGCCTACGACGCCTGGTGGCACCTCAACCAGAACACGCTGGTCTCCAGCGAGTGGGGCACGCCGAGCATGGTGGAGGACGGGCTCGTGCCCGAGCTGCTGCTCGGCGGCCGGTACGGCCACCAGCTGCACTTCTGGAACCTCGCCGAGGGCCGGCACCTGCAGACGGTCGACCTCGGCGCCGAGCACCAGATGGTGCTGGAACTGCGGCCCTCCCACGACCCCGAGGCCACCTGGGGCTTCGTCGGTGTCGTGGTCTCCACCGCCGACCTGTCGGCGTCGGTGTGGCGCTGGCACCGGGACGGCGACCGGTGGACCGCCGACGAGGTGATCACCATCCCGCCCGAGCCGGCCGACCCCGACGACCTGCCCCCCGCGCTCAAGCCGTTCTCCGCGGTGCCGGCCCTCGTCACCGACATCGACCTGTCGGTCGACGACCGGATGCTCTACGTCTCCTGCTGGGGCACCGGCGAGCTCAAGCAGTTCGACGTCTCCGACCCGGCGCACCCCCGTGAGGTCGGCTCGGTCCGCCTCGGCGGCATCGTCCGGAGGACGGCCCACCCCGCCGCACCGGAGAAGGCGCTGGCGGGCGGCCCGCAGATGGTCGAGGTCAGCCGCGACGGACGACGGGTCTACCTGACCAACTCCCTGTACGGCGCGTGGGACGACCAGTTCTTCCCCGACGGCGTGGGGTCGTGGATGGCGAAGATCGACGCGGACCCCGAGGGCGGCGGGATGAGCCTGGACGAGCGGTTCTTCCCGCACGGGGAGGACTGGCGCGGGTTGCGGCCGCACCAGGTGCGCCTGCAGGGCGGCGACGCGTCCTCGGACTCGTACTGCTACCGCTGACCCGGTACGGCGTCGGAACGGCAGCGCCCGTCGCTCAGCCGGTGAAGACCGCGGTCTCGGCCAGCCGGGACGCCGTCACGGTCTTCAGCCGGGCGACCGCCTGCGCCAGCGGCACCAGCTCGATCTCGGTGCCCCGCAGCGCGACCATCTGCCCGTGCCGGCCCTCGTGCGCGGCGATCGTCGCGTGCAGGCCGAAGCGGGTGGCCAGGACCCGGTCGAACGACGTCGGGGTGCCGCCGCGCTGCACGTGACCGAGCACCGTGGTGCGCACCTCCTTGCCGGTGCGTCGCTCGAGCTCGTCGCCCAGCTGCTGGGCCACGCCCGTGAACCGCCTGTGCCCGTACTCGTCGACGCCGCCGTCGCGGACCAGCATCGTGTCCGGCAGCGGCTGGGCCCCCTCGGCCACGACGCCGATGACGTGGGTGTCCCCGCGCGCGAAGCGGTCCTCGACGATCTTCGCGACCTCGGCGACGTCGAAGGGCTCCTCGGGGAGGAGCGTGACGTGCGCCCCCGACGCCAGCCCCGCGTGCAGCGCGATCCAGCCGGCGTGCCGGCCCATCACCTCGACCAGGAGCACCCGTTGGTGGGACTCGGCGGTGGTGTGCAGCCGGTCGATGAGGTCGGTGGCGATGCTGACCGCGGTGTCGAACCCGAAGGTGAGGTCGGTGCCGTCGATGTCGTTGTCGATGGTCTTGGGGATGCCGACCACCGGGACGCCGGCCTGCGAGAGCAGGTGCGCCGCGGTGAGCGTCCCCTCGCCGCCGATCGGGATGAGCACGTCCACCTCGTGCGCGGCCAGCACGGCCTTCATCTGCGCCAGCCCGGCGTGCAGCTTCTCCGGCGCCACCCGGGCCGACCCGAGCGTCGTCCCGCCGCGGGTCAGCAGGCCGTCGACCGCGGCGACGTCCAGCGGCGTCGTCCGGTCCTCGAGGAGGCCCCGCCAGCCGTCGCGGAAGCCGATCACCTCGCTGGCGTAGTGGGTCGTCGCGGTGCGGACGACCGAGCGGATGACGGCGTTGAGGCCGGGGCAGTCGCCCCCGCCAGTCAAGATGCCGATGCGCACCGGCTGCTCCCTCGGGGTCGTGGGCCGGGTCGCCGCCGACCATACGTCATGACGACATGACGTCATGAGTCCCGTGCTCACGTCGCGTGTCGCCGGACCCGCCCGCGGTCAGCCGACCTCCGCGACCCCGGCGGCGTGCCGGCGCGCCAGCTCGCGGTAGATGGCTGGGTTGCCGGCCACCCAGCCGCGGGCGCCGTCGGAGAGGGGGCCACGCTCCCGGGCGGGGACACCGAGCACCATCACCTCGTCGGGGACCCGCATCCCCGGTGGCACCAGGCTGTGCGCCCCCACGAGCGCACGGGCGCCGACCCGGGCGCCGTCCTGCACCGTGGCGCCGTTGCCGACCAGCGCCTCCGCGCCGATGACGGCGCCGTGCACCACGCACATGTGCCCGACCGTGGCGCCGGGGCCCACCTCGGTCTCCGGGTCGGCGCCACCGTGCAGCACGGAGTTGTCCTGCACGTTGGCGCCCTCGCGGACCACGATGCGCCCGAAGTCCGCACGCAGCACGACGCCGTACCAGATCGACGCGCCGGCCTCGACCACGACGTCCCCGACCAGCGTGGCGGTCGGCGCCACCCAGGCCTCGGGGTGCACCTGCGGGGACCGGCCTTCGAAGGAGAACAGCGGCACGGACGCCGAGGGTAGGGGCACCCTCCCGCGCCGGCGATCGCGCGCCCGGGCCCGTTGCGATCCCATGACGGTCCGTTGCAGGCGTCCCCGGGGCGCGACAGCGGCGCCCCGGCGCCTGCATGGTCGGGGCATGGAAGCGGTCTGGGTCCAGTCAGTGCACAACCTCCACTGCCCGGCGTGCGGTACCCGCCTGGTCGAGATGGCGGGGCGCTACGCCGTCCCGCGCCGGCGGGGGCCGGTCTACGTCGGCGAGGTGGGGACGCTCACCTGCCGGTCGGGGCACGCCCTGCCCGACCGCGCCGCGCTGTACGCCTACCGGGACCAGCGCGGGCTGCCGCCGCAGACGCCGGTCCGGGAGGTGTCCCCACCGCGCTGAGGGCGCTCAGGCGCCGGCGGTCTCCTCCAGGACGAACATCGGCGCGAGCCCGGTGAGGTCGAGGACCTGCCGGAAGCGCGGGCCGGCGTTGCGGACGACGGCCGGCCGGCCCTGCCCCGCCGACTGCTGCGCCCACCGCGCCAGCAGCGCCAGGCCGGTCGAGTCGATGTAGGCCGTCCCGGACACGTCGACGGCCACCAGGGCCGCCTCGTCCAGCCCGCCGTCGCGCATGCGGTGCACCAGCGGGGCGTCGACGTCCCCGCGCAGGTGCAGCACCGGCCCGCCGGCGTCGCGCACCACCTCGTACGAGCCGGACGGCGGCTCGACCCCACCCCCGCCGAGGTACCCCACGCGCACACTGTGGCGGGGGTCGCACCCGCGGACAACCGCTCCCGCCGCCGTTCCCCCCGACGGGTGGCGCCGGGCGCGTGCGAGCATCGCTCTCCGTGCGCGTGCGGGGATCCGGGGAGCTGCCCCGCGAGGTCGGTGTGCTGTCGGTCGTGGCCTTCGTGGTCGCGCTGGGCTTCGGGATCGTGGCGCCGGCCATCCCGCTGTTCGCCCGGTCCTTCGGCGTGGGCACCACGGCCGTGGGCCTGGCCGTCAGCGCCTTCGCGTTCTTCCGGTTCGTCTCCGCCTTCGGGGGCGGCTCGCTGGTCGAGCGGCTCGGCGAGCGCGTCGTCCTCACCCTCGGGCTGGTCACCGTCGCGGTCACGACGGGCGCGGCGGGGCTGGCCGGCTCCTTCCCGCTGTTCCTGGGGCTGCGCGCGGCCGGCGGCGTCGGCAGCGCCATGTTCACCGTGGCCGCGCTCTCCCTGCTGCTGCGGGTCTCCCCGCCCTCGCACCGCGGCCGGGCGGCGGCCACCTACCAGGGCGGCTTCATCCTGGGCGGCATCGCCGGGCCCGCGGCCGGCGGCCTGCTCGCCGAGCTCTCCCCCCGCCTGCCGTTCGTCCTCTACGCCGGGTTCCTGCTGGTCGCTGGCGGGGTGAGCCTGCTGTTCCTCCGGTCCCCCGCGCCGGCCGCGGCGCAGGCGCCACCGGCGGACGTCCCCGAGCCGGACCGCGGCCCGCTGCCGCTGCGCGCGGCGTTCCGGTCGCGGGTCTACCTCGCTGCGCTGGTGGCCAACCTCGGCGTGGGCTGGATGCTGTTCGGCGTCCGCAACTCGCTGGTCCCGCTGTACGTCACCGAGGAGCTCGGCCGCTCGGTCACCTGGGCCGGGCTGGGGCTGCTGGCCGGCTCCCTCGCCCAGGCGGTGGGCCTGCTGCGCTCCGGGCGGCTGGCCGACGCGTGGGGACGCCGCCCCGCGCTGGTGCTGGGGACCACGCTGGCCACCGCCGCCACCGCCGTGCTCGTCCTGCCGCCGGCGACCGGGGCGTTCCTGCTGTCGATGGCGGTGTTCGGGCTGGCCGCCTCGCTGCTGTCCAGCGTGCCCGCCGCGCTCGTCGGGGACGTCAGCCCGGCCCGCGGCGGCCGGGTGGTGGCGGTGTTCCAGATGTCGGCCGACCTCGGCGGGATCGTCGGGCCGCTGGCCGCGGGGTGGCTCACCGACGTCGCCGGCTTCCAGGCCGCGTTCGGCGCCACCACGGCGGTGCTGGGCCTGGGCCTGGTCGCGGCCCTCGCGCTGCCGCGGTCCACCGGCGTCCCGGCCGGTCAGTCGCCGGCCGCCGCCGCCCGGTAGCCCGGCGCCCGCGCGGCCGGCCGCGGCGTGCCCGACGCGAGCAGCGGCAGCACCCGGCGCGGCACCAGCTCCGACAGGGCCACGACGCTGGTGGAGCGCACCACCGAGGGCGAGCGGCCCAGCCGCACCAGCGTCTCCTGCAGCGCCGCGTGCGACTCGGCGGCCAGCCGGACCAGCACGTCCCCGGCGCCGGTGGTCACGTGCGCCTCCAGGACGCCGGGGATCGCCCGCAGGTCGGCCGCGACCTCCTCGAGCGCGCCCTGGGCGATCTCCAGGGTGACGAACGCCTGGACGCCGAACCCGGCCGCGGCCGGGTCGATGTCGGGCCCGTAGCCGGTGACCACGCCGGTCTCCTCCAGCCGCCGCAGCCGCGCCTGGACCGTCGCCCGCGCGACCCCGAGCCGGCGGGAGAGCTCCAGCACGCCGGCCCGTGGCTGCTCGGTCAGGGCGGTGAGCACCGCCAGGTCGAGCGCGTCCAGCCGCTGCGCCACCGCTCCTCCTCCCGGACTGGTCGGGATGACCAGCTCGGCGCCGTCCCGAGCCGTCGTCCTGGCCGGATCGACCAGTCCCAGACGGTCATCTTGCCCATCCCCGGCGCCCGGAGGTGTGCTGGACGCACGCGCGACTGACCGGACCACACGGGAGGGCGACATGACCGCCACCGAGCCGCAGGGGACCCTCGAGCAGGTCCTCACCGACGACGAGCGCCTGGCCGAGCTCAGCGCCGACCAGCTGCGGCAGCTGGTCGGCCTGGTCGAGCACGACCCCGCCACCGACCCCTTCCCGGTCAGCGGCTGGGACGCCCTGGTGTGGATCGCCGGCAACGCCACCCAGACCGCCCACTTCTTCCAGTCCGCTTTCGGGATGGACCTGGTCGCCTACTCCGGCCCCGAGACCGGCAACCGGGACTCCCGGGCCTACGTGCTCCGCTCCGGCGCCGCCCGGTTCGTGGTCACGGGGGCCTACTCCCCGGCCAGCCCCCTGGCCGACCACCACCGCCGGCACGGGGACGGCATCGTCGACATCGCCCTGGCCGTCCCCGACGTCGACCGGTGCGTCGCCCACGCCGCCGCCCAGGGCGCGAGGGTCCTCGAGCCGCCGCACGACGTCACCGACGAGCACGGCACCGTCCGGCTGGCGGCGATCGCGACCTACGGCGACACGCGGCACAGCCTGGTCGACCGCTCGCGCTACACCGGCCCGTACCTGCCCGGGTACGTGGCGCGGACCTCGACCCACCAGCGCCGCCCCGGCGCGCCGCGGCGGCTGTTCCAGGCCATCGACCACGTCGTCGGCAACGTCGAGCTCGGCGCCATGGACCACTGGGTGGACTTCTACCGGCGCGTCATGGGCTTCACCAACATGGCGGAGTTCATCGGGGAGGACATCGCCACCGACTACTCGGCGCTGATGAGCAAGGTCGTGGCCAACGGCAACCACCGGGTCAAGTTCCCGCTCAACGAGCCGGCCGTCGGGAAGAAGCGCTCCCAGATCGACGAGTACCTGGAGTTCTACGGCGGACCGGGCGCCCAGCACGTCGCGCTGGCCACCGGTGACATCCTCGCCACCGTCGACGCGATGGTCGCCGCGGGTGTCGAGTTCCTCCCCACCCCGGACTCCTACTACGAGGACCCCGAGCTGCGGGCCCGCATCGGCACCGTCCGCGTGCCGGTGGAGGAGCTGCAGCGCCGCGGCATCCTGGTCGACCGGGACGAGGACGGCTACCTGCTGCAGATCTTCACCCGGCCCACCGGCGACCGGCCGACGGTCTTCTTCGAGCTCATCGAGCGGCACGGCTCGCTGGGCTTCGGCAAGGGCAACTTCAAGGCGCTGTTCGAGGCGATCGAGCGCGAGCAGGAGCGCCGCGGCAACCTCTGATCCCGCGCGACGTCGTCACGGCGAGTGACCGCCGCCCGGTGTGTCCGGACGTCGCGTTTGTCGCCCCCGGGACGCCGCCCTAGCGTGACGCCGTCCGGACGGGTCGTTCCGTCACCCCCTGGTGACACCGGCCGGACGCCGCCGAACCCTGCGCCGGCCCGTCTCGCCGGCACCAGGGACCGGGGACCCACCGCAGTACTGGGGTGAAGCGCCCACGGCCCTCCCGGGCCACGGGCGCCGGGCGCCTTCCCGCCCGAACCCGTCAGCTAACTCGGTAGGCGGCTGTGGAAGAGAGGACAGACCCGCCCACCATGGCGACGTCGCACGCCCCTGCCCGCGCGCTCCCCCGCCTCCTGGTCGGCCTCGTCGCCGCCGGCGGGCTCACCCTCACCACCCTCCCCGCGGCCTCCGCCGCGCCCGGCGACCCGGCCACCTCGCAGGAGGCCGCGGCACTCGTCGCCGCGAAGGCCCACGACCTCGAGGTCGTGACCGAGCAGTTCAACGAGGCCCGCGAGGAGCTGCGGTCCAGCCAGGAGGCCGCGACGGCGGCGGGTGCGGAACTGGCCGCCGCCGAGGCCGCGCTGGTCACCGCCCGCGAGCGGGTCCGCGCGGTCGCCCGGGGCGCCTTCACCGGCGACCGGCTGGGCACCCTGTCGGCCATGCTCACCAGCGACTCGCCGGAGGAGGTGCTGGACCGGGTCGGCACCCTGCAGACCATCGCCGACCACAACAACGGCGTCCTCGGTGGGGCCGAGCAGGCCGCGGGCGACGCCGAGACCGCCCGCCTCGCCGCCGAGCAGGCGGCCGCCGACGCGCAGGCGCTGGTCGACCAGGTCGCGACGCGGCAGGCCGACCTGGACCGCCAGGTGGCGCGCTTCCAGGCCGAGTACGACCGGCTGGTCGCCGCGGAGGAGCGGGCGTCCCGGGAGGCCGCCGAGCGGCAGGCCGCCGAGGAGGCCGCCCGGGCCGCGGCCGCGCAGGCCCCCGCACCCGCCGCTCAGCCGGCCCCGGCCGGCGGAGGCGGTGCCCGGTCGGCCGCCGCGCCCCCGCCCGCCCCGGTCGCGGCGGTGGCCGGCGGGAGCGCCGCCGCGCGCACCGCCGTCGAGACCGCGCTGGCCCAGCGGGGCGACCCCTACGTGTGGGCCGCGGCGGGGCCGAACGCCTTCGACTGCTCCGGGCTGGTGCAGTACGCCTACGCCGCGGCGGGGATCAGCCTGCCGCACTCCAGCCGGATGCAGTCGACGATGGGCACCCCCGTCCCCCGGTCGGCCCTGCAGCCCGGTGACCTCGTGTTCTTCTACAGCCCGGTCAGCCACGTCGGCATCTACGTCGGCAACGGGCAGATGGTGCACGCCTCCACCTACGGTCAGCCGGTGAAGGTCGCCTCGATCGACTCGATGGGCGGCTACAACAGCGCCCGCCGCATCGGCTGAGCCCCGGGGGGGGGGGGGGGGGGGGGGGGGGGCGGGGGGGGGGGGGGGGGCGGGGGGGGGCCCCGCCCCGGCCCCCCCCCCGCCCCCCGCCGGGCCCCCC
>NZ_JBJGZS010000043.1:0-17744 GCF_054050635.1 Geodermatophilus sp. SYSU D00079 | reverse complement strand
TCATTCCGAACCCGGAAGCTAAGCCTCTCAGCGCCGATGGTACTGCCCTGGAGACGGGGTGGGAGAGTAGGACGCCGCCGGACAACCATTCCCGACAGGGCCCCAGCATCTGCTGGGGCCCTGTCGCATGTCCGGGACCATTCGAGTACGGACACCTGCGGCGCACCGGCAGGGAGTTCGGTTACCGCGACGGCATCGGCCCCGCTCCGTCACTGACGGAGCGGGGCCGGCGTGCCGTGCGGTCAGGGGACGACGCGGCGGATCCCCGCGAAGGACGCCGCCGCCACCACCGCGGCGATGGCAGCGGGGATGCCCAGCGTCAGGGTGAGGGCCGTCCGGTCGGTCAGCCAGGCCCACACGTCGCCCCAGGCGCTCAGCCCCGTCGTCAGGACGGCCAGGCCGCCGATCACGACGACGCTGGCCAGCAGCAGCGCCCACAACCCGTTGGGGCCCCAGAGCTTGAACACCACCCCGATCCCGATGCCGAGGAAGATCAGCGCCAGCATCGGGCCGCCGGAGTAGAGCACCTGCAGGGCGAAGTTGTCCGCCAGCAGCGGCGTCGGGACCCAGAAGTTGAGCCCCACGCCCCAGCCACCGGTGGCCTGGCCGATCTCGTTGAGGACGGCCAGCGCGATGCCGTACCCGACCGCCGAGACGACGCCGACCAGCGCGGTGCCGAGCCAGTAGGTGCGCCGGCTGAGGCTGATGCCCATCGCGAAGGGCAGCATCTGGGTCAGCGCCTGGACGAACACCACGCACACGGTGATGTAGAGCGCGGTGACCCCACCGGTGAGGTTGTTGGGGTCGTGTTCCGCCACGTCCGCGAGCGCCCAGATGGCCCAGTTGATGACGAAGCTGATCGTCCCGACCATCCACGGGACCCCGAGCGTGACCAGGGGGTTCTTCAAGTGCAGGCGGGCGGCGGCGAGGACACGGTTCACCGGGAGACCTCCTCGAGGTCGGCGGGGGCGGTCGGACGGTCCTGCGCCGTCCGCAGGCTCATGGCCACGACGAGTTGCTGGAGGCTGGTGGCCTGCCAGGAGAGGCCGGCCGCGGCGGCGTCCTCGGGTCCGGTCCCGGGGCGCAGCCGGACGACGGCGCGGCTGTGCCCGCCCAGCGACTCGGTGTGCAGGAGCTCGTGGCCGGCGGCGAACGCCTCCACCTTCGGCCGGGTGCCGGTGACGGTCAGGGCACTGCCCCGCAGCGACTCGGCGTCGGCGTCCAGCAGCACGCGGCCGCGGTCGATGAGCAGGACCCGCTCGAGCAGGCTGGCGATCTCCTCGATGAGGTGCGTGGACAGGACGACGGTGCGGGGGTTCTCGGCGTAGTCGGCGAGCAGCCGGTCGTAGAACAGCTGCCGGGCGACGGCGTCCAGACCCAGGTAGGGCTCGTCGAACAGGGTGACCGGCGCCCGCGAGGCGAGACCGATCACGATGCCGACCGCGGAGTTCATGCCGCGGGAGAGCTTCTTGATCATGCGCTTCGGCGGCAGGTCGAAGTCCCGCACGAGGGCGGCGGCGAGGTCGGCGTCCCAGTCCGGGAACAGCATCGCGGCGGAGTCCAGCGCATCCTGCACCCGGAAGTGGTCGGGGTAGCGCTGGCCCTCCTTGATGAAGCAGATCCCGCTCAGCACGGCGTCGTTCTCGTAGGGCGCGCCGCCCAGGACCTCGACGCGACCCCGTGTCGGCACGCGGTGCCCGGTCAGCAGCTGCATCAGCGTGGTCTTGCCGGCGCCGTTGCGGCCCAGCAGCCCGGTGATCGCGTCCTGCTCGAAGGCGGTGGTCACGCCGTCGAGGGCGGTGTGCTCCCGGAAGCGCATGGTGACGTCGGTGACGGTGGCCGCGGCGGTCATCGGGCGCCTCCCCAGCGGTCGATCATGGCCGTCAGCTCGCGGCTGGAGATGCCCAGCTTCTGTGCCTCGGTCATGAGGGGGCGGACGTACTGGTCGGCGAACTCGCTGCGCCGCCGCTTGAGCAGCTGCTCACGGGCGCCTGGGGCGACGAACATCCCCACTCCTCGTCTCTTGTAGAGGACCCCGTCGGCCACCAGCTGGTTGAGCCCCTTGGCGGCGGTGGCGGGGTTGATCCGGTGGAAGGCGGCCAGCTCGTTGGACGAGGGCGCCTGGCTCTCCTCGGGGAGGGAGCCGTCGACGATCGCGTTCTCGATCTGCTCGGCGACCTGCCGGAAGATCGGGCCGCCGTCCTCGTTCACGACGGTTCCCGGCCGGGGCCCCGTCGGTCCGTTGGTTCGTTACTCATGTAACGAACCATAGAACCGCTCGGTCGAGCGGCACAAGCCCCGTTACGGTGGCGCCGTGGACGACGCCCCCATCAGGCCCTTCGCCGTGGACGTGCCGGCCTCCGAGGTCGAGGAGCTCCGCCGCCGGTTGCACGCCACCCGCTGGCCGGAGCCGGCGACCGTCGACGACTGGTCGCAGGGCGTGCCGCTGGAGCGGTTGCGCGAGGTCTGCGGGTACTGGGCCGACGGCTACGACTGGCCGGCCCGGCAGGAGCGGCTCAACGCCGTCCCGCAGTTCGTCACCGAGATCGACGGGCTGCCGATCCACTTCCTCCACGTGCGGTCCCCGCACGACGGCGCGCTGCCCCTGCTGCTCACCCACGGCTGGCCGGGGTCGGTCGCGGAGTTCCTCGACGTCCTCGGGCCGCTCACCGACCCCGCGGACGGCGGGGACGCGTTCTCCGTCGTCGTCCCCTCGCTGCCGGGGTTCGGCTGGAGCGGCAAGCCCTCCACGCCGGGGTGGGGGCTGGAGCGCACCGCCGACGCGTGGGCCGAGCTCATGGGCCGGCTCGGGTACGCGCGCTTCGGCGCCCAGGGCGGCGACATCGGCTCCTTCGTCTCGGCCAACCTCGGCGCCCGTCACCCCGACCGCGTGGTCGGCATCCACCTGAACATGGTCGTCAGCGGGCCACCGGCCGGCCGCACCGAGTTCACCGAGCGCGAGCAGCGGGCCCTGGACCGGGAACGCCGCTTCCGCACCGAGGGGGCGGCCTACAACCAGCAGCAACGCACCCGCCCGCAGACCCTCGGCTACGGGCTCACCGACTCCCCGGCCGGCCAGTGCGCCTGGATCCTGGAGAAGTTCCACGCCTGGTCCGACTGCGACGGCGACCCGGTGGCGGCGCTGGGCGCCGACCGGATCCTCGACCACGTCAGCACCTACTGGTTCACCGCCTCGGCCACGTCGTCGGCGCGGATGTACTGGCAGATGGCGCAGTCGCCGTCCGGGCGGACGCCGGCGGTCGGCGTCCCGACCGGGGTGTCGCTGTTCCCGCACGAGATCTTCCAGCCGCCCCGCGAGTGGGTGCAGGAGCAGTTCACCGACCTGCGGCTGTGGCGCGAGCACGACCGCGGCGGCCACTTCGCCGCGATGGAGCAGCCCGACCTGCTCGTCGCCGACATCCGGGAGCTCTTCCGGCCGCTGCGGTGAGGACGGCGTGAGCCTCGTCGTCCGCGCGCGGCGCGTCGTCCTCCCCGACGGGGAGCGGGCCGCCGCGGTGCACACCGAGCAGGGGCGGATCGCCGCCGTCACGGCCTTCGACGACGCCCCGGCCGGCGCGGTGACCCTCGCCGACGACGAGGTGCTGCTGCCGGGCCTGGTCGACAGCCACGTGCACGTCGACGAGCCGGGCCGCACCGAGTGGGAGGGCTTCGCCAGCGCGTCGAGGGCCGCGGCCGCCGGGGGCGTCACCACGGTCGTCGACATGCCGCTGAACTGCGTGCCCCCGACGACCACGATCGAGGCGTTGCACGTGAAGCGGCAGGTCGCCCGGGGGCAGGTGGCCGTCGACGTCGCCTTCTGGGGCGGCGCGGTGCCGGGCAACCTCGACCAGCTGCGCCCGCTGCACGAGGCCGGCGTCGTCGGGTTCAAGTGCTTCCTGGTCGACTCCGGCGTGCCGGAGTTCCCCCCGCTGGACGACGCCGGGCTGCGGGCCGCCCTCGCCGAGCTCGCCGGCCTAGACGGGCTGCTCGTCGCGCACGCCGAGGACCCCGCCGTCATCGCGGCCGCACCCCCGCCCCGCGGCCCCAGCTACGCCGCCTTCCTCGCGTCGCGACCGGAGGCGGCGGAGGAGTCGGCCATCGCCGGGCTGGTGGCGGCGGCCCGCGACACGGGGGCGCGGGTGCACGTCGTCCACCTCGCCGACGCCGACGCGCTCCCGCTGCTGCGCCGCGCCCGCGCCGACGGTGTCCGCATCACGGTGGAGACCTGCCCGCACTACCTGACCTTCGCCGCCGAGGAGGTCCCCGAGGGCGCCACGGCGTTCAAGTGCTGCCCGCCGATCCGCGGGGCGCGGCACCGGGAGGCGCTGTGGGCGGCGCTCGCCGGCGGGGACGTCGACCTCGTCGTGAGTGACCACTCGCCGTGCCCGCCCGGGCTGAAGCAGCTCGGGACCGGCGACTTCGGGTCGGCCTGGGGCGGCATCGCCTCGCTGCAGGTCGGGCTGCCCGCGGTGTGGACCGGTGCCCGCGCGCGGGGGCTGACGCTGACGCAGGTCGCGGCGTGGACGTCCGCGGCGCCGGCGCGGCTGACCGGGCTGCGCCGCAAGGGGGCGATCGCGGTCGGGCGCGACGCGGACCTGGTGGCGTTCGCCCCTGACGAGGTCGCCACCGTCGGGGCGCTGCTGCACCGGCACCCGGTCACGCCCTACGCCGGCCGGCGGCTGACCGGCGTCGTGCGCCGGACCTGGCTGCGCGGGCAGCCGGCCGACGGCGCACCGGTCGGCCGGCTGCTCGTCCGGGACGCCGTCCCGTGAGCGGTGGTGCGACAGTGACCCCGCCCGGACCGCGAGGGAGCGCCATGAGGGACTGGACCCGCCTGCCCGACCTGGCCGGCCGTGCGCTCGGCGGTGCCGTCGTCGCCGCCAGCGACGAGTTCTTCGCGGCCAAGGAGAACCTCGTGCTGCCGCACCCGCCGGTGCCCCGCACGGAGTTCGGCCCCCGCGGCAAGGAGTACGACGGCTGGGAGACCCGCCGGCGACGCACGCCGGGAGCCGACTGGGCCGTCGTCCGGCTGGGCGCGCCCGGGGTGGTGGCGGCCGTCGTCGTCGACACCGCCTTCTTCACCGGCAACTCGCCCTCGCGGGCGTCGGTGGACGGCGCCGCGGTGGAGGGGCACCCCACCGTGGCCGAGCTCGACCGGGCGGACTGGCGGCCGCTGCTGCCCCCGTCGGAGCTCGAGGGCGACACCGCCAACGTCTTCCCCGTCGACTCCGACCGGCGCCTCACCCACGTGCGGCTCACCATCCACCCGGACGGCGGTGTCGCCCGGCTGCGGGTGCACGGCACCGTGCTGCCCGACCCGCGGCTGCTCGACGCCGGCCCCGTCGACCTGGCCGCGGAGGAGTGCGGAGCCCGCGTGACCGCGGTGAGCGACGAGTTCTACGGCCGCCCGCACCAGCTGATCGCCCCCGGCCCGGCCCGCTCCATGGCCGAGGGCTGGGAGACCCGCCGGCGCCGCGGCGAGGGCAACGACTGGGTCGAGCTCGCGCTGGCCTGCGAGGGCGTGGGAACCCTCGCCGAGCTGGACACCACCTGGTTCCTGGGCAACGCGCCCGGCTCGGCGTCGCTCACCGGCAGCGGTCCGCAAGGCGAGGTCGTCGTCCTGCCCCGGACCCGGCTGCAGCCCGACACCCGGCACCGGTTCGTCCTCGCGGGCGGGCCGGCGGTCGACCGGGTGCGGCTGGACGTCTTCCCCGACGGCGGGATGGCGCGGCTGCGGCTGTGGGGGCGGCCCACCGCCGCGGGGCGGTCCGCGCTCGGCCGGCGGTGGTTCGAGGCGCTGCCCGACGTCCAGGCGCTCGAGGTGCTGCAGGCGGCCGGCGTCCCCCCGGCGGAGGCCGGCCGGCTGGTCGGTCGCCGCCCGCTCGGGGACGACCTCCCCGCGGCGGTGACCCGGCTGGTGCTGGGGGCCTGACGATGTGGTCTGGGTCATCCTCCGGCCGCTCCGCTTGATCCGGACGATGGCGTGCCGATGACCGAGCGTCGTCCCCCGTCTCGTCGATGGAGCCCCCTCGGTGTCCCTGACCCCCTCGTTCCTGCGGCGCAGCGTCCGCACCAAGCTCGTCGCCGCCTTCCTGGGCGTCGCGGCGGTCATGGTGACCCTCGGGCTGATCAACGTCGCGCAGATGTCGTCCATCCACCGCCAGGTGGAGGACCTCGCCGCCCGGGACGTCCGCCCGCTGGCCGACCTGCAGAAACTGACCGACGACTTCCAGGCCTACTCGGTGCACGGCCTGGTCGCCGCGCTGGGCGCCGTGCAGGGCCAGCCCGACATCGCGCAGATGCAGAGCGGCCTCCAGGAGGACTCCCGGGTGGCCACCGACGCCGACATCGCGGCGCTGCTCGCGCACACCCCGGCCGAGCTGCAGGACCACGCGGAGCTGCTCGCCGACGACTGGGAGGACATGGCGACCAAGGACGCCGCCTACCGCGCCGCCACCGCGGCCCACGACCCGAACGCGCAGGCCCTGGGGGACGCCGCCACCGCCGCCTACCTCCAGTTCCAGGCCGACGTCTCCGACATGAAGGACGCCCTGGTCGCGGACGAGCAGGTCAGCCGGGCCAAGATCGGTGACAGCTTCGGTACCGCGCGGGCCTGGCTCCTGGCGCTCCTGGCCCTCGGCACGGTGCTGGCCCTCGGGCTCGGCATCGCGCTGGCCCGCGACATCCGGCGCCGGATCGTGCCGGTCCGCGAGGCGGCCGACGCCCTGGCCCGCGGCGACCTGTCGCACGCGATCGCCGTCGACACCGAGGACGAGCTGGGCCAGCTGGGCGGCGCGCTCTCCCAGGGCGTGAGCCGGATCCGCGAGATGGTCGCCGGTGTCGCGACCTCGGCCGGCTCGATGACCACGCTGGTCGGCGACCTCACCCGGGCGACCGCGGGCGTGGTCGACGCCTCCCGCACCGGCGCGGTGCACGCCCAGTCGGTGTCCGGCACCGCCGCCGCCGTGTCCGGCAACGTCGGCCAGGTGGCCACCGGCTCGGCCGAGATGAGCGCCTCGATCCGGGAGATCTCCCGGTCGGCCCAGGAGGCCGCCGGCGTGGCCGAGGACGCCGTCCGCATCGTGGCCAGCACCAACGACACGCTCACCCAGCTGGGCAGCTCGTCGGCCGAGATCGGCAACGTCATCAAGGTCATCACCGGCATCGCCGAGCAGACCAACCTGCTGGCCCTCAACGCCACGATCGAGGCGGCGCGGGCCGGGGAGGCCGGCAAGGGCTTCGCCGTCGTCGCCAACGAGGTCAAGGAGCTGGCCCAGGAGACGGCCAAGGCCACCGAGGACGTCTCCCAGCGCATCCAGGCCATCCAGGCCGACTCCGGTCAGGCGGTGCGCGCGATCGGCCGGATCGGTGAGACCGTCGGCCAGATCAACGCCCTCCAGACGACGATCGCCGCCGCCGTCGAGCAGCAGACCGCCGCGGCCGCCGAGATCGACCGCAACATCGGCGTGGCCGCGCAGGGCAGCGAGGACATCGCCCGCGGCGCGGAGGCCGTGGCCGGGGCGTCGGAGACCAGCGCCGGCCGGATCGAGGAGTCCCGGGTGCTGGCCGAGCAGCTGGCCGGCGAGGCCTCCGAGCTGCAGCAGCGGGTCGCCCGGTTCACCCTCTGACCGCTGCGGCGACGACGGCCCCCGCGGGGTCGGGTGCGATCCACCCGACCCCGCGGGGGCCGTTCCCGTTCCGGGACTAGGGTCAGGTGATCTTCCGAGCGCCGTCCCCAGGAGAGCACCGTGCACCGTCCCGGCCGTCGTCCGGCCCTGCTCCTCGCCGTCCCGGCGCTGACCCTCGGACTGACCGCGTGCAGCTCGGCCATCGAGCAGGGGGAGCTGGAGAACCAGGTGGCCAGCGCGATCGAGGCCGAGTTCGGCGTCGCCCCCGACGTCTCCTGCCCCGGCGACCTGGAGGCGGAGGTGGACGCGACCACGCAGTGCACCGCCACCGACCCGGACACCGACGAGGAGATCGAGCTGAAGATCACCGTCACCTCCGTCGAGGACGGCACCGCGCAGTTCGACATCGAGACCGTCGAGTGACCCGCTGAGCGCGTCGCTCGCCCCGCGGGGTCAGCCGACGGGACCGCGCTCCGGGTCGTGGAACTGCTCCAGCGCGAACCGGCTGGAGGAGGCCACGTGCTCGCGCATGAGGCGTTCCGCGGCGTCGGCGTCCCCGTCGCGCAGGGCGTCGAGGATGGCCCGGTGCTCGTCGATCGCCGCGGCGGCGCGGGCCGACGGGTAGGCGTAGTTGGAGCGGTAGCTGACGGTGAACGCCAGCACCTGCCCCATGATCGTGTGCAGCAGCCGGCTGCCGGTGGCCTCGCTGATCAGCGTGTGGAAGGTCAGGTCGGCCAGGGCCTGCTCCGGTGCGGTGCCCCCGGAGGCGGTGATCCGCTCCAGCTTGGCGTGGGCGTCCTCGAGGGCGTCGAGGTCCTGCCGGGTGCGGGTCTGCGCGGCCTCGCGGGCCGCGTAGGACTCCAGGACGCCGCGCAGCGAGTAGATCTGCACGATGTCGTGGGCGGTGATCGTGCGCACCGACGCACCCCTGTTGGGGGTCAGCTCGACCAGGCCCTCGCTCTGCAGGGTGAACAGCGCCTCGCGGACCGGCGTCCGGCTGACCCCCAGCTGCTCGGCGATCAGCCGCTCGGGCAGCGGCTCGCCGGGCTTGAGCTGGCCCGAGAAGATCTCGGTGCGCAGGATCCGGGCCACGCCCTCGCTGGTGCGCTGGGACATCGGGACCAGACCACGTCCCAAGGGCTGCATCCTGCGCTCCGTCCCCGGGGGCCCGGATCTGCGGGCCCCTCGTTGCACCTGGCTCCGGGGAGGATACGGGTCACCGGCGTCGCACCCGCCGTTCCGCGGCCCGTCGTCCCCCGACGGGGGCGCTCCCGACGCGATCGGGAGCGCCCCCGCGCGCAGATCAGACCGGCAACCCCCCGGTCGGGGTGCTCTCCGGCGCCGGCCGCGACGCCGGGAGGGCCGGCGACGCCGGGTCCAGGTCGTCGGCGAAGTTGGTCACGCCCCACTGGGCGGCGTCCAGGCCGACCAGCTCGGTCTCCTCGTCGACCCGCAGGCCGCCGAAGCGCTCGAAGAACAGGCACATGAGCAGTGCCGGCACGCCGGCGACGAGCATCGTGGCGACGACGCCGGCGAGCTGCCACCACGGGGTGATCTCGCCGACGCCCACGGCGTACCGGCCCTCGAGGCCGATGTAGCCGCCGGTGGGGGTGCCCCACTCGAGGAAGCCGGTCAGGAGTGCGCCGACCACGCCCGGGCCGAGGGCCAGCGGGACGACCTTGGGGTCGTCGATGTGCAGCTTCCGCAGCACCGCGGCCGTGCCCAGGGCGACCAGCGGGCCCAGCGCCCCGACCAGCAGGCAGGCCCACGCCGAGCCGATGTCGAACAGCGTGCCCCCCATGACGACGCCGGCGATGGGACCGAGCAGCGCCCAGGACGACTCGCGCCGCAGGTAGGCCAGCAGCAGGCCGACGACGGCCCCGCCGAGCACCCCGGCGAACAGGTTGACGATGACGATGCCCAGGCCGCTCTCGGTGAAGGAGATGCCGAAGAAGCCGACGTCGGGGACGATGTAGCCGCTGCCGATGGTGATGAACGGCAGGGCGAACAGGATCAGCAGCACACCGACGCCGACGAACGCGGCGTTGTGCGAGGCCGGCCGCGCGCCGCTCGGGTGCGGGCGGAAGGCCCCGAGCCGCGGGCCCACCCGCCAGGCCAGGACCAGCACGAACGTGCCCGCGGTGATGTAGAGCGGGAAGATCCCGTCGAAGTCGTGGGTGCCCCTCAGGGTCAGCGGGGACAGCGAGCCCCAGCACAGGTAGCCCACCAGCGGCGAGAGCACGGCGCCGACGACGAAGGACATCACGTACAGCGGCAGCGGCTTGATCCGCTCGACGACGCCGGTGTGGATCAGCGCCATCGTCGCCATCGTGAACGTCACGAAGAAGACCAGGAAGATCTGCAGGACGTCGGCCTCCGGCAGGGCGGCCGGGTCGATGTGGCGGGAGGCGGTGTTGGTGAACGCGCCGCCGAGCCACCAGTCCTGCACCGCCTGCCAGAACGGCTGCGGGACGCCGAAGGCCTGGTTGAACTGCCACTGCCAGATCGGGTAACCGATGAGCAGGGTGCCCAGACCGCCGACCATCGCGGCGCCGATCTTCTGGACGGTCGTGTCGAGGACGTTGCGGCGGCGGACGAGGCCCTTGTCGATGAAGACCAGGCCGGCGACCACGAGCAGCACGGCCACGGCGCCGAGCGTGTAGATGAACGTGGACATGATCCAGTTCGTGGACGCCTGTTCGGGGAACTGTTCCATTCCGACTCCTGTGCAGGGGTGGGAGCCGTGCGCGCAGGGCAGCGCGACGGCGTGTGCGGGATGGTGCTGACCCGTCCGGAAGCGGCGCTGGGACCGGCGGAGCGGTGCGGCCCGACCCCCTGCAGGAGCGGCGCGGGGATCGATTGAGGCGGGAACGTATACCGGTATGCCAGGCCCGACAAGACCTCCCGGCCGGTTCCGGTGCGACCGGCTCCGTGGCCCGTACCAGCGCTGTTACACCTGATGTCGGCGCTGTTACATCTGCGCCGGGGGCTTCCGTCGGGGGTGGTCGACGGTGGAGGCTGAGCCTGGACCTGTGACGGGGGTTGCACCGCTGCGCGTGGTTGGTATACACGTATGCCACAGCTTCGGTGGTGCAGACCACACCACCCCGTCGCCTCGACACCCGGAGAGGACCGCTGTGGAACCCAGCGCCACGACCCGCGTCTACGAACGGGCCGGCTTCGGCCGGCCGGTGCGCCGCGGTACGCGGCCGGTCGTGGTCGTCGTCGACTACACCTACGGCTTCACCGACCCCCAGTACCCGACGGCGGCGGACATGACCGGCCCGGTCACCGCCACCGCTCGCCTGCTCGACGCCGCCCGGACCGCCGGGGTGCCGGTCGTCTTCACGGCCATCGCCTACGACCCGGCGCAGGTCGCCTCACTCGCGTGGCTGCAGAAGGCGACCGGCATGGCCGCCCTGGTGGCCGGCAGTCGGCTGGTCGAGGTCGACGCCCGCCTCGCCCCTCGGCCGGACGAGCACCTGGTGGTCAAGACCGGGGCGTCTGCGTTCTTCGGTACCGCCCTGGCCGCGCACCTCGCCTCCCTCGGGGCCGACACGGTCGTCGTCACGGGCGCGACCACCAGCGGCTGCGTCCGCGCCACCGTCGTCGACGCCGTCCAGTCCGGCTATCCGGTGCTGGTCCCCCGCGAGTGCGTGGCCGACCGGGCGGCCGGTCCGCACGAGGCCAGCCTGTTCGACATCCAGGAGAAGTACGGCGACGTCGTCCCGCTCGACGACGTCCTCGGTTACCTCGGGACCCTGCCGGCCGAGCCGGCTCCGGTCCCGCGTACGGCACCGCGGCCGGGCCCGCCCGCGCCGGAGCACCTGTCCACGACCCTCTCCCAGGCGGAGGCGCCCGCATGACGCTCACCAGTTCCAGCCCCTCGACCGACGCCCTGCCCGAGCCGCGACCGGGATCGGCGCCCGAGGCCCCCGCCCAGGCGATCCCCGGCCAGCGCTTCGCCAGCCCGTTCGCGGTGCAGACCCCGGCCGGCGCCGAGGGCTGGGAGAGCATGTACCCGTACTACGCGCTGCTCAGCGACGAGCGCCGGGAGTTCGAGGACGGCAAGTTCTGGTTCTTCGACGGGATGCACAACCCGGAGCCGCTGTACCCGTTCGACACGATCATGACCGAGAACTGGTGGGTCGCGGCCAGCCAGATGTCCACCCGTGTGTGGCCGGTCCCGCCGGCCGGGGGGATCGACCACCGGATCATCAACGGCTACCTCTACATCAGCCCGAACGCCGTCACCGACCCCGAGGAGGTCGCCCGGCGGGCGGAGGACTTCGCGGTCCGGGCAGGCCACTACTACGAGAACTGGGACGAGATCTACGAGCAGTGGGTCGCCAAGGCCACCGGCTGCATCGAGCGCCTCAAGGCGATCCGGTTCGCGCCGCTGCCGGAGATGGAGCCGCTGGACAGCGTGCTCGAGCACCGGGGCACCTACTCCACCTACGACCTGCTCACCAGCTACGGCGAGCTGATCCACAACCTGTTCGAGATGGGCTCCTACCACTTCGAGATGCTCAACCTCGGGTACGGCGCCTACCTCACCTTCCGGGAGTTCTGCCAGGCCGCGTTCCCGGGCATCACCGACCAGACCATCGCCAGCATGGTGTCGGGCATCGACATCCTGCTGTTCCGTCCCGACGACGAGGTGCGCGGGCTGGCCCGGCTGGCCGTGGAACTGGGGCTCGCCGACGTCGTCCTCGGCCACGACGACCCCGACGCGACGCTGGCGGCGATCGCGGCCCACCCGAACGGCGCGCGGTGGACCGCGGCGTTCGAGGAGGCCAAGGACCCGTGGTTCTGGTTCTCGACCGGCGCCGGCTACACCCACAGCGACCGGGCGTGGATCGACGACCTGCGGCTGCCCTTCAGCGCACTGCGGGGCTACATCCAGGCGCTGCAGGCCGGTGAGGAGATCCGGCGTCCGCTGGACGAGATCCTCGCCGAGCGGGTCCGGGTGACCGCGGAGTACCGGACCTACCTGCCCACCGACGAGGACCGGGAGTCCTTCGACGGGCTGGTCGAGCTGGCCCGGCAGGTCTTCCCGTTCGTCGAGAACCACAACTTCTACGTGGAGCACTGGCACCACTCGCTGTTCTGGTCGAAGGTGCGCGAGCTCGGCGACGTCTTCGTCGCCCACGGATTCCTCGACGACCGCGAGGACCTGTTCTACCTGCACCGCAACGAGATCTACTCGGCGCTCTACGACCTCAACATCGGCTGGGCGACCGGCACGGAGGCCCGCGGCGTCACCTACTGGCGCCCCGAGGTCGAGCGCCGCAAGCGCATCCGCGAGGTGCTCAAGGCCAACCCGCCGCTGCCCGCGCTCGGCGTGCCGCCGGAGTTCATCACCGAGCCCCTGACCGTGATGCTCTGGGGCATCACCCAGGAGTCGGTCCAGGAGTGGCTGGGCACCGAGGGCCAGGACCCGAACGAGCTGCGTGGGGTCGCCGCCTCCGCCGGCAGGGTCACCGGCCGTGCCCGCGTGATCATCGACCCGGAGCAGCTGCACGAGGTGGAGGACGGCGACATCCTCGTCTGCCGGATCACCGCACCCAGCTGGGCGCCGGTCTTCTCGCGGCTGTCGGCCGCCGTCTCCGACGTCGGCGGGATCATGGCCCACACCGCCATCGTCTGCCGCGAGTACGGCCTGCCGGCGGTCGTCGGCACCGGCTTCGCCACCACCACCATCCGCACCGGCCAGCTGGTCGAGGTCGACGGCGACACCGGCGTCGTCCGGGTCCTGGAGGACGAGTCCGCATGAGCACCACCACCACCGCTCCCTTCGTCCTCTGGATCGACGACCCGGCCGCCAACGGCAACCGCCAGCTCGGCGGCAAGTTCGGCAGCCTCGCCGAGATGACCGCCGCCGGCTTCGCCGTCCCGCCCGGCTTCGGCATCACCACCGCCGCCTACCGGCACTTCCTGGCGTCCGCCGGCCTCGCCGAGCGGGCCCGCGAGGTGCGCGCCGGCGCCCGCGGCGCGGACCTGGCCCAGGTGCAGGCGATCAGCGCGGAGTTCACCGCCGCCATCGAGGCCGCTGCGCTGCCGGCCGACCTGGAGGCGGAGATCCGGGCCGCGTACGCCGAGCTCGAGCGGCGCACCGGCCAGGTCGAGCTGCCCGTGGCGGTGCGCTCCAGCGGCGAGTCCGAGGACCTCGCCGGTGCCAGCTTCGCCGGGCAGTACGACACGTTCCTGTGGATCCGCGGCGTCGAGGACCTGCTCCGCCACGTCCGCCGCTGCTGGGCCGGCATGTTCGGGACCGCGGTCCTGACCTACCGGCCCGACGCCGACCCGGACGCCGTCCTGGCCGACCAGGGCATCTGCGTGGGCGTCCAGCAGATGGTCGAGGCGCGCTCGGCGGGGGTCATGTTCACCCTAGACCCGGTCAGCGGCGATCGCTCCAAGGTGGTCATCGAGGGCTGCTGGGGCCTCGGGGAGGGCGTGGTCAGCGGCGGCATCACCCCCAGCCGCTACGTCGTCGACAAGGTCACCTTCGAGGTCGTGCGGCGGGAGGTGGTCCGGCAGGAGGAGCAGTACAGCGTCGATCCGGCCACCTCCGCGGTGGGGCTCGTGCCGGTCCCCACCGACCGCTGTGACGCGGCGTGCCTGGAGGACGCGCAGATCGACGCACTGGCCCAGCTCGCCAAGCGGATCGAGCGGCACCGCGGCGCCCCGCAGGACATCGAGTGGGCCGTCAGCGAGGCCGGTGACGTGCACGTGCTGCAGGTCCGCCCCGAGACGGTGTGGAGCGCCCGCGCGGCCGCGCCGCTGGTCACGGAGAAGAAGTCGGCGGTCAACCACGTGCTCGCCCGGTTCGCCGGGGTGGGCGTCGCCCAGGGGAGGGGACGGACCTCGTGAAGGCCGCAGCCTTCGCCTACCACCGGCCGGCCACGGTGGCCGAGGCCGTGGCCCGGCTGGGGGAGTACGACGGCACCGCCCGGGTGCTGGCCGGGGGCCAGAGCCTGGTCCCCATGCTGAACATGCGGCTGTGGCGGCCGGCCGCGATCGTCGACATCAACGAGGTCGACGACCTGGACGACGTGCGCGTCGACGGCGAGCGGACCGTGCTGGGGGCGCTGGTGCGCTACTCGACACTGGAGCGCTCGGAGCTGGTCGCCGAGCGGCTGCCCCTGCTGCCCCGGATCGTGCGGCACATCGGCGACCGGCAGGTGCGCAACCGGGGCACGGTCGGCGGGGCCCTGGTGCAGGGCGACCCGACCGGGGAGTTCCCGCTGGCCGCCCTCGTGCTCGGCGCGGTGGTGACCGCGACCGGACCGCGCGGCACCCGCCGGATCCCGGTGTCGGAGCTCTACGTCGGCTCCTACGCCACCGCGCTGGAGCTCGACGAGCTGGTCACCGAGGTCGAGTTCCCGCGGTCACCCCGGCACGCCGCGTTCGCGGAGCTGTGCCGCAAGCACAACGACTTCGCCGTCGTCAGCGTGGTGGCCACCGGCGACCGTGACGACGACGGACGGTGGCGCGGCGTCCGGATCGCCCTCGGCGGGGTGGCCGACACGCCGGTCCTCGCCACCGCCGCCGCGGCGGCGGTGGAGGGCACCGCGCTCGACGACGCCGCCGTCGCCGCGGCCGCGGCCGCCGCGCTGGAGGTCGCCGACCCACCGTCCGACGTGCGCGCCTCCGCGGAGTACCGCCGCCACCTCGTGCCGGCGTACGTGCGGCGCGTGCTCACCGAGCTGCGCACCGGCGCCGCCACCTGACCCCACGGACGGTCCCGCCGTCCGTCCCCGTTCCCCGCGTCCCCGGGCGCCGGGGAGACACCCCGCCCGGTGCGGGAGGAGAGGAACCATGAAGCTGCGTGAGGAGTTCGAGGTCGCCCGGCCGGTGGCCTCGGTGTGGGAGTTCTTCGAGCGGCCCGAGGCCGTCGCCGGGTGCGTGCCCGGGGTCGAGGAGCTGACCGTCGTCACCCCCGACGACATCGACGTCCGGCTGACCCAGAGCGTGGGCCCGATGACGGCGACGTTCGCGGCGAAGGTGACCATCGTCGAGCGCGTGCCGGAGAAGCTCATCGGCTTCACGGCCACCGGCAAGAGCGTCCGGGGCGCGATGGGCAACGTGCGCGCCACCGTCTCGGTCCAGCTGGAGCCGGCCGGCGACGCCACCCTGGTGATGGTCGAGGGCGACGTCGCGCTCGCCGGAGCGCTCGGCAGCGTCGGCCAGAAGGTGGTCGCCAAGCAGGCCGGCAAGGTGACCGCGCAGTTCGCCCGCAACCTCGAGGCCGCGCTGGGCGGGGCCGCCCAGCCGGCCACCGGTCGCCCGGCCGGAACGGCGGCGGGCACCGCGGATGCCGCCCGCCCCGCGCTGCGGGCCCTGCCCCCGGTGACCGAGCGGGTGCCGGCCGGCGACCCCTGGTCGAAGGTGGCCGCGGCGCTCTCGGCGGTGTCGGTGGTCCTCAGCATCGTGGGGCTGCGGCGCAGCCGGCGGCGGGGCCGGCGATGACCGCCTCCCCGTCGGTCACGACGTCGGTCCCCATGCCCTGGACGGCCCCCGTGGTGCCCCTGGAGACCGAGGTCGAGGCGCTCGCCGCCGAGTGGGTGCGCCCCTACGACCAGGCCGAGCACCTGATGCGGGCGCGGGACTGGCTGGTGCACCTCAACCCGGCCGCGACCGTGGAGATGCGCCTGGCGGCCATGACCCACGACATCGAGCGGATGTTCCCCGGCGGCCCGAAGCTCGACCACGCCGTCCAGGTCTGGGACGACCCCTTCTACCTCTACCCGCACTCGCTGCGCTCCGCGGAGTCGGTCGGTGTCTGGCTGGGCAGCATCGGCCCGGCCGCCGCACAGGTCCAGCTGCGGGAGGTGCGCCGGCTGGTCGGGCTGCACGAGGTGGGCGGACTGCGCGGCGCCGACGACGTCCAGGCCGGGGACTCGCTCTCCTTCCTGGAGACCCTCGCCGGGCTGACCTGCGACTGGGTGCTGTCAGGGGCGTGCTCCCGGGCCAAGGCCGAGGAGAAGCTCCGGTACATGGCCGACCGGGTGCGGCTGCCCGCCGCGGCCGAGCTGGCCGCCCCGTGGCTGGAGTGGGCGGTCGACCAGCTGCCGGCGGAGGTGCGCCCGTGACGACCGTCGAGATCCGCGGGGAGTCCGCGTACGTCGAGGCCAACGGCCTGCGGCACCACGTGCTGCGGTACGGGCAGCCCGGTGCCCGGGACCTGCTCCTGCTGCCCGGGATCACCAGCCCGGCCGCGACCGCCGACTTCCTGGCGGTGCTCCTCGCGGACCTGGGGTTCCGGGTGACGGTGCCCGACGTCCGCGGGCGCGGGGAGAGCGACCGGGCCCCGGCCGGCGCCCACCGGCTGACCGACTACGCCGCGGACGTCGCTGGGCTGGTGGAGGCGCTGCAGCTGCGCTCACCGGTCGTCGTCGGGCACTCCATGGGCGCCCGGATCGCCGCCGCCTGGGCGGTGCTGCACCAGCCGGCCGACCACGGGCTGCTGGTGCTGGTCGACCCGCCGACGTCCGGCCCCGGTCGCGGCCCGTACCCCACCTCCCGCGAGGCCTTCCTCGAGCAGCTGCACGAGGCCCAGCGCGGTACCGACGCCGCCGGCGTCCGCCGCTTCTACCCGCGGTGGCCCGAGCGCGAGCTGCAGCTGCGGGCAGAGGTGCTCGCCTCCTGCGACGAGACCGCCGTGCTCGAGACCCACGAGGGCTTCGAGACCGAGGACTTCTTCGACTACTGGGCCCGGCTCACGCCGCCGGTGGTCCTGGTGCGCGGCGGGGACAGCCCGGTCGTCCCGCTCCCGGCCGTCGCCGACCTGCGGCGGGCCCGGCCCGACATCGAGATCGTGACGGTCCCCGGCGCCGGCCACATGGTGCCGTGGGACGCCCTGCCCGGCTTCCTCGACGCCGTCCGTCCGTACCTGCTCGCACACACCGCCCCCCTGTCCCCGGCCTGAGTCAGGAGAGACCCATGGACCAGAACCTGTTCAACTCCATCTGCCTGGAGCAGCTGAAGCTGTCGGCGGTGCACGAGGGCGAGACCGTGGCGGTCCTGTCCCGCGGCGCCGAGCGCCCGGAGTACGCCGATGCGTTCCTGTGGGCCGCCCAGCAGCTGGGCGCAGCCACCTACCACATGCGGCTG
>NZ_JBJGZS010000042.1:0-20907 GCF_054050635.1 Geodermatophilus sp. SYSU D00079 | reverse complement strand
CGGGGGTGCGGCGGGTGGTGGTTGTGGGGTACGAGGCCACCCACCCCCCACCCCCCCCCCCCCCCCCCCCCCCCCCCCCCCCCCCCCCCCCCCCCCCCCCCCCCCCCCGACGGCGCCGCCCGGCCGGCTCGGCCGGGCGGGTCAGCCCACGGGCTCCGGTGCCCGTTGCCCGGCGCCGCGCGGCACCTCCGGCCGGGCCGGGTCCCCGGCCGCCGCGCCGCGCCGGGCGGCCCACCAGCCGTACCCGCCGGCGACGACGACCGAGGCGGTGAGGAGCACGTACGCCCACAGCCACGGGTCCGCGGCGCTCACCGCGTCCCGGTACCGGGCCAGCACCAGCAGCTGCAGCGCCCCGAAGACCGCGTACGCCACCGACGGGCCGACCAGGCGCGTGAGGTCGCGTTCCCGGATCACCAGGGCGGCGGCCACCCCGAAGGCGACCAGCCAGGCGCCCACGACCTGCGCGCTCAGCGGCATCAGCTCCCACGGCCAGAAGCGGGTGATCGGCTCGGCGTGGTGGTGCACCGCGGCGCCGCCGATGACCAGCAGCACGCCCGCCGTCGTCAGGAGCGCGCCCTGCACGCCCACCAGGACCGCGAGCCACGTCGGCATCGGCCGGCGGGCGACCGACGACCGCGCCCGCCGCCACCCCTGCCGGCGGACGACGGCGTAGCACGCGAAGGGGACGACCAGGTAGACGACCAGCCACAGCCAGGCAGCCGCCCGCGCGGTCGGGACCCCGCTGGTCAGCTGCAGCTTGTGGGTGTGCAGCAGCGTCGCCGTGAGGGTCACGGCGGTGAAGACGCCGACGGTGATCACCGGGATGCGCGCCAGGCTCCACCTCCGCTGCCGCAGGGCGTGGAGGGAGAGCACGAACCCCGCCGCGTAGCTCGCACCGAGGAAGGCCGCGGTCACCTCGGCGTGGATGTGCCAGGCGAAGGCCTCCTCGGTCGCCCCCGGGCGCAGCAGCAGCTGGCAGACGGCGAGCAGGGTGAGCCCCACGAACGCGCGCAGCAGCAGCCGCGTGCCCGGCCGGACGTCGTCCCGGCGCCCCTCGACCGCCGGTGCGTGCTCCCGCCCTCCGGTCTCCCCCAGCGACGCGGCGCGGTCGGCTGCGGTCATCGACCTTCCTCCGGTGACCGGTCCGGGGCCGTCCCCGGGCCGTGGGACTGTGCAGTCCGAGGGTGCGACCCGGGAGGCTCGGACCGCATGACCAGAACTGACCATCTTGGGGCGCCGTCCCGCCGCGGCCCGTCCTGGTCACCCGGCCCGGGACGGCCCGGCCCGGGCGCGCTCCTGGCACCATGCCGCCCGATGGCAGACCAGTGCAGCGCGCGCCGGCACCTCCGCGGGCGGAGGTGCCCGCGGTGACCGACGTCCCGCCCCCTCCGCCCCGCGGGCGGGGACACCGGCCCCCGCAGGGCGACCCGGTCGTCGACCGGGCCCTCTCCCTCCTCGCCGCCTTCGACGCCGGGCACCGGTCGCTGAGCCTCGGCGAGCTGAGCCGGCGCAGCGGGATCCCCACCAGCTCGGCGCTGCGGCTGGCCAACCGGCTGGTGGCCTGGGGCGCGCTGGAGCGCGGCGAGGACGGGCGGTTCGCCGTCGGGCTGCGCCTGTGGGAGGTCGCCTCCCTGGCGCCGCGCGGGCACGGGCTGCGCCAGGTGGCCATGCCCTACATGGGCGACCTCGCCGAGGTCACCCGACAGCACGTGCTGCTCGCCGTCCGGGACGGCGACGAGGCGCTGCTGGTGGAGCGGCTGTCCGGGCACCAGTCGGTGCCGGTCCTCTACCGCGTCGGGGGCCGCCTGCCCCTGCACTCCACCGGCGTCGGTCTCGTGCTGCTCGCCTTCGCCGAGGCCGGGTTCCAGGAGGAGGTGCTGGGCCGGCCGCTGGTGCACGAGCCGGAGCGCGTGGCGGTGTCCCCCGCCGCGCTGCGCCGGACCCTGGCCGAGGTGCGCCGCGACGGGCTGGCCCGGATCCGCCGCCCGGCGCCGCAGCCGCTCGTGTCGGTGGCCGCGCCGGTGTTCGGTCCGGACGACCGGGTCACCGCGGCGCTGTCGGTGATCGTCCCGGCGGAGGACGCCGATCCGCGCATGCTGGGCCCGGCCGTGCGCACCGCCGCCCGTGCCGTCTCCCGCGGGCTGGGTGCCCGGCGCGCCCTCGGCACCACCGCGGAGCCGACCGGTCCGGCCTGATCCGCACCCCGTCGTGCCGCTCAATGGCACAGCCACTGAGGGCGGGCACGGCGGTCACCGATGCTCGGGGGGTCACCGCTGACCCCGCAGGGAGAACTGATGAGCTTCGAGTACCTGGTCGACCCCGCGAAGGGCCCGCAGTGGCGGGGCGTGCTGCCCGGCAGGCCGCAGCCCTACGTCCTCAGGCGCGGCGAGGGCGAGCACTCGATGCTGTTCACCGACCTGTTCACCGTGCTGCTGTCCGGCGACGAGACCGACGGCCAGTTCGGCATCGTCACCAGCGAGTCGCCGGCCGGGGAGATCATCCCGACCCACTCGCACGACGAGACCCACGAGACCTTCTACGTGCTCGAGGGCCGGGTGCGGCTGTTCTACGAGGACGCCGAGGGCGTCAGGACCTCGCGGCTGCTGGGCGCCGGCGACTTCGGCTACGTGCCGGCCGGCTTCGCCCACGCGTACCGGATCGAGGAGGCCGCCCGGATGATGGGCGTGCTCTCCGGCGGGTTCGAGCGGTTCTTCCAGCACATGGGCACCGAGACCGACCACGCGACCGCCCAGCAGCCGCCGTTCGTCCCCGACCTCCCGCGCATGCAGGCCGCCGCGCAGCAGCACCACATGCAGTTCCTGCCCGACGTCGAGTGGCCCGACGCCCGCGAGAGCTGAGTCCCGTCCCGCACCGCCCGCCGGGCGCGGCCCCCGGGGTCGCGCCCGGCGCCGTGAGGAGTCCCGTGCCCACCCCCGCCCTGCCCCTCCCCGCGCCCGCGCACGAGGCGCCGCTCCCGCGCCCGGTGCCCGGCCCCGGCGGCACCCGGCTGCTCGCCGGGGTGCCGTACGCCGACGTCCCGGGGGTGCGCCCCCTGGAGCTGGACCTGTACCTGCCCGCCGGCGGAGCGCCCGCGCCGGTCGTCGTCTTCCTGCACGGCGGCGGCTGGCGGCTGGGCAGCCGCCGCTCGGCCGGCCCCGCCTTCCCCGGCCCGTCGCTGTTCGAGGAGGTCGCGCAGGCCGGCATCGCCGTCGCGAGCGCCGACTACCGGCTCTCGGGCGAGGCGGGATGGCCGGCGCAGCTGTCCGACGCCAAGGCCGCCGTCCGCTGGCTGCGCGCCCGGGCCGGCGAGCTCGGCGTCGACCCGGACCGGGTCGCCGCCTGGGGCGAGTCCGCCGGCGGCCACCTGGCCGCGCTGCTCGGACTGGTCACCGACCCCGCGCTCGAGGGGGACGTCGGGGTGACCGGACCGGCGAGCACCGTCGCCGCCGTCGCGGCCTGGTACCCGCCGACCGACCTGGTGGGCCTCGCCGGTGACGTGCAGGCCGATCCGGGCGACCCCACCACCCGCGAGGCGCAGCTGCTGGGCGCGCCCCCGGCCGCGGTGCCCGACGCCGCCGCCTCGGCCAGCCCGGTCACCCACGTCTCCCCCGCCGCGCCGCCGTTCCTGCTGCTGCACGGGACCGCCGACCGGTTCGTGCCGTGCGTGCAGAGCGAGCGGCTGGCCGCGGCGCTGCGCAGCGCCGGGGCCGACGTCGAGCTGCACACCCACGACGGCGCCGACCACCTGTGGCTCGGCACCCCGGGTGCCGCCCGCGACGCGGCGGACCGGACGATCGCCTTCCTGCAGCGCCACCTGACACCCGAAGGAGTCCAGCCATGAGGATCGTGGGCATCCGCCGCGACGGCCGCGTCGAGGTCGCCGCCCTCTCCGACGACGGCACCGAGGTCACCGTCGTCGCCGCTCTCGAGGAGTTCTGGGCCGACGCCGCCGGGCACCTGGGCCGCGAGCCGGCCGGGCCGACGCTGCCCGTGGCCGATGTGGAGCGGGTGCCGCCGGTGCTGCCCGGCGCCCGGGTGGTCTGCATCGGGCTGAACTACCTCAAGCACGTCGCCGAGGGCTCGTTCGCCGGGGAGGAGCTGCCGCCCCACCCGACGCTGTTCGCCCGCTGGACGCAGTCGCTGACCGTGGACGGCGCCGAGGTGCCGGTGCCGTCGAACGAGGACGGCCTGGACTGGGAGGGCGAGGTCGTGGCCTGGGTCGGCGGCACGCTGGTCGACGCCTCCCCGGAGGAGGCGCTGGCCGCCGTCGTCGGTTACTCCACCTTCAACGACCTCACCTCACGGCGGGCCCAGAAGCTCACCAGCCAGTGGATCCTCGGCAAGAACGGCGACCGCTCCGGTCCCCTGGGCCCGATGGTGCCCGCCGCCGAGGTCGGCGACCTGCGCGACGGCCTGCGGGTGCAGACGCGGGTCAACGGCGAGGTCGTCCAGGACGGGCGCACCGACGAGATGGTCTACACCGTCGGCGACACCCTCTCGTTGATCTCCCACACCTTCACGCTGCGCCCCGGCGACCTGCTGGCCACCGGCACGCCGTCCGGCGTCGGCTACGCGCGCACGCCCCCGTGGCTGCTGCAGCCCGGCGACGTCGTCGAGGTCGAGGTCGAGCGCCTCGGCGTGCTGCGCAACCCCGTGGTCGGCAACGAGTCCCGGAGGGCCTGAGCCGTGTCCGGTGAGTTCCGCCAGTACCTGTTCCCGCACGACCACCCGCGGCTGGCCGAGGTGCGGGGCATGGACCCCCACACCTACCGCGAGCACGCCCGGACGCCGGGCACCTTCACCGGCGGCCTGGTCGAGGGCTGGACCCCGCTGTACCGCGCCGAGTTCCGCGGGGTCACCGAGGACGGCACCCTGCGGGAGGGCCTGTACCCGCTGGAGCCGGCCCGCCCCGGCGAGGAGGCACCGGTCGAGGCGATGGTCGCCGCGGCCGAGGACCTGCTCTCGGCGTTGGACGACGAGGCGCGGGAGCGGATCACCTTCCCCGTCGACGCCGTCGAGTGGCAGACCTGGGCCAACCCGGAGTTCATGCAGTTCGACACCGGCCTGCGCCTGGAGTTCCAGCCGCCGGAGGTCCGGCACAGGGCCCTGGCGCTGGTCCGCGCGTCGCTGAGCCCCGAGGGCTCCGAGCTGGCCCACGCGATGATGCTGGTCAACGGCTTCCTCGGCGAGGTCGTCGACCTGCCCACCGTGCTCGGCGAGTGGAGCTACAACATCGCCCTCTACGGGCAGCCGCACCCGCGCGCCCCGTGGGGCTGGCAGCTCTACGGGCACCACTGCGCGGTCAACTGCCTGGTCGTCGACGGCCGCATGGTGGTCTCCCCCGTCTTCCTCGGCGCCGAGCCCGACGAGATCGACGAGGGCCCGCACGCCGGCCTGTCCGGTCCGTTCGCCGACCGGATCGACCTCGGGCGCCGGCTCATGGCCGCGCTGGACCCCGACCAGCGCCGCGCGGCGACGGTCTACGAGCAGATGGTGGACCCGGCGATGCCGCCGGGCCGGGTGCACCCCGGCGACGAGCGGCACCTCGCCGGCGCGTTCCAGGACAACCGGGTCATCCCGGTCGAGGGCGTGCGGGTGACCGAGCTGCCCCCGGAGGCGCAGCGCCTGGCCATGGCGATCGCCGCGACGTTCGTCCGGCTGCTGCCCGAGGGCCCGCGGGCGGCCCGGCTGCGGGAGATCGAGGCGCACCTCGACGAGACGTGGTTCTCCTGGATCGGCGGGCACGCCCCCGGCGACGTCTTCTACTACCGCCTCCAGTCGCCGGTGCTCATCGCCGAGCTCGACCACCACTGCGGGGTCTTCCTCGACTACGACACCCCGAAGCCCTTCCACATCCACACCGTGCTGCGCACGCCGCACGGCAACGACTACGGCCGGGCGTGGGTCCGCCAGTGGCAGGAGCGCACGGGCGGGGACTGACCCTCCCGTCCCGGTGTGCCGCTCAATGGCAGCGGCTCCCGGCGGGTGACCGCCGCCACGGATGCTGGACGGGCACTCCCCGGGAGGCCGCCGGCCGGGGACGCGCCCCCCTCCCGCTGCCCGCCGTCGACAGCGCCGCCCACGACAGGAGAACCCGCCATGACCCCCGTGCCCGACCGCGTCCCGGTGCTGGTCGCCGGCGGCGGCCCGAGCGGCCTCGCCGCGGCGATCGAGCTCGGCCGGCGGGGCGTCGAGGTGCTGGTCGTCGAGCCGCGCACCACGCTCGACCCGCTCCGCCCCCGCGCCAAGACCACGAGCGTCCGCACGATGGAGCACCTGCGCCGGTGGGGGCTGGCCGACCGGCTGCGCGCCGCCGCTCCGCTGCCGGTCGCCCACGCCCAGGACGTCGTGTTCTGCACCGGCCTGTTCGGCACCGAGATCACCCGGTTCCCCGAGGCGTTCGGCCTCTGGACGACGCCGTCGGAGCTCGCCGCCGAGCCCGGCCAGCAGGCGCCGCAGCCGGTGGTCGAGGAGGTGCTGCGCGCGGCTGCCGGCGAGCTGCCCACCGTGACGCTGCTGCTCGGCTGGCGGGTGGCGGAGGTCGAGGACGGCCCCGCCGGCGTCAACGCCGCGCTGACCGGCCCCGCCGGCGAGCGCGCCGAGGTCCGCGCGGAGTACCTGCTCGGCTGCGACGGCAGCGGCAGCGCCACCCGCCCGGCGATCGGCGCCCGCTACTCCGGTTCCTCCGGCACCCTGCCCAACCTCTCGGTCACCTTCCGCTCCCCGGACCTGGACCAGCGGCCGGCCTGCGCCCTCGGCATCCACTACTGGGTGATCGGCGCCGAGCGCGGCGGGCTGATGGGCCGCCTGGACCTCGACGGCACCTGGTGGGCGATCGTGCAGGGCGTCGACGCCGCCCGCGAGGACGTCGACCCGGCCGCGCTGGTGCGCACGCTCGTCGGCGCGGACGTCGACGTGGAGGTGCTGGCCACCGACCCGTGGTCGGCGCGGATGCTGCTGGCCGACCGCTACCGCGGCGAGCGGGTGTTCCTCGTCGGGGACGCCGCCCACCTCAACCCCCCGTGGGGCGGCCACGGGTTCAACACCTGCGTCGGCGACGCGGTCAACGTCGCGTGGAAGCTCGCCGCCGTCCTGCAGGGCTGGGCACCGCCGTCCCTGCTGGACAGCTACGAGGCCGAGCGGCGCCCGGTCGCCGAGCGCACCATCGCCGCCGCCGGCAGCCAGGAGGCGTTCCTCGCGCCGGCCTTCGCCACCGGCGACCTCGACGACGACGGCCCGACCGGGGCCGCGCTGCGCGCCGAGCTCGCCGCCGCGCTGCAGGTCAAGGACCCGGAGTTCCACAGCCTCGGGCTGGTGCTCGGCTACGACTACGCCGACTCCCCCGTCGTGGTGCCCGACGGCCGGCCGGTGCCCGGGCCGACGGTGGCCACGTACACGCCGTCGGCCCACCCCGGTGCCCGGCTGCCGCACACCTGGCTGTCCGCGGGCCGGTCGGTGTACGACGTGCTGGGCGACGGCTTCACCGTGCTGTGGCTCGACCCCCAGGCCGACCCCGCCCCGCTGGCGGCGGAGGCGGCGCACGACGGCGTCCCGCTCACCGTGGTCGACCTGCGCACCCTCCCGCGGCTGCGCGCCCTGTACGGCGCCGGTCTGGTGCTCGTGCGCCCGGACCAGCACGTCGCGTGGCGCGGCGACGCCGCCGCCGACCCGCCCGCCCTGCTCGGCCGGGTGACCGGCCGGGTCCCCTCGACGACGCAGGCCGCCCGATGAGGGCCACCTCCTCCGGAGCGTCTCCGGCCTGCTGACAGCCGCCGCCCAGGCAGCTGCCAGCGGGCTCCCGGCGCGGAGGGGCACCGTCGCGGCATGGACGCCGACCGCCGCGCAGCCCTGGACGTCGCCCTGCTCGCCGCCGCGCTCGCGGTGGCCCTCCTGACCCTCACCCCGGCCGGCGGCAGCGGCTGGGCGTGGGGCGCACCGTTGACCGAGCTGCGCTGGTACGCCACCGGGCTGGCCTCCGAGGCGACGCGGCTGCAGTTGCTGGGCAACCTGCTGCTCCTGGTCCCTCTGGCGGTGCTGGCGGTGCTGCGCCGGCCGGGCCTGGGCACCCCCGGGCGGCTGACCGCGGCCGCCGTGGCCGTGGCCGGCGGCATCGAGCTGCTCCAGTGGGCGCTGCCGCTGGGCCGCGTCGTCTCACCGGTCGACGCCGCCCTCAACGCGACCGGGGCGGTGCTCGCCGGGCTGGCCACCGCCCGACTGCGGGGCCGGGACCGCGTGCCCGCCTGACCGTCCTCCCCGGCCCTCGAGAACCGCCCGCTCCGTCCGGAGGGCCGACGCGCGCAGGTCGAGGACCCGGCGCACGGACTCCGCATGTGGGGTAGGAATGCGGCCGGGGACCGCCTCGAGCCGCGCGGCAGTCGACCGGACGGACGGACCGCGCGCCGACCGGCACCGCACCGGCCACCGAGGACCTGCTGACCGTCGGCACCCGGACGCCGCCCGGCGCGCGGACGGGTCGGCAGGACCAACCGCCCGGGCGGCGGGGACGGGGAGGACAGATGAGGGTCGCGCTCTTCGCGACGTGCCTGGTCGACACGATGCTGCCGCAGGTGGCGCACGCGACGGCCACGCTGCTGGAGCGGCTGGGCCACGAGGTCGTCGTCCCGCCGGGGCAGGCCTGCTGCGGGCAGATGCACGTCAACACCGGCTACCGGCGCGAGGCGGTACCGATCGTGGCCAACCACGTCCGGGCCTTCGCCGGCGCCGAGGTGGTGGTGGCGCCGTCCGGCTCCTGCGTGGCCTCGATCCACCACCAGCAGGCGGGGGTGCTGCGCCGGGCCGGGGAGCACGCCCTGGCCGCCGAGGCCGAGGCGCTGGCCGACCGCACGTACGAGCTGTCGCAGTTCCTCGTCGACGTGCTGGGCATCACCGACGTCGGCGCCTACTACCCGCACCGGGTCACCTACCACCCGACCTGCCACTCGCTGCGCCTGCTGCGGGTCGGCGACCGGCCGCTGCGGCTGCTGCGCGCGGTCCGGGGGCTGGAGCTGGTCGAGCTGCCCGGCGCCGACCAGTGCTGCGGCTTCGGCGGCACGTTCGCGGTCAAGAACTCCGACACCTCGACCGCGATGCTCACCGACAAGATGGCAGGCGTGCTCGCCACCTCCGCCGAGGTCTGCACCGCCGGCGACGCCTCCTGCCTGATGCACATCGGCGGCGGGCTGTCGCGGCTGCGCTCGGGCACGCGGACGGTGCACCTGGCCGAGATCCTCGCCAGCACGGAGGACGCCGTGACCCCGCACCAGACGACGAAGCCGGCGGTGCCCGCGTGACGGCCACAGTGGCCACTTCGGCCCGGAGGAGGCCGGCGTGACGACGACGTTCCTCGGCCTGCCCACGGCTCCCCGAGGGGTGGGCCACCTGCGCGGGGACCGGCCCTTCCCCGACGCCGCCCGCGACGCCCTGCGCGACGGGCAGCTGCGGGCCAACCTCGGCCACGCCACCTCGACGATCCGCGCCAAGCGGGCCGCCGTCGTCGGGGAGGTGCCCGACTGGGAGGAGCTGCGCCGGGCCGGCAGGGCACTCAAGGCCGCGACCATGGCGCGGCTCGACGAGCACCTGCTCGCCCTGGAGGCCCGGGTCACCGAGCGGGGCGGGACGGTGCACTGGGCCCGCGACGCCACCGAGGCCAACGAGATCGTCACCCGGCTGGTGCAGGCCACCGGCTCCGACGAGGTGGTCAAGGTCAAGTCGATGGCCACCCAGGAGATCGGTCTCAACGAGGCGCTCGAGGCCGCCGGCATCACCGCGCACGAGACCGACCTCGCCGAGCTGATCGTCCAGCTCGGGGACGACGCCCCCAGCCACATCCTCGTGCCGGCGATCCACAAGAACCGGGCCGAGATCCGCGAGATCTTCCTGCGCACGATGCCGCAGTTCCAGGGCCCCGACGCCGACCGCGACCTGCCCGACGAGCCGCGGCGGCTGGCCATGGCCGCCCGCGCCCACCTGCGGGAGCGGTTCCTGCGGGCGCGCGTGGCGATCAGCGGCGCCAACTTCGCCGTCGCCGAGACCGGCACGCTGGCGGTGGTGGAGTCGGAGGGCAACGGCCGGATGTGCCTGACCCTGCCCGACACGCTGATCACCGTGATGGGCATCGAGAAGCTGGTGCCGACCTGGCGCGACCTCGAGGTCTTCCTGCAGCTGCTGCCCCGCTCCTCCACCGGTGAGCGGATGAACCCCTACACCTCGATGTGGACCGGCGTCACCCCTGGCGACGGCCCGCAGGAGTTCCACCTGGTGCTGCTGGACAACGGGCGGACGGCGGTGCTCGCCGACGAGGTGGGCCGCGAGGCGCTGCACTGCATCCGCTGCTCGGCCTGCCTGAACGTGTGCCCGGTGTACGAGCGCACCGGCGGCCACGCCTACGGCTCGGTGTACCCCGGGCCGATCGGCGCGGTGCTGTCCCCGCAGCTGACCGGGGTCGAGGACAACGCCTCGCTGCCGTACGCCTCGAGCCTGTGCGGCGCCTGCTACGACGCCTGCCCGGTGGCCATCGACATCCCCTCGATCCTGGTCCACCTGCGGGCCGAGCACGTCGAGGCGCAGCAGCGGGTCACGCCCGAGGCGGCCGCGTTCCGCGCGCTGTCCCGGGCCATGTCGCACCCGCGGCTGTGGCGGCTGGCCCAGCGCGCCGCCGGGCTCGGCCGGTTCCTCGCCCGCGGCCGGCCCACGCTGCCCGCGGCCCTGCCCCCGCCGGTCTCCGGGTGGACCCGCACCCGGGACCTCCCCGCTCCCCCGCGCGAGACGTTCACCCAGGCCTGGGCCCGGGAGCACGGCCGGTGACCGCGCGGGAGGAGGTGCTGGCCCGCATCCGGACGGCGCTGGGCGGGCCGCGGCCCGAGGTCGCGGTGCCCCGGGCCTACCGGACCGCCGACGGACGGTCCCGCGCCGAGCTGCTCGACGTCCTCACCGACCGGCTCGAGGACTACAGAGCGACGGTGCTCCGCTGTCTGCCGGGCGACGTCGCCGCCACGGTGTCCGCCGCACTGCACGCGGGGCTGGGGTCCGGCTGGGCCGCGGCCGACGTCGTCGTCGCGCCCGGGCTGCCCGCCGACTGGCGTCCCGCCGGGGTCGGCGAGGACGACGGCCGGCCCGCCGTCGGGCTGACCGCCTTCGCCGCCACCGTCACCGGCGTGGCCGTCGCGGTCGCCGAGACCGGCACCCTGGTTCTCGACGGCGGCCCGCTGTCCGGGCGGCGGGCCCTCTCGCTCCTGCCCGACTGCCTGGTGTGCGTCGTCGAGCCGGAGCAGGTGGTGGGCGGCGTGCCCGAGGCGCTGGCCCGGCTGGACGCCACCGCCCCGCTCACTATGGTCAGCGGCCCGTCGGCGACCAGCGACATCGAGCTGGACCGCGTCGAGGGCGTCCACGGCCCGCGCACGCTCGTCGTCGTCCTCATCGGGTGAGGGTCACCCCTCGTCGTCGACCTCGCGGATCGCCCGGGGCGTCCACGCCGTGCCGCCCGCGGCGAGTTCCCGGACGCGCCGGGGCAGGTCGACCAGGTCGGCGCCCTTGAGGAGGTAGCCGACGGCGCCCAGCCGCCGCGCCCGGGAGAAGGTGACCAGGCTGAAGCAGCGCGCGTGGACGACGACGCGGGTCCCCGGGACGACGTCGAGCAGCTCCCGGGCCGCCTGCAGCGGGTCGGTGCCCGGCAGCTCGGGGTCGACCAGGACGACGTCGGGCCGGGTGCGCAGGCCGGCCGTGAGCAGCTCGTCGCCGGTCTCGGCCTCCGCGACGACGGCCATGTCGTCGGTCTCCAGACAGTCCTGCACGACGCGGCGCAGCACCGGGTGCGCGTCGGCGAGCAGGACCGTGGGATGCGGCGCGCGGGGCGGGCCGGGGGCCGGCGTCGCGGGCCGGATGAGCCTCATCGTCACGTGCTGGAGACGTCCCGGCGCCGCCACCATGACGGTGCCCAGGCCCGGGGCCCGCCGTCGGCGGCCCACCGGCACCGGGAGTACGGGCCGCTGCGACCCCGCCTCAGGGGTGGGCGTGGCCGTGCCGCTCGGCGTGGTCGCGCTCGGCCTGCTCCTCGGCGTCCCGCCGCCGGTCGCGGCGCAGGTCCACAACCGCGAGCACGAGGGCGGCGCCGACCCCGGCGACCGCCACCGCGAGCCCGGCGGCTGCGGCCGTCGGGTAGTCCTCGCCGGTGGCGCCGAGCACGACGTAGAACAGGCCCGGCAGCGCGGCGGTGCCGATCGCGGCGCCGAAGCGCTGCGCGGTCTGCAGCCCGCCGCCGGCCGCGCCGGCCATCCGGACCGGGACGTCGCGCAGGGTCATGGTCACGTTCGGGGAGATCACGCAGCCGCCGCCGATCCCGCCGACCAGGAGCGCCGGCGCGGCCGCCCACGCCGCCGCCGACGGCGGCACGGTCAGCAGGACGACGGCGGCCGCCACCAGCCCGGTCATCACCAGGGCGAGTCCGACGACGGTGATCGCGCGGCCGAACCGCTCGACCACCCGCCCGGCGACCACCGCCGATGCCGCGGCGCCCAGGGCGAACGGCGTCACGGCCAGGCCCGACTGCAGCGGCGTGAGGTCCAGGCCGGTCTGGAAGAACAGCGCGAAGACCAGCCAGATGCCGCTGAAGCCGACGAAGTAGACGGTGGCCAGCGCCGCACCGATCGCGTAGCCCCGGGTCTCGGTGACCAGCCGGGTGTCGAACACCGGCTCCCCGCCGCGGGCGACCACCCGCCGCTCCCAGGCCACGAACCCGGCGAGCACCGCGGCGCCGAGGGGGAACAGCCACCACAGCCGGGCCAGCCCCCCGGACTCCGCCTGCACCAGCGGCAGCAGCAGCGAGAGCGCGGCCACGCCGAGCAGCAGCACCCCGCCGAGGTCGACGTGCCCGCGCCGACCGGTGCCGCCGCGGGGCAGCAGCCGCCAGGCCAGGACGAACGCCACCAGCCCGATCGGGACGTTGACGTAGAAGATCCAGCGCCACCCGTCGGGGCCGGAGGCCAGCGCCAGGATCAGCCCACCGACGACCGGCCCGACCGCCGTCGAGATGCCCACCGTGGCCCCGAACAGCCCGAACGCCCGGCCGCGCTCAGCGCCGCGGAACAGCTGCTGGATCAGCCCCGAGTTCTGCGGGGCCAGACACCCCGCGGCCACCCCCTGCGCCAGCCGGGCCGCCACGAGCAGCTCCACCGACGGCGCGGCCCCGGCGGCGGCGCTGCACAGCACGAACAGCGCGAGGCCGATGAGGAACATCCGGCGCCGGCCCAGCGCGTCCCCCAGCCGGCCGGCGGGCACCAGCACCAGCGCGAAGGTCAGGGCGTACCCGGACACCACCCACTGCACGGTCGCCGGGGACGCGCCGAGGTCCCGCTGCAGCGACGGCAGCGCGACCGACACGATGCTGACGTCGAGCAGGCTCATGAAGCCGGCGACCAGCGTCACCCACAGCGCCCGCCAGCGCCGCGGGTCGGGCCGGTGGCCGTCCGCGTCCCCGCCGGGGTCCCGCGCGGTCCGGTCGAGGTCGGGCCGGGCCGTCACAGGCGCCTCCGGGGTGTGTGCGTGGCGGCGTCCGCTGCGCCTGCCGTCCCGCCGATCCTCCGCCGGGTTCCTCGGCCCTGCAGAGCGGGGCCTCCGCCCCTGGCCGGCCCGTCGCGGGCCTCCCTAGCGTGGATCTCCCAGGCCGGACCCCGGAGGTGCACGATGACCACGTCCCTCGACGACGCCCGGATCGCCGCCTTCGGCGACAAGCTGGTCGGCGCCTACGTCGGCGGCATGGTGACGCTGATGGTCGACCTGGCCTCGCGGACCGGGCTGCTCGACGCCCTCGCCGCCGGCCCGGGCACCAGCGAGGAGGTGGCCTCGCGCGCCGGGCTGGTGGAGCGCTACGTCCGCGAGTGCCTGGGCGCGCTGGTCACCGCGGGCATCGCCGAGTACGACCCCGCCACCCGGCAGTACTCGCTGCCGGCCGAGCACGCCCTGCTGCTCACCGGCGAGGGGTCGCTGAACATGGCGCCGATCAGCCGGCTGGTGACCTCCCTGGCACCCCACGTCCCCGACGTCGTGCAGGTCTCCCGGACCGGCGGCGGCGTGCCCTACGAGGCGTACCGGCCCGAGTTCACCGACGTCATGGACGGCATCTCGCGCGGTCTCGTGGACGGTCAGCTGCTCGACGGCATCCTGCCGCTCACCGGTGAGCTGCCCGCGCGGCTGGCCGACGGCGTCCGGGTCACCGAGATCGGCTGCGGCACCGGACACGCCCTCACCGTGATGGCCCGGGCCCACCCGCGCTCGACGTTCACCGGCTACGACCTGGCCGCGGACGCGATCGACCGGGCCCGCGCCGAGGCCGCCGCGTGGGGGCTGTCCAATGCCACCTTCGAGGTGCTCGACGTCGCCACGATGCCCACCGAGCCGCCGTCCACGGCGGTCTTCGCCTTCGACGCGGTCCACGACCAGGCCGACCCGGCCGGCGTCCTGTCGCGGGTGCGCGCGGCCCTGGAGCCCGGCGGGTGGTTCGTGATGATGGACATCAAGGCCGCCTCCGCGCTCGAGGACAACGTGGGCAACCCCCTGGCGCCCTGGCTGTACGCGGTGAGCACGCTGCACTGCATGACGGTGTCCCTGGCCCGGGACGGCGCCGGGCTGGGCACCGTCTGGGGCGAGCAGCTGGCCCGGCGGATGCTGGACGAGGCCGGGTTCGTCGACGTGGCCGTGCACGACGTGCCCGACGACCCGTTCGACTCGGTCTACGTGGCCCGTGCCCCGGCCTGAGCGGCCCGGACCGGCGCGACCGCGCCCTCGGCGAGCGGCAGCAGCACCTGGAAGCGGGTGTCCCCGGGCCGGGACTGCACCCGCAGGTCCCCGCCGTGCCGGGTGACCACGACGCGGTAGGAGACGTCGAGGCCCAGGCCGGTGCCCTGGCCGACCGGCTTGGTGGTGAAGAACGGCTCGAACACGCGCTGCCGCAGCTCCTCGGGGATGCCCGGGCCGGTGTCGGCGACCTCGACCAGCGCGCAGTCGCCGTCCCGGGCGGTGCGCAGGGTGAGCGTCCCCTCCCCCTCCATCGCGTCCAGGGCGTTGACGACGAGGTTGGTCCACACCTGGTTGAGCTCCCCGGCGTAGGCCGGCACCAGGGGCAGGGAACGGTCGTAGTCCTTCACCACGGTGACCCCCGGGGGGATCTTGGCGCCCAGGACGACGAGGGTGGCGTCCAGCCCCGCGTGCAGGTCGGTGGGCTGGTGCGGGGCCCGGTCCAGCTGGGAGTACTGGCGGGCGGCGTCGACCAGCCCGGAGATGCGGGCGGTGCTCTCCCCGATCTCGACCAGCAGCGTCTCGGCCTCCACCGTGTAGGACAGCCAGCGCAGCGCGGCCTCGAGGGCACCGGGCCCCACGGTCTCCACCACCCGGTCGAGGTCCTCGGGCCCGAGGCCGGCCGGGACGAACACGGCGGCCAGCTCCCAGGCGCCGCCGATGCCGTGCTCGTCGAGCCAGTCGCCCAGCTCGTCCTCCCGGTCGGAGCGCTCCAGCGCGGTCAGCTCCCCCGTGGTGCCGATCCGGGCGACGAGCTCCTCCTGCAGGCCGGTGAGGTCGCGCAGGACCGACCCGTCGATCTTCCCGCTGGCCAGCAGGGCCAGCTTGTGCCGCATGCCGGCGAACCGCTCGCGCAGGGCGGCCGCCGCCCGGGACGCCGCCGCGGCGGGGTTGTTGAGCTCGTGGGTGAGCCCGGCGGCCAGCTTGCCCATGGCCAGCAGCCGCTCCCGCTGGCTGACCAGCTCGGCGATGTTGCGCTGGCCGAAGAACAGCCCCTCCAGCAGGTGCACCGCCATCGGGTACCACTGGCGGAACACGGCCTCGAACTCCGCGGCGGGCAGCGCCAGGAACCGGCAGTCGGTGACCGCCCGCACCGTGCCGGGGTAGGTCTGGGCGATCCGGTCGCCGATGTAGAACTGCACGGCGCCGGAGTAGACGCCGCGCTGCGAGGTCCGCACGGTCTCGACCTCGCTGCCGCCGACCCGCCGCACCATGCTCATCGTCCCCTCCAGCAGGACGTAGAAGCACTCGGCCGGCTCGCCCTCCACCGAGACGGTGGCCCCGGCCGGGCGGTCCACGACGTCGCCGTGCGCGGCCACCCACGCCAGCTGCGTGTCGTCGAGGTCGGCGAACAGGAACAGCCCGCGCAGCTCGTCCGGGCCCAGCCGCGCCGGGGCCGCGGTCACCGCTGCTCCAGGTAGCGGTGCACGAGCGTGACGGCCATGGCGCCCTCCCCGACGGCCGAGGCGACCCGCTTCACCGAGTCCGACCGCACGTCGCCGGCCACGAACACGCCGGGCAGGCTGGTCTCCAGGAAGTAGGGGTCGCGGTCCAGCGGCCAGCCCGGTGGCCGGCGTCCGTCGCGCAGCAGGGCCGGCCCGGTGGGGATGAAGCCCCGATCGTCACGGAGGACCGCGCCGTCGAGCCAGCCGGTCCGCGGTGCGCCGCCGATGAAGACGAACAGGTGGCTGGAGGGCAGGGTCTCCCGCTCCCCACTGCGGGCGTCCTCGACGGTGATGGCCTCCAGGTGCCCGTCGCCGTGCGCGGCGGCCACCGTGGTGCAGGTGCGCACGCTGATCGACGGGATGGCGGCGACCTGCTCGATGAGGTAGGCCGACATCGAGGCCTCCAGCGACGGGCCCCGCACCAGCAGGCACACCGAGCGGGCGTACCGGGAGAAGAAGACCGCCGCCTGGCCGGCGGAGTTGGCCCCGCCGACGATGAACACGTCCCGGTCGGCGCACTCGGCGGCCTCGGTCATCGCCGACCCGTAGAACACCCCTCGCCCGGTCAGGTCGTCCACGCCGGCCACGCCCAGGCTGCGGTAGGAGACGCCGGTGGCCAGGACCACCGCGTGCGCGCCGATGCGGCGCCCGTCGTCCAGGCGCAGCACCCGCTTGGGCCCGTGCTCCTCCAGGGCCACCACCTCGCGGGCCAGCAGCAGCTCCGCGCCGAACTTGACCGCCTGCCGGCGGGCGCGGTCGGCCAGCTGCCCGCCGGAGACGCCGTCGGGGAAGCCGAGGTAGTTCTCGATGCGGCTGCTCTGCCCGGCCTGCCCGCCGGTGGCCTGCCGCTCGACGAGCACCGTGCGCAACCCCTCCGACGCCCCGTACACCGCGGCACCGAGCCCGGCCGGGCCGCCGCCGACCACCACCAGGTCGTAGAAGTCCGCCTGCGGCTCCACGCCCAGCCCGGCGACCGCGGCCAGCTCGGCCTCGCTGGGGTGGCGCAGCACCTGGGCGTCGGCGGTCACCACCACCGGGACGTCGTCCGGGCCGGCGCCCGCGGCGGCGAGGATCCGCCGGCCCTCCGGCTCGTCGACGCTGTACCAGCGGTAGGGGACGGCGTTGCGGGCGAGGAAGTCCCGGGCCCGGAAGGACGGCGCCGACCACCGGTGGCCGACCAGCTTGACGCCCTCGAAGCCGCCGTCCGGGCTGTCCCGCCAGGCCTCGATCATCGCGTCGACGACCGGGTAGAGCTTCTCCTCGGGCGGGTCCCACGGCTTGAGCAGGTAGGAGTCGACGTCCACGACGTTGATCGCGGCGATCGCGGCGTCGGTGTCGGCGTAGGCGGTGAGCAGCGCCCGGCGCGCGTGGGGGAAGAGGTCCATCGCCTGCTCGAGGAACTCGATGCCGTTCATCTCCGGCATCCGGTAGTCCGCGAGCAGGACCGCGACCGGGTCGCCGCGCAGCTTGAGCTCGCGCAGGGCCGACAGGCCCTCGTCGGCGGAGGCGGCCCGCAGCACCCGGAAGTCCTCCCCGTAGCGCCGGCGCAGGTCGCGGGCGACGGCGCGCGAGACCCCCGGGTCGTCGTCCACGCTGAGCAGGACCGGCTTGCCCATGACGGCCTCCTGACCGGCCAACGGAGTACAGGGACGGGGCGCGGCGGCGCTCGGTGATCGGCGCCCGCGCGGCCGCCCCGCGCCGACCACGCTAGTCCCGGCGCCCGCCGCCGCGACACCCTCGCGGACGCGTCGCCCGCAGGCCGGGGCCCCGCCCGGGAGGCACCCGTCGGCGCGTCGCCCCGACACGCGGACGTACCGGCCGGAGCCGTTCCGTCCGGCCTGCTGCGCCGGCCCGGGCGGTCATACGCTCGTGCCGGGCGCCTCCCCGCGCCCGCAGCACCCGGAGGAACCGGTGACCGAGCAGCAGCCCCAGCCCTCCCGTCCCGGCGAGCCGGTGCCCCGCGGGGGCACCGCGCGCGACGACCAGACCGTCCCCCTCCCCCCCGTCGGGGCCCGGGACGCCGAGGCGGACCCGACGATCCTCGGCTTCCCGCCCGAGCCCCCCGAGGACGACGGGACCGTGCGGCTCCCGGAGGGCGCCGTGCCCGAGGTGCCCCGGGACGCCGGCGGGAGCGCGGCCGGCGCGGAGCAGCAGTCGGTGGCGCTGGCGGAGCGGCCCGCCGACGCGCGTGACCTCCCCGTGCGGCTGGTGGTCCTGCGGCGGGCCGAGCGGCTCGGCGGCACCGCCCTGCTGTTCGCGGGCCTGGCCGCCAACGCCAGCCTCTGGATGCCGTGGGGGCAGGGGCTGGACACCACCGGGCTGGCGCTGGCCTGGCGCGGCGCCGACGCGCTGGCCTCCGGCCTCGACGAGCTCGGCCCCAGCGGTCAGTGGGCGCCGCTCGCGGTCGTCCTGGGCGGTGCCGTGCTGTTCGTCCTCGGGCTGCTGCTGTTCCGCCGCACCCGCACCCACCGGCTGGTCGGCGTGCTGGCGCTGCTGGTGTCGGTGGGCACGGCCGCCGCCGTCCTGGCGCTGCTGGCCGACGCCGGCTGGGACCCCGACCGGCTCGCGCTGGGCACCTGGTTCGCCGCCGCCGTCCCCGCGCTGGGTCTGCTGGGAGCGCTCAAGGCGATGCTCACCACGCCGCAGGTGACCGTGCGGCCGCGCTGACCGGCGCCGCACGGGTTCCGGCGGCGGCCCGTCGTCCCTAGCGTGGACGCCGGACCGCCGGCCCACGGGAGGACGCCGCCATGACCGCTGTCGCGGGGATCGACCCGACGGTGCCGCCGAGCGGCACCGGCTGCCTGGAGTGCGACGCCACCGGCGGCTGGTGGTTCCACCTCCGCCGGTGCGCCCAGTGCGGCCACGTCGGCTGCTGCGACTCCTCGCCGTCCCGGCACGCCCGCGAGCACGCGGCCACCACCGGGCACCCCGTCGTCCGGAGCTTCGAGCCCGGGGAGACCTGGTTCTGGGACTTCTCCCGCGAGCGCGCGGTGTCCGGGCCCGACCTCGCCCCGCCGCTGGCCCACCCGGACGACCAGCCGGCGCCGGGACCCCGCGACCGGGTGCCGGCGGACTGGCGGGCCCGCCTGCACTGAGCCGGCGTCAGGCGCCGTCCCACGCCCGGCGGCGCGCGCCGTCCGGGTCCGACGCCACCCGCGGGACGGCGTCGAACACCGCGGTGCAGCGGGCCGGAGGGCCGTAGGCCGGCCACCCGCCGAGGGCGCCGGTGGCCGGCGTCCCGCCGCGCACCGTGGCGAGCACCGACCCCTGCAGCGCCGCGGTGACCGCGACGTCGGCCGCGGTCATGTCCGCCGCCGGCCGGGACAGCAGCGGCCGCTCGACGAAGCGCGGCGGACGGGCCCACAGGCACGCGTTGTCCGCGCCGTGCGCCGGGCCCAGCACGTCGAACGGCGGCAGCGCCGGCGCGTGGTCGAACCGGCTCAGCCAGGCCCGGCCGCCGGCCGCGGCCTGCGCCTCGGCCAGTCGCCACGCGGGCCGCACCCACATCTCGTCGGTGAGCAGCGCGTGCAGCGGGTCCTCCCCCGGGCGCGCGGTCGCGGTGTAGACGCCCAGCAGGCGGTCGAAGGCGGCGTCCCCGACGTGGGCGCGCGCCACCGCGGCGGCGTCGTCCGCGCCGCCGCGCAGGAACCCCGCCATCTCGTCGCGGCACCAGCCCAGCCACAGCAGGGTGTCCCGCAGGCCGCCGCGGGCCACCACGTCGACCGGCCGCTCGGGCAGCACGGTGCCGTCGCGGACCGGCGCGAAGAGGGTGCCGCCCAGGTACTCGCGCCGGCTGCCGGCGGCCGCCTCGCGCGCGGCGGCCAGCACGGCCGCGGCCGGGAGCTCGCGCAGCCGGGCCCGGTCGGTGCGGGCCACGCCGAGCCGGGACAGCACCCGCCCGGCGACCTCCGCGCTCTCGGCCGGCTCCTGGGGCAGGCCGCCGATCGAGAAGGCGATCGCGGCGCGGGCGCGCCGCCCGGCCGGCGTCGCGAGCAGGGCGCAGACCAGGCTCGCCCCGGCCGACTGCCCCACGAGCGTCAGCCGGTCCGGGTCCCCGCCGAAGCCGGCGACCTCCCGCTGCACCCAGTCCAGCGCGGCCAGCAGGTCGGTCATGGCCGGGCTGGGCTCCGGGGCCTCGGCGGTGCCCAGCTGCAGGAACCCCAGCGGGCCCAGCCGGTAGGAGACCGCGACGACCACCGCCGGGCCCGCGGCCGCCAGAACCGACCCGTCGTAGTCGGCGGCGGCGCCGGTCTGGAAGGCGCCGCCGTGCACCCAGAACAGCACCGGCAGCGGGCCGTCGGCCCCGGCCGGCGCGTACACGTCGAGGGTCAGGCACTCCTCGACGCCGGCGAGCGTGCCGTCCGGCAGGTACTGGACGCCGACCGGGCCGGGGCCGGTGGCGTCCAGGCGCTCCCGCCAGGGCGGCAGCGGGGACGCCGGCCCGAAGCGCTCGGCGCGGGCGTACGGGACCCCGCGCCAGCTCCGGACGCCGTCGGCGAGGCGGCCGGTGACCGGGCCGGTCGTCGTCTCGACGAGCACGGACATGTGCAGACCTCCGGGGAACGGGCTGGGGGGGGGGGGGGGGGGGGGGGGGGGGGGGGGGGGGGGGGGGGGGGGGGGGGGGGGGGGGGGGGGGGGGGGGGGGGGGGGGGGGGGGGGGGGGGGGGCGGGGGCG
>NZ_JBJGZS010000041.1:0-23190 GCF_054050635.1 Geodermatophilus sp. SYSU D00079 | reverse complement strand
CGGCGAGCACCAACGGCACGGCCGCCCCCCCCCCCCCCCCCCCCCCCCCCCCCCCCCCCCCCCCCCCCCCCCCCCCCCCCCCCCCCCCCCCCCCCCCCCCCCCCCCCCCCCCCCCCCACCACCGGGTTCACGGGTGGGTCATCGAGAGGACGTCGAGCGCCTCGTCGAGCTGGGCCTCGGTGAGCTTGCCCTGCTCCACGTAGCCGCGCTCCACGACCACCTGGCGGATGGTCTTCTGCTCGGCCAGCGACTGCTTGGCGACCTTCGCGGCCTCCTCGTAGCCGATGTACTTGTTCAGCGGCGTCACGATCGACGGAGACGACTCCGCGTACTCCCGGCACTGCTCGACGTTGGCCACGATCCCGTCGACGCAGCGGTCGGCGAGCAGCCGGCTGACGTTGGCCAGCAGCCGGATCGACTCCAGCACGTTGCGGGCCATCAGCGGCAGGGTCACGTTGAGCTCGAAGACGCCGGTGGTACCGGCGTAGGTCACCGCGGCGTCGTTCCCGATCACCTGCGCGCCGACCTGGATCACCGCCTCGGGGATCACCGGGTTCACCTTGCCCGGCATGATCGAGCTGCCCGGCTGCAGGTCCGGCAGCTGGATCTCGCCGAGGCCGGTGCGCGGGCCCGAGCCCATCCACCGCAGGTCGTTGGCGATCTTGATCAGCCCGACCGCGATGGTCTTCAGCTGCCCGGAGCCCTCGACCAGTGCGTCGCGGGAGCTCTGCGCCTCGAAGTGGTTGCGCGCCTCGCTCAGCGGCAGGTCCAGGTCGGCGGCGAGCCGCTCGATGATGGCCGCGGCGAAGCCGGGCGGGGTGTTGATCCCGGTGCCGACGGCGGTGCCGCCCAGCGGCAGCTCGCCGATGCGGGGGAGGGAGGCCTCCAGCCGCTCGATGCCGTAGCGGACCGCCGCCGCGTAGCCGCCGAACTCCTGGCCGAGGGTGACCGGGGTGGCGTCCATCAGGTGGGTGCGACCGCTCTTGACGACCTCGGCGAACTCCGCCTCCTTGCGGGCGAGGGAGGCCTCCAGGTGCCGCAGCGCCGGGACGAGGTCGCCGACGATCGCCTTGGTCGCCGCCACGTGGATCGCCGACGGGAAGACGTCGTTGGACGACTGCGAGGCGTTGACGTGGTCGTTCGGGTGCACCGGCGAGCCCAGCGCCTCGGTGGCGAGGGTGGCGATGACCTCGTTGGTGTTCATGTTGCTCGACGTCCCCGAGCCGGTCTGGAAGACGTCGATGGGGAAGTGCTGGTCCCAGTCACCCTGGGCGACCGCGCCCGCCGCGGTGCCGATCGCGTCGGCGACCTCCTGCGGGAGCACGCCGAGTGAGGCGTTGACCGCGGCGGCCGCGCCCTTGATGGCGGCCAGGGCGCCGATCAGCTCGCGCTCGATGGGCGTGCCGGAGATCGGGAAGTTCTCGACGGCACGCTGGGTCTGCGCCCGCCACTTCGCCCAGGCGGGGACCCGCACCTCGCCCATGGAGTCGTGCTCGATGCGGTACTCGTCCTGCCCTGCGCCGTCCTGCTGTGGGGCCACGCTGCGCTCCCGGTTGTGGTGTGTCGGATCAGTGCTCCGCCCGCGACCCTAGAGGGCGCGTGCGGCCCGTTCCGGACGGCCGCCCCACCGGGACGACGGCCATGGCCGCGACGGCGGGTGCGCCCATAGCATGCCGAGCGCCCGGTCGATCCCTCCTCCACACCCGAGGACCCGCCATGTCGCAGCCGCCTCCCCCGCCGCCGGGCGGCCCCGACCCCTCGGGTGGGCAGCCCCGGCGCGAGGGCCCGGGGCAGCCGAGCCCGGACGACGTGGAGACCCAGCAGTTGCACCCGGCCGGCCAGGACGACGGGACGCAGCAGATCCGCCCCGGTCAGCTGCCCCCGCCGCCACCGGGTCAGGAGCGGCAGGACACCCGGGAGTTCGACCCGCCGCGGTTCGGCCAGCAGCCGCCGACCCACGGTGCGCCGCCGAGCGGCTACGGTCCGCCCGGCCACGGCCAGCAGTTCCCCGGTCTGCAGCCCCATGGGCAGCCGGGCTACGGCCCACCGCCGGGCTACGGCCCACCGTCGGGCTACGGCTCACCGCCGGGCTACGGACAGCCGCCTGGGTACGGCCCACCGCCGGGCTACGGTCCGCCGCCCGGCTATGGCCCACCGCCGGGCTACGGTCCGCCGCCCGGCTACGGGCAGCCGCCGTACGGCCGGCGACCGTCCGACGGGAGCCGGCGGACCGGTGTCGTCGTCGCCGCCGTCGTCGCCGGCGTCGTGGTCCTCGCCGCCGTCGCCGTGGGGCTGTTCTTCCTGTTGGGGGACGACGGCCCCGGCCCCTCGTCACCGACGACGGAGTCCTCCGCCTCGCCGTCGGAGTCGACGACGACCGGGCCACCGCGCAGGACGTCGACGCCCAGCCGGTCGGCTCCGGCGCCGGCCCCGCAGCCGCCCGGCGGCGAGGAGGTGCCGGCCGGTCAGCCGCCGGGCGCCCTCGGCGACGACCCCGCGCTCGATGCCCTGGCCCAGCAGTGCTCCGAGGGCGACTGGACCGCCTGCGACACCCTCTACCTCGAGAGCGGGATCGACTCGGAGTACGAGGGCTACGCCGAGACCTGCGGTGGCCGCAACGAACCCGACCCCGGCGGCTGCGTCGGCCGCTACGCCGGCGGTGCGCCCGGTGGCGTCCCCGCCGACCTGCCCCCGGCCCAGCCGGCCCCGACCGGGATCGGTGACGAGGACGTCCAGGCGGTCGCCGACGGCTGCGAGGACGGGATGATGGCCTACTGCGACGTCCTCCGGCTGGCCACGCTGGACCAGACCGACCCGGCGCTGCAGCCCTACGGCGACTACGGGCTCACCTGCGGCGGCCGCAACGAGCCCACCGACACCGCCTGCACCGAGCTCTACCCGTCCTGAGGAGGGTCCCTCGCCGCAGGGCGGTCCACTAGCGTCGAGGACCGTGAGCACGAGCCCGGACGCCGTCCCCGCCCCCGACCCCGCCGTGCGGGCCTCCGACGCCGACCGCGAGGTCCTCGTCAGCCGGCTGCAGAAGGCGCTGTCCGAGGGCCGCATCGACCTGCACGAGTTCGGCGAGCGGGTGGAGGGCGTCTACGCCGCCGTCACGACCGCGGAGCTGGAGACGTTCGTCGCCGACCTGCCGGTGGACGCGCCACCGCCGGTGGAGATCGTGGGCACCCGCGTCCCCGAGTCCATGACGTCGGTGTTCGGCGACGTGAAGCTGGAGGGCACCTCCGACGTCCCGCGGGAGGTCTCGACCGTCTTCGGCGACATCCGCCTGGACCTGCGCAACCTGCGCACCGACGCCGACCGGGTCGACCTCGTGCTCGGCACCGTCTTCGGGGACGTCGACGTGATCGTCGCCGAGGGTGTCGACGCCGAGATCTCCGGGTGGACGCTCTTCGGCGACAAGAAGACGCAGCTCGCGCCGGTGCCCCGGCTGGCCGGGACGCCGCGGGTCGTCGTCCGGGCACGGGCGGTGTTCGGCGACCTCAAGCTGCGCAGCCTGGCGCCGGGGGAGTCGCCGAGCCGCTGGCGGGCGGTCATGGACCGCCTCGCCCAGCGGCACCTGCCCCCGCCTCCGCCGCCCGCCCCGCCCCTGCGGTGAGGACGGCGGCGCGGGGACTCAGTGCGAGTCGCCGGACCGGTCGAACGCCACCGCGGAGTAGGCGCGCAGCTTGGCCAGCGAGTGCAGGCTGTCGATCGAGCGGATGGTGCCCGACTTCGAGCGCATGACCAGCGACTGGGTCGTGCAGCCGCCCGCGCGGTACTGGACGCCGCGCAGCAGCTCGCCGTCGGTGATGCCGGTCGCGACGAAGAAGACGTCACCGCGGACGAGGTCGTCGATGTGCAGCACGCGGTCGAGGTCGTGGCCGGCGTCGATGGCCTTCTGACGCTCGTCGTCGTCCTTGGGCCACAGCCGGCCCTGCAGCGCACCGCCCATGCACTTGAGGGCGCAGGCGGCGATGATCCCCTCCGGGGTGCCGCCGATGCCGAGCAGCAGGTCGACGCCGGTGCCCTCCCGGGCGGCGGCGATGGCGCCGGCGACGTCGCCGTCGGTGATGAACCTGATCCGGGCGCCGGCCTCGCGCACCTCGTGCACCAGCTGCTCGTGCCGGGGGCGGTCGAGGATGCAGACGGTGACGTCCTCGGTGGAGCAGTGCTTCGCCTTGGCCACCCGGCGGATGTTCTCGGCGACCGGGACGGTGATGTCGACGACGTCAGCGGCGGCCGGGCCGGTGGCGAGCTTCTCCATGTAGAAGACGGCCGAGGGGTCGTACATGGCCCCGCGGTCGGCGACGGCCATGACCGCGATCGCGTTCGGCATGCCCTTGGCCATGAGCGTCGTGCCGTCGATCGGGTCCACCGCGACGTCGCACTCGGGGCCGTTGCCGTCACCGACCTGCTCGCCGTTGTAGAGCATGGGCGCCTCGTCCTTCTCGCCCTCGCCGATGACGACGACGCCCTTCATGCTCACCGTGCCGATGAGCGCGCGCATCGCGTCGACCGCGGCGCCGTCCCCGCCGTTCTTGTCCCCCCGTCCGACCCACCGGCCCGCGGCCATGGCCGCCGCCTCGGTGACGCGGACCAGCTCCATGGCCAGGTTGCGGTCGGGAGCCGGGCGGTCGGCGCGGAAGGTGCCGCCGCGGGGACTCGGGGGGCCATCGGGGAGCGGCAAGGACACGGGACCTCCTGGGACAGGACCCCGTCCTCCCCGCCCTTCGCAAGCTCAGGGTGCGGCCCGGGACGGGGCCTTGGACGCGGGGCGGCGGAGTGGGGCGGCAGTGCTGCGATCCTAGGGGAATGACCGGAGTCGGCCCGACGAGCCAGCCCCCAGCCGAGGCCCCGCCCACCCCCTCGCCCGCGATCGAGCGGGCCAACCGGCTGAGCGCGGCCAACATGATCCGGTCGCTGCTCCCGCTCGTGGTCATCTGCCTGCTGATCGTCGCCTGGGCGGGCTTCCGGCAGCCGGACGTGGACCCGGTCCGCGAGGTCGACCCCAGCAGCACCCTCCAGCTGGCCGCGGCCCGCGCGGACTACCCGCTGGTCGCCCCGGCCGGCCTCCCCGACGGGTACCGGGTCACGAGCGCCCGCACCGACGCCGGGGGCGCGGCTGCCGGGGACCCGGTGACCCTCGAGCTGGGCTTCGTGACGCCGTCGGAGGAGTTCGCCGGCTTCGTGCTCAGCGACGACGCCCGGGCCGACGCGGTCACCGACGTCCTGGCCGGCGCCGAGGAGGAGGGCGCCGTGGACGTCGACGGGCGGAGCTGGACCCGGTCGACCACCGCGCGCGGGGAGACGGCGCTGTGGCGGGAGGACGCCGGGGTGACGGTGCTCGTCACCGGCTCGGCGACCGACGACGAGTTGAGCGAGGTGGCCGGCGCAGTGCAGCCCTACGCGGGCTGAGCGGCTGTTTGCGATCGCATGACGGACGTTCCGAGATCGTGTCCGTCCGTTGACGGAGCGGTGGGTCCGGGGGCCCGCGCGGCGGCAGGGGGGCAGGCTGGCGTCCCGGCCGCCACCGTCCCGTGCGGCCCCGGTTCACGAGGAGCGCCTGATGACCGGAGGCACGTGCCGCGACGCCGACCACCGACCGCCGGTGGCGGGAGGCGCCTGCCCCTGCGGGATGGTCACCCGCGTCCCCGCCCGGCCCGCCGGTCCCGAGACCGTGCTGCGGGAGCTGGTTCCCCGCCTCCTCGACGACGCCGCCGTCGACCCGGCCCAGGCTGCCGACCGGCTCCTCGCGGCGCTGGCGGCGGCGGGGGTGTCGCTGCAGCGAGGGGTCGGGCCGCGGCTGCCCGCGTGAGGCGGCGAGTGCCGAGGACCGTCGAGGTGGTCAGCCGCGCTCGGACGCCTCCGTGCCGGCGGCCGTCGACAGCCGCTCGCGGGCGCGGTCGAGCCAGTGCTGGCACAGCTCGGCCAGGGCCTCGCCGCGCTCCCACAGGGCCAGCGACTCCTCGAGGGTGAGCCCGCCGGCCTCCAGCTTCCGGACGACGTCCGCCAGCTCCTCGCGGGCCTGCTCGTAGGTGGTCGTCGGCTCGGTCGTCGGTTCGGTGGAGGACTCGCTCATGACGTCCCATCCTGCCGGTCGACGCGGACGGGCAGCCGGCCGCCCGCGACGCGCACCGTGAGCCGCTCGTCGTCGGCCACCTCGGAGGGGTCCCGGACCAGGGTGCCGTCGGCCCGCTGCAGCACCGCGTAGCCGCGCTGCAGCGTCGCCGCGGGGGAGAGCGCCGCGACCCGGGCGCGGGCGTGCTCCAGGTCCCGCTCGGCCCCCTCCACCCGGTGGGTGAGCGTGCGGCGGGCCCGGGTGCGCAGGGCCAGCACGTCCTCGGCGCGGCCGTCCAGCAGCCGCTGGGGTGCGGCCAGCGCCGGCCGGCTGCGCACGCTGTCCAGCCAGCGCTGCTGCTGGTCCAGCCGGCCGGCCAGCAGGTGCCGGGCGCGGGCCCGCAGCCCGTCGACCAGCCGGCGCTGCTCGCCGATCTCCGGGACCACCCGGTGCGCGGCGTCGGTCGGGGTGGCCGCCCGGACGTCGGCGGCGTGGTCGACCAGTGTCGTGTCGGTCTCGTGGCCGACGGCGGTGACGACGGGGGTGCGGCAGGCGGCGATCGCCCGGACCAGGCCCTCGTCGGAGAACGGCAGGAGGTCCTCCACCGAGCCGCCGCCGCGGGCGATGACGATGACCTCCACCGCCGGATCGGCGTCCAGCCGGCGCAGCCCGTCGATCACCGAGGCCGCGGCGCTCGGCCCCTGCACCAGGCTGTGGTGGACGGCGAAGCGCACGGCCGGCCAGCGGCGCCGGGCGGTGACCAGCACGTCGCGCTCGGCGGCGCTGTCCCGGCCGGTGACGACCCCGACGACGGCCGGCGCGAACGGCAGCGGGCGCTTGCGGGCGGCGTCGAACAGGCCCTCGGCGGCCAGCAGCCGGCGGATCCGCTCGATCCGCGCCAGCAGCTCCCCCAGGCCCACCGCGCGGATCTCGGTGGCCCGCAGCGAGAAGGAGCCGCGGGCGATGTAGTAGTCGGGCCGGGCCCGCACGATGACCCGGGCGCCCTCGGTCAGCTCCAGGCCCGGCCGGTCGGCGACGTCCCGGGCGCAGGTGACCGGCACGGAGAGGTCGGCCGCCGGGTCGCGCAGCGTGAGGAAGACGGTGGCCGTGCCGCGCCGCGACAGCTGGGCGATCTGCCCCTCCACCCACACCTCACCCAGCCGGCCGATCCACTCGGCGACCTTGCGGGCCACCGTGCGGACCGGCCAGGGGGCTTCCGGGGAGGAGGGGGCGGTCATGCCCCGAGCGTGCCAGGGGGCGACGACGGTCCGGCGGGCGGTCAGGCGCCGCGCGGCGCCAGGGGGCTGTTCTCCACGGCCTGCCGGTCCAGCTTCTCGAGCCGGTTGCGCAGCATCCGCAGGTAGGGCTCGCGGGCGCCGTGGGACTCCTCGTAGTCCAGCAGCTCCTGCACGGTCACGGCCTGGTAGCCGCGCAGCCGGCCCCGCAGCTGCGCGACGGTGAAGTTCTCGTAGCCCTCGACCGGTGCGGCGGCCTGCTCCCCGCCGGGCTGGTCCCCGCCTTCCGGCTCGCCGCCGGCCTGGTCGCCGTCGGTGGCCGCGGCCACCGGGGTGCCGCCCTCGTCAGTGGCCACCACCGGCTCGGCCGGCGCCGGGGCGGCCGCCTCGGTGTCGGCGCCCCCGAGGGCGTCGTCCACACGGGCGCCCTCCGCGGTGACGACCTCCTCGCCGCGGCCGGTGGCGTCGACGTCGTCCCCGGTGGTGGTCGTGGTGTCCGCCGACGTCGTCGCGCGGCTCTCCTCGGCGCTGACCTCGCTGCCCAGCGCCTCGTCGACCCGCGCCTCCTGGTCGGTGACCGCGCCGTCGGTCGCGGCGCTCTCCGTCGTGGCGCCCTCCGTCGTGGCGGGCGCCGCCTCGCCGGCACCGCCCACCGGACCCAGCGCCTCGGGTGCGGCGACGCCCTCGTCGGTCACCGTGCCCTCGACGGTCTCGACCCGCCCGTCGAGGGTGAGGACGTCGACGTCGGTGGCGACGTCGGGCGTCTCCACCGGCTGGGCGGCGTCGATCGCCGGGCCGGAGGTGTCGTCGGCGGGGCTGTCGGCCGCTGCGCCGTCCCCGCTCTCCGCGGCAGGGGGCGTGGTCGGGCTCTCGGCGATCAGGTCGGTGTCGACCAGCCCGCCGTCGGTGGTGCCGCCGTCGACCAGGGCGGTGTCGGGTGCCCCGTCGGCCTCCAGCAGCGCGGTCTCCAGCGCGTCCTCGGTGGTGAGCCCCGGCTCGGGCAGCTGCAGATCGGCGGCCTGCACCTCGTCGGTGATGTCCTGGAGCGCCTCGACGACCTCCTCGGGGGAGGGCTCGGGGGGCAGCCCGGAGACCTCGTCGTCGACGAGCCCGGCCGCCTGGTCGGCCACCTCCTCGTCGCCGGCCCGGTCGAAGGCCGAGGTGTGGACCCGGGTGTCGGGGGTGGCCTCGGGGAGGTCCTCGTCGAAGGTGGCCAGGCCCGGCTCGTCCTCGCCGCGGATGCCGGTCAGCAGCTCGTCGCCGCGGGCGACCAGGCCGGCGTAGTGCTGCTGCAGCTTCATGGTGGCCTGCATGGCCAGGCCGATCACGCGGACCGGCAGCCCCGGCAGCGTCTGCGGGAGCCGGCGGGCCTCGTCGAGGACGGTGGCGGCCAGGCCGGCGACGGCACGGACGGCCTGGGGGATCTCACGCGACATGCCCCCAGCCTGCCGCAGCCGCTGCCGGTTGGCAGCCTCACCTCGGCGCACGCCACCCGGACGGGCGCGGGGAGTGGCGGGCGTCTCCTCGCGCGGCCGGGCCGGGGTCGGCCGCCCACCTACCATGGGGTCATGGCTGATCAGCGCGGACGCGTCCTGCTGGCCGATCCCCGGGGCTACTGCGCCGGGGTGGACCGGGCGGTGGTCGCGGTCGAGCGGGCTCTGGAGATCCACGGCGCCCCGGTCTACGTCCGCAAGCAGATCGTCCACAACAAGCACGTGGTGGCCACCCTCGAGCGGCGCGGTGCGGTCTTCGTCGACGAGACCGACGAGGTGCCCGAGGGGTCCGTGGTCGTGTTCAGCGCCCACGGCGTCTCCCCGGCGGTGCACCAGGAGGCCGCCGACCGGCAGCTGAGGACGATCGACGCCACCTGCCCGCTGGTGAGCAAGGTGCACCAGGAGGCCAAGCGGTTCGCCAAGGAGGACTACGACATCCTCCTGATCGGCCACCGCGGGCACGAGGAGGTCGAGGGCACCGCCGGAGAGGCCCCCGCGCACATCCAGCTCGTGGACGGCGCCGACGACGTGGCCAACGTCCAGGTGCGCGACCCGGAGAAGGTCGTGTGGCTGTCGCAGACGACGCTCTCGGTCGACGAGACCCTCGCGACCGTCGACCGGCTGAAGAGCCGCTTCCCCGGTCTGCAGTCCCCGCCCAGCGACGACATCTGCTACGCCACGCAGAACCGCCAGCAGGCGGTCAAGCAGATGGCCGGCGAGTGCGACCTCGTGGTCGTCGTGGGCTCCACGAACTCGTCGAACTCGGTGCGGCTGGTCGAGGTGGCGCTGGAGGCCGGCGCCCGCGCCGCGCACCTGGTGGACTTCGCCTCCGAGATCGACCCCGCGTGGCTCGACGGCGTCGGCACCGTGGGGGTCACCAGCGGCGCCTCGGTGCCGGAGGTGCTGGTCGGTGAGGTGCTCGACTGGCTGGCCGAGCGTGGCTACCCGGACGTCGAGACCGTCAAGGCGGCCGAGGAGAAGCTGGTCTTCGCGCTGCCGCACGAGCTGCGCGTCCGCCGCACCGAGCCGGCGGCCGACCCGGCCTGAGGGAACACCCCGTCCTCCGCTCCGCGCGCAGGCTCGCGGCGGGCCTCGGGACGGGGCCGGCCCGGGACGGGACCGTCGCTCAGCGGCGGGCGGCCCAGCGGACGAGCGCGAGCACCAGCGCGACCCCCGTGGCGACCGCCATCGACGGGAAGCCGCGGATGAGCAGCGTGGCCAGGCCGGCCAGGTTCAGCGACCCGAACACCGCGGTGGCGGTGAGGGCGGCGGCGACGAACACCAGCGGCGGGGCCACCACCATGGTCGTGAGGTCCCGGCGGCGCACCAGCAGGGTGCCGAGCGCGGCGGCCACGGTGAGCGTGCCCAGCGTGATGATGCCGAGGCCCGCGCTCAGGTAGGAGTCGGCCAGCGCGCCGAGGAGCGTGACGACGAAGACGGCGAGGGCGGCCGCCCAGCCGCGCAGCCGGCTGCCGCGCTCGGGCAGGTCGGCGGCCACCCGGCCGGTGGGCCGGGGCTCGGCGGCACGCGGGGCGCGGCGCCGGGGGTCGTGCTGCTCCTGCTCGGCCCGCTCCGGGGAGCGCGGGCGCCCCTGGCGGCCGCGGTCGACGGGCGGGACGGCGGCAGAGCGGTGCGGCACCGGCGGCCGGGTGGAGCCCGCGCGGTCGTCGTCGGAGCGCCGGCGCTCGAGGCGGGCCAGGTGCTCGGGCAGCGGGGGGATGTCGGTCGAGCGCAGGGGGCCGGCCGGTCGGGCCCGCGGGGGCACCGGCGGCCGGGGGATGCGGGACACGTACTCGGCCGCCTCGGGGCGGGGCGCCCGCGGGCCGGAGCGCATCCCGGACTCCCGCCAGGTGTCGGCCGTGCTCGCCGAGGCCATGGCGCACCTCCCGTTGCTCGTGCGGGAGCCCCCGACGCGGCGGCTCTCTCGATGGCAACGGTAGCGACGGGAGGCGCCGGTCGCCGGGAGGACCGACCGCCGGAGCGCTGTGCAGAACTGCCAAATCGGCGGCTCCTGGAGCACACCCGGCGGGAGTGCAGGGGCTGGTGTGACGGACCGGTACAGCCGCGACGGCTGGGACCCCGCCGGCTTGTCAGCCCGTGGTGCCGTCGCGGTCGGCGTCGACGTCCGCGGATCGCTCGCCGAGCGGCGGCAGGTCGGCCGGCCGCAGCGCGCGGATGGTGGCCTCCACCGGCGGCGGGGTCGGCACCGGCGTCTCGGCCACGCCGAGGTCGTCGAAGCGGCGCGCGGCGACCAGCACCGACGACTCGTAGGAGCCCACCGTCTCGTTGTAGCGGGTCATGGTCGAGCTCAGTGCCGAGCCCAGCCGGGTGAGGTGGCCCGACAGCGTGGTCAGCCGCGCGTGCAGCCGGCGGCCCACCTCGAGCACCTGGTCGGCGTCGCGGGCCAGCCGCTCCTGCCGCCACGAGTAGGCCACCGTGCGCAGCAGGGCCAGCAGCGTGCTCGGCGTGGCGAGGACGACGTCCCGGGCGAAGCCGTACTCCAGCAGCCCGGGCTCGGCCTCCAGGGCGGTGGTGAGGAACCCGTCGGAGGGGACGAACAGCACGGTGAAGGGCGCCGCCGGGCGGAACGCCGTCGGGTAGCGCCGGGCGGACAGGGCGTCGACGTGGGCCCGCAGCTGGCGGGCGTGCGCGGCGGTGCGCTCGGCGCGGACGGCGGCGTCGTCGGCCTGCACCGCCTCGATGTAGCCGGTGAACGGCACCTTCGCGTCGACCACCACCTGGCGGCCGTCGGAGAGGGTGACCACCAGGTCGGGCCGGACGCCGGCGCCGACGTCGTTGGTGCTGCTGGGCTGCTCGACGAAGTCGCAGTGCTCCAGCAGGCCCGCCACCTCGACCACCCGGCGCAGCTGCACCTCGCCCCACCGGCCGCGGACGTGCGGCGTGCGCAGAGCCGTCACCAGCGCCGCCGTCTCCTGCCGCAGCAGCGACGAGGCCTGCCCGACGGTGCCCATCTGCTCGCGCAGCTCCCCGTGGGCGGTGGCGCGGGCCCGCTCCATGCCGGCCAGCAGCCGGTGCAGGTGGTCCAGCGACTCGTGCAGCGGGTCCAGCCCGTCGTCGGCCGGCCGGCGCCGGGAGAGCAGCGCGACGACGCCGAGGGTGGCCGCGGTGGCCAGCAGCGCGCCGACGAGGAGACCGGTGAGCAGGGAGGCGGCGTCCATGAGCGGCGAGCCTGCCGGACGGGTCCGACAGTTCGGGGGAGGCGGCTCAGACGAGGGTGAGGTGGCGTCGGGGCGTCGCCGCCGCCTCGTGGTCGAGCAGCCAGCGCTTCACCGGCGTCCCCCAGCGGAAACCGCCGAGGCCGCCGTCGGAACCGAGCACGCGGTGGCAGGGCACGAACAGCGCGGCGGCGTTGCGGGCGCAGGCGTTGGCCGCCGCCCGCACCGCCGCGGGCCGGCCGCAGCGCGCGGCGAACGCGGCGTAGGTGTCCGGCTCGCCGGCCGGCACGGTGCGCAGCACCTCCCACGCGTCCTCCAGGAAGGGGCCGGAGCGCTGGCGCACGGGGACGTCGTCGATCGCGGTGACGTCGCCGTCGACGAACTCGGCGACCGTGTCGAGGACGGGCAGGTGCTCGGCCCGCTCCACCCACGTGGGGCGCAGCGCGCGGTGCACCACCGGCAGCAGCTCGGCGACGTCGTCGGTCCAGCCGCTGGCGAGGACGACGTCGGAACCGTCCGGGGCGGCCGTGACGACGACGGTGAACGGTCCGGGGGGCGTGGCCACGGTGGCGAACCGGGCGGGCTGGGCGGTCATGAGGCGCTCCGTTCGGAGGAGGACGGCGGACGGCGGGTGAACAGGTCGGGGACGGCCATCGCCCACAGGTGCATGACCGCGTACGAACGCCACGGGCGCCAGCGGGTGGCGGCCTCGGTGTCGGAGCTGCCGAGCCGGACCAGCGAGCGCCGCAACGCCAGGTCACCGGGCAGCCACACGTCGGGGTCGGCCAGCCCGCGGAGGGCGACGAGGGCGGCGGTCCAGGGCCCGATGCCGGGGACCGCCCGCAGTGCCCGCACCGCGTCGTCGCGGTCGGCACCGGGGTCGAGGGGCAGGGCGCCGTCGGCGAGGGCCGCGGCCAGCGCGTGCACCGTGGCCCGCCGCGCCCCGGTGAGGCCGACGGTGGTCAGGTCGGCCCCGGCCAGCGCGGCGGCCCGCGGGAACGCGTGCGTGAGGGTGCCGACCGGTTCGGGCAGCGGCGTGCCGGCCGCCGTGAGCAGCCGGGCCGTGAGGGTGCGGGCGCCGGCCACCGAGACCTGCTGGCCGAGCACGGCGCGCACGGCCAGCTCGCCGGCGTCGGGGGCGGCCGGCACCCGGCGGCCGGGGGCGGTGGCCACGAGGGCGGCCAGCGCCGGGTCGGCGCCGAGCACGTCGTCCACCGCGGCGGGGTCGGCGTCCAGGTCGAGCATCCGGCGGCAGCGGGCCACCGCCACCCCGAGGTCGCGCAGCTGGGTCAGCTGCAGCCGCGCGGTCACCCCGGGGGCGCCGGCGGTGGGGGCGAGCCGGACGACGGCGGGCCCGTGCGGCAGGTCGAGCACGCGGGAGTACGTCGTCCCGTCCCACTCCTCGAGGCCCGGGACGGCGTGCGCGCCGAGGAAGAGCAGGACCTCCTCGGCCGGGTAGGGGGCGCGGGCGGCCAGCCGCAGGGTCAGCTCGCCGGGAGCGCCGGAGGGGGCGGCCGGCGCGGTGCGGCGCAGCCCGGTCGGGGTGGTCGCGAACACCTCGCGCACGGTGTCGTTGAACTGCCGGATGCTGGCGAAGCCCGCGGCGAAGGCGACGTCGGCCATGGGCAGGGCGGTGGTCTCGATGAGCACGCGGGCGGTCTGCGCGCGCTCGGCGCGGGCGAGGGCCAGCGGCCCGACGCCGAGCTCGGCCACGAGCAGCCGGTGCAGCTGGCGCTCGGAGTACCCGAGGTGGGCGGCCAGGCCGGGGACCCCGGAGCGCTCCACCTCGCCGTCGGCGATGAGCCGCATGGCGCGGGCGACGACGTCGGCGCGGACGTCCCACTCGGGGGAGCCGGGGACCGCGTCGGGGCGGCAGCGCCGGCAGGCCCGGTACCCGGCGGCCTGGGCGGCGGCCGCGGTGGAGAAGAAGCTGACGTTGCGGGCCAGCGGCGTGCGGGCCGGGCAGGAGGGGCGGCAGTAGATGCCGGTGGTGGCGACGGCGGTGAAGAACCAGCCGTCGAAGCGCGCGTCGCGGCTGGTCACCGCCCGGTAGCACCGCTCGGGGTCGAGGGAGCTCGTCATGCAGCGAGCATGGCAGTCCGACGGGCCGGGGACTGGCGGTTTTCGGACGGAGCCGTCGGGGCTAGTGCAGCCGCCCGTCGTCCCGGACGACCCGCAGGTGCGGACCGGTCCGGACGTCGGCGCGGACGTCGTGCACCGGCGGCAGCCCGGCCGCCCGCCGCACCCGGTTCTCGGGGACGTCGATCGCCGTGGCCAGCGCCGCCGCCAGCCGCTCGCTGACCATGCCCGAGTGCCGGCCGTGCGCGATGCGGGCGATCGTCTCGGGGGCGACCGCCCAGTGCGACCGCCGCGAGGCGTCCTCGGCGGTGGCGCCCAGCTCGAGCAGGCGCCGCTGCACCAGCTGCTGCAGCTCGTTGTCGGCCACCCGGGCAGGCTATGCGCGCTCCCGCCGCTGGGCAGCCCACCTCCCGACGAGGACGTCGATCCCGTCCTGTCGGTGGTGACCGACCAGGGGGACGGCCGGGCGGCTGACGGCTGCCGTCCACCGACCGGTGGACGGCGGACCAGCGGTTCGGCGGTCCCGCGTCGACGGCGCCGTCGACAGGCTCGTCGCATGACAGCGATCCAGCCGGCGCCGGCCCGCACCGGGGCGGCACGAGACGAGGAACCGGCCCTGCGCGTGCGCGGGCTGGTCAAGCGCTACGGGGGGCGAGCTGTCGTCGACGGCGTCGACCTCGAGGTGCGGCGCGGGGAGTGCTTCGCGCTGCTCGGCCCCAACGGGGCGGGCAAGACGACCACGGTCGAGATCCTGGAGGGCGTGCGCCGCCGCGACGCCGGCGAGGCCGTCGTGCTGGGCACCGACCCGGCGACCGGTGACCGCTCCTGGCGGGACCGGATCGGCGTGGTCGGGCAGACCACCGGCGCGGGCAACGCACTGACCGTCCGGGAGACCCTCGACCACTTCGCCCGGTACCACGCCACGCCGGTCCCCACCGCCGAGCTGCTGGCCGACGTCGGGCTGACCGAGGCGGCCCGGAACCGCGTGGCCGAGCTCTCCGGCGGTCAGCGGCGCCGGCTGGAGGTGGCACTCGGCGTCCAGGGGCGGCCGGAGCTGCTGTTCCTCGACGAGCCCACCACCGGCATGGACCCGGTGGCCCGGAGGCAGTTCTGGTCGCTGGTGGAGGGCCTGCGCGCCCGTGGCACCACCGTCCTGCTGACCACCCACTACCTCGACGAGGCCGCGCACCTCGCCGACCGGGTCGGCGTCATCAGCGCCGGCCGGCTGGTCGACGTCGCCCCTCCCGCCCAGCTCGGCGCCGAGCTGCGGCGGGTGGCCACCATCAGCTGGCTCGAGGACGGCGCGTTCCGCGAGATCACCACGCCGGAGCCGGCCGCCGTCCTGCGCGACCTGGTCGCGGCCTCCCCGACCGGGGAGGTCCCCGGACTGACCGTCACCCGCCCCAGCCTGGAGGACGTCTACCTCCGGCTGGTCGCCACCCCGGAGGGGGAGGACCGATGACCGCCACGAGCACCGTCCCCGCGACCCGCACCGCGCCCCCGTCGGCCGTCTCGATCGGGTGGGCCCGCATCGGCCTGGAGCTGCGGCTGTTCGCCCGCGACCCCGGCCAGGTGGTCTTCTCCTTCGCCTACCCGGTGATCATGCTGGTCGTCTTCGGGTCGGTCTTCGGTGACGAGGTGGTCGTCCCCGGGGTCGGGTTCCGGCAGTACTTCCTCGCCGGCATCGCGGCGACCGGGGTCATGCTGACCAGCTTCCAGGCCGTCGGCACCGCGGTCACCGAGGAGCGCGACCGGGGCGACCTCGCCCGGCTGCAGACGCTGGGCACCCCGGCTCTCGCCTACGGGATCGGCAAGGCCGGCCAGGTGGTGCTGACCACCGTCGTCCAGCTGGCGGTGCTGCTCACCGTGGCCGCGGTGGCCTACGACGTGCCGCTGCCCACCGAACCGTCGCGGTGGCTCACCTTCACCTGGGTCGTCGTCCTGGGCATCCTCGCCGGGACCGTCCTCGGCCTCGGGGTGGCGGCGTTCATCGGCAGCGCCCGGGCGGCGGGCGCCGGGATCCCCGCGTTCGCGGTGGTCCTGCAGTTCATCTCGGGCGTCTTCTTCATCGGCTCGGACCTGCCGCAGTGGATGGACCAGGTCGCGGCGCTGTTCCCGCTCAAGTGGATGGTGCAGGGGATGCGGTCGGTGTTCCTGCCGGACTCGGCCGCCGTGGCCGAGCAGGCCGGCAGCTGGGAGCACGGGACCACTGCCCTGGTGCTGGCCGCATGGGTGATCATCGGCGCCGTGGTGTGCGCCAAGACCTTCCGCTGGCGGCGCGGGGAGTGAGCACTCGCCGACGCTGGGCCGCCGTCCTCCTCCCCGACGCCGGGGTGGCGGACGGCGGCGCGCCGCTGTCCGAGCGCGGCTGGCGGGCCACGGTCACCGGGATGCACGTGATCTCGGCGGCGGTGTGGGTCCTCGCGGTGGCGACCGCGGCCACCCGGGACCCGGTCCGGCCCGGGGTGCTCGTCGTCCTCGGGGGGCTGGGCGCGGCCTACGTGCTGCTCGGGGGGCCGGCGATCGCGGCCGGTGGGGCGCGGCTGCGCGGGGTGGGCTACCTGGCCGCGCTCGTCGTCGGCTTCGCCGTGCTCGGCTTCGCCGACGCGACGATGTTCTTCCTGCTGTTCATCGCCTACCCGCAGGTCTGGTTCGTCGTCGGCGGGACGGTGACCGGCGTGGCCTGGACGGTGCTGCTGGCCGTCTCGTCGGCCGCGGGGCCGGTGGTGATGGCGTCGTCCGGGGCGGCGGCCCGGGACGTGCTGGTCTCCACCGCGATCAGCACGGTGTTCAGCCTGGCACTCGGGCTGTGGGTCAGCCGGGTGCTGCACCAGAGCGCGCAGCGGGCCGAGCTGATCGAGCAGCTGGAGACCACCCGCGCCGAGCTGGCCGCCGCCGAGCACGAGCGGGGGGTCGTGGCGGAGCGGGAGCGGCTGGCCCGCGAGGTGCACGACACCCTCGCGCAGGGCTACACGAGCATCGTCGTCCTGGCCCAGACCGCGGCGGCGCAGCTCGACACCGACCCCGACGCGGCGCGGGAGCGGCTGGGGGTGATCGAGGAGGTCGCCCGCGACAACCTGGCTGAGGCACGGGCGGTCGTGGCGGCCTTCCGGCCGGTCGGTCTGGAGGAGTCGACACTGGTGGAGGCGCTGGAGCGGCTGGCGGCACGGTTCGCGCGCGAGACGGGGCTGGCCGTGCGGGTCGACACGACCGCGCTGGGGTCCGGCCCCGAGCTGCGGCGGGACGAGGAGGTGGTCCTGCTGCGCGGGGCCCAGGAGGCGTTGACCAACGTCCGGCGGCACGCCGCGGCGACGGCGGTGGTGATCCGGTTGTCGCGGGTCGCCGGGCAGGTCTCGGTGCACGTGGAGGACGACGGTGTGGGCTTCGACCCGTCGTCGGTGTACGGCGCCGGGCTGGAGGGGCTGCGCGGGCGGGTCGAGCAGGTGGGCGGGACGGTGGACGTCGCGTCGTCGCCCGGGACCGGGACACGGGTGACCGTGCGGGTGCCGGGTCCATGACGATCAGGGTCCTGGTCGTCGACGACCACCCGGTCGTCCGCGGCGGGCTGGTCGGGTGGCTCCACGCGCAGGACGACCTCACCGTGGTGGCAGAGGCCGGTGACGGCCAGGAGGCCCTCGCGCTGGTGGCGGCGCACGAGCCGGACGTCGTCCTCATGGACCTGCGGATGCCGCGGATGGACGGCGTGACCGCGACCGAGCGGCTGGCGGTGTCCCACCCCGGCGTCCGGGTGCTCGTGCTGACCACCTACGACACCGACGCGGACATCGTGCGGGCCGTCGGCGCCGGGGCGACCGGTTACCTGCTCAAGGACGCGCCCCTGCCGCAGCTGGCCGACGCGGTCCGGGCCGCGGCGCGCGGCGAGACGGTGCTGGCGCCGCCGGTCGCCGCGCGGCTGGTGTCGCACCTGCGCGCGCCCGCGGTGGACGCGCCGACCGCGCGCGAGCTGGAGGTGCTGGCCGGGGTGGCGCGGGGGCTCACCAACGCCGAGATCGGCCGCGAGCTGTTCATCGGGGAGGCGACGGTGAAGACCCACCTGCTGCGTGTGTTCGCCAAGCTCGGGGTCGACGACCGGACGCGGGCGGTGATGGTCGCCGTCCAGCGCGGGCTGCTGCCGGGGCCGGGGGCCACCTGACCCCGTCGCGGGCGGCCGGTCAGCGGGGGAGGGCGACCCGGGTGCGTGGCGCGGCGCTGCGGCGCCGGGACCAGTGCGCCCAGCACTCCAGGGCGGCCGCGAGGAGCACCAGGCCCAGCCCGCCGACCAGGTTGGCCGGGCGCGTCTCGGGCAGTAGCACGGCCAGCAGCAGTGCGGTGGCGCCGCCGATCGCGAGCACGCCCGCCGCCGGGCCGGTCCACAGTCCTCGTTCCACGGTCGGTCCCCCCGTCGACCCGCGGATCCCCCGATCCGCGGTCAGGTCACGGACGGTAGTGGCCGGGGCGGGAGGTGCCCAGGGACCTCCCCCGGAGGTGTGGTGGCGGTCACCTCCCGTGACCGGTCGACGCCGGGACGAGGATGGCGGCATGACGCAGCCGACGCCGGACGTCGTCGTCCGCCGGGCCCGTCCGGACGACGCGGCGGAGCTGGCCGCGGTCAGCCGCGCGGCCATCGAGGGGTCCGCGGCCGGGCACTACACGCCGTCGCAGCTCGCCGTCTGGGCCGCGCGCCGGTCGGAGGCGGCCCACGCGCGGTCCATCGCGACGACCACCGTGCTGGTGGCGGAGGTGGACGGCGCCGTGGCGGGGTTCGCCTCGGTGGCGCTGTCCGCCGTCGACGCGCTCGTGCCGGGGGAGGTGGACCAGCTGTTCGTGGCGCCGTCGGCCGGCGGGCGAGGGGTCGCGCGGGCGCTGTTGACGGCGGTGGAGTCCGCGGCGCGGGCGGCCGGGGTGGGATCGCTGGTCACGCACGCGTCGTGGCGGGCGGCGCCGGTGTTCGAGCGGATGGGCTACCGGCAGGTCGCGGTGGAGACCGTGACCCTGGACGGCGAGACGCTCACCCGGGCGCGGATGGTCCGGCCGCTCGGCTGACGGCGGCGGTCAGGCCGGCAGCGCACCGGCCGGGGCCGGCACGGCGCGGGCGACCAGCTCGACCAGGCGCCGGCTGACCTCGGCGCGGCGCTCCAGCTGCACCATGTGCCCGGCCCCCGGGTACACGGCGAGCTCGGCCAGGGGCAGCGCGTCGGCGATGACCCGGCTGTGCTCGACCGGGCAGAGCCGGTCCGCGTCCCCGACGGCGACCAGCGCGGGCACCTCGGCGAGCGCGTCCAGCGCCCGCACCCGGTCGTGGTCGGAGAAGGTGGCGAGGAAGGCCGCGACGGTCTCGGCGGAGCAGGCGCGGTGCACCTCGCGCGTCAGCCGGACGTCCGCGGGGTCGGCGTCCCTGCCGAAGACCAGCCGCATGTCGAACCCGCCGACCCTCCGCACCCGGCCGGCGCGCTCGGCCCGCACGTTGCGCTCGTTGAGCACCGGCAGGGCCTTCTTCACCAGCCGGGCGACGGGTGCGGGGAGACCGTGGGTGACGGCGTCCAGCCGGCCGGAGCTGGTCGCGACGAAGGCGGCGGCGACGACGCGGTCCCCGAAGAGCTCGGGGCGCTGCTCGGCCAGGGCCATGAGCGTCATCCCGCCCATCGAGTGGCCGCCGACGACCACGGGACCGGAGGGGGCGACGTCCTCGACGACGCGCGCCAGGTCGCGGCCGAGCTGCTCGATGGTGGCCCGGTCACGGGTCGAGCGGCCGGAGGCGCCGTGCCCGCGGTGGTCGTAGGTGACCACGCGCAGGTCGGGGCGGGCGGCGAGGAGGTCCTGGACCTGACCGGCCCACAGTCGGGAGGACTGCACGTAGCCGTGCGCCAGGACGACGGTGGCACTGGGCTGCTCGGCGCCGGACACCTCGACGTGCAGCCGGACGCCGTCCTCGGTGACCACGGTGCGCTCCCGCGCGCGCAGCGGGGGCGGAGCCGGCTGGGGCGCGGACGCGGACCGGGCGGCACGGCGGCGGGCGACGGCCACCCCGGTGGCGACGGTCAGACCGGGGAGGGCGAGGGTCCGCAGGCGCATCGGCACAGTCTGCCCGTGCGGCGCACCCACGCCCGGGGCACGCCCGTGCGTGGGTGCGCCGCGGGGCCCGCGGGCGCTCAGTAGTTGCGGCCGTTGATCTCCCAGCCGCCGTCGACCCGCAGGGTCTGCCCGGTGATGAACGACGACTCGTCCGAGAGCAGGAAGGCGATCGTGGCAGCGACCTCCTCGGGCCGGCCCAGGCGCTTGATGAGGTGGGCGTTGGCGTTGATCTGCTTCTGCTCCGGGGTGATGTCCTGCAGGATCGGGGTGTCGATCGTCCCGGGCGCCACGGCGTTCACCCGGATGTTGCTCTCCGCGTAGCTGTAGGCGACCTGCTGCGTGAGGCCGATGACCCCGGCCTTCGCCGCGGAGTACGACGCGAGGTTGAGCATCCCCTTCAGCGCCGCCAGCGAGGAGACGTTGACGATGCTGCCGCCACCGGCCTCGACCATCGACGGGATGACGTGCTTCATCCCCAGCCAGACGCCCTTGAGGTCGGTGTCCAGGACGGTGTCCCAGGCCTCCTCGGTGAGGTCGACGACCTCGTCCGGGGACTGCATGTTGACCACGCCCGCCACGTTCGCGAGCAGGTCGACCCTGCCGTGGGTGGCGACGGCGTGCTCGACCAGCTCGCTCCAGTCCGCGGCCCGGCGGGTGTCCATCACGTGGTGCTCGGCCTGCCCGCCGTCGTCCAGGATGGACTTGACGGTGGTCTCGTCGCTCTTGAGGTCGGCGACGAGCACCACGGCGCCGTCCCCGGCGATCCGCCGGGCGGTCGCCTGACCGATCCCCTGTGCGCCTCCGGTGACGATGGCCACGCGACCTGCCAGTGAACCCATGTCGGCCTCTCCGTTCCTCGGACGGGCTGCCGCGGGTGGTCCCGCGGCGGGGTGACCGCGGCGGGTCCGGTGTCCCGCTCGTCGCCGGCCGCCCCGTCCCGGAGGCTAGGGACGACGAGCGGGCGTGGCACCGCCCGAGCGGAGCCGGGGTTGTGGACGTCCCCAACGGGGCCTGGACCGTCGTCCGGTGGGGTGGACGAGCCGGACCAGGGGCGCACCGCTACCCGCCGGCGAGGTCCAGCACCTGGAAGGCGAGCCGGGCGGTCAGGAGCGCGTCGAGGCCGGCGGGGTCCTGCCCGGTGATCTCCCTGATGCGGTTCAGCCGGTACCGGACGGTGTTCTCGTGCACCCCGAGGGCGGCGCTGGTCGGCTGGACGCGGCCCTCGGCGGCGAGGAACGCCCGCCAGGTCGTGAGCAGGGCACCGTCGTCACCGTCGTGCTCGCGCAGCGGGCGCACGAGGTCGTGGGCGAAGCGCAGGGCCTCCTTGACCCGGCCGCTGCTGAGGACCACCCGGAACAGCCCGAGCTCGTCGACGGTGAGCACGCCCTGGCTCCAGCCGAAGGCCCGGGCCAGGTCGTCGACGTCGCGCAGCTCGCGGTGGGCGACGGTGAAGTCGGTGGCGCTGCGGCAGGTCCCGGAGACGACCGCGCTGCGGATGCCGGACGCGGGGGCGAGGGCGGCGACGACGGACTCCACCACGGAGCGCACGTGCTGTGGCCCGGCCTGGCGGGCGTCGTGGTCCAGTCGGAGCAGGACGATGACGGCGCCGGGCAGGCTCACCGCGGGTGGCTCGCCGCCGCCCAGGGCCGTGGCGAACTGGCGCACCACGAGGTTCCGGACCGCCGACGCGCTGGGCTGCTGCCCGCCGTTGGCCAGGCACATCCGGACCAGCGCGTGCGGCTCGGAGAGGTCGACGCCGAACTGGAGGCCGCGGCGGGTCAGCTGGTCCTCGTCGCGGGAGCCGCGCAGCAGGTCGGAGAGGTAGTCGTCGCGGGCCTGGCCCTCGGCCTCCACCTGCCGGCGCTCGGAGAGGACCTGCAGGGCCAGCACGGTGGCGCCCCGTTCGGCCAGCTTGGTGTCCAGGTCGCTCAGGCCGCGGCCGAGCTCCACGACGCTGAGGTAGCCGCTGGGCGCGCCCTCGACGACCAGCCGGCACACGAGGTTGCGCGGGCCCAGCCCCTGCGTGCGGGTGGGGGGGACCACCGCGGACGGGCGCCCGGTGCGCAGGGCCGACAGGGCGGCGCGCACCGACGGGACGGCGAGGGTCTCGGGGGCGAGCACCGGCGGCGCCGTCATCCGCAGGCCCGGGGGCGCCGCCCAGGTGACGACCTGGAACTCCTCGTCGTAGAGCACCACCGGCTTGGCCGACAGCTGGCTGAGCAGGCTCACCACGGCGCGCAGGTCGGCGCCCTGGAGGACGGCGTTGGTCAGCTCGCGGTGGACGTCGGCGAGGTACTCGAGGACGTTGCGCTGCCGCACCGCCTCGGCGACCTTGTCCTTGAGCCGCGCGTTGAGCATCGCCTGCCGGATGAACAGGGCGGCCAGCCGGGCGAACAGCGTGGTGAGGGCGATGTCCTCGTCACTGTAGGCGTGCTCCCGGTCGACGTCGTCGACGAACACCAGGCCGATGACCTCGTCGTCGAAGACCAGCGGGACGCCGAGCATGGCGCGCACGCCCCACCGCTCCATCGTGCGGCGGTGCGGGCGCGGGTCGTGGGTCACGTCGCTGATCAGCACCGGGGTCATGGTGGTGATGACCTCGCGGCTGAACTCGTCGTCCGGGATGCCGGCCTCCTGCGCCTTGACCGCCTCGGTGATGTCGCCCTCACGCTCGCAGTGCCCGGCGGCGCCGAAGAAGCGGCCGTCGTCGCGGCGCAGGTAGACCGAGCAGCGGCTGACGCCGAGCAGGTGGCACAGCTGCTTGCCGACCAGCTTCAGGAGGTCCTCCTGCGAGGCGGCGGTGATCGCCTCGGTGGTGATCTCGCTGAAGGCGGCGATCACCTCGCGCTCGCGGCCGGCCTCCTGCCGGCCGTCCCCCTGCGGGTCGGGTCGCGGGGCCGGCAGGGTCGACGACACGGCACCGTGCACGGGCCACCACCTCGTTGTGCGAGCCTCTGCTGGGTCGCAGTGTGCCCGCTCGAGAGCCGTGGTGGGGCCGGGGGCCCGGCCCGCGGCCGCGGGGGGGGGGGCCCGGGGGGGGCGCCGGCCCCCGCCCCCCACCACCACCCCCCCCGCCG
>NZ_JBJGZS010000040.1:0-24160 GCF_054050635.1 Geodermatophilus sp. SYSU D00079 | reverse complement strand
GCCCACCCGCGGTCGTGGGGTTTTAGGTGTTGTTGGTGGTCGGCGGGGGGCCGGCCGGCTTATTGGCCGCGCCCCCCCCCGCCCGCGCCGGGCGCTCGACGATCCTCGTCGAGCGCAACGGCTACACCGGCGGCGCGGGCAGCGCGGGCGGGCTGTCCACCTTCTGCGGCCTGCACGCCCGGGTGCACGGCGAGGACCGTCAGGTCGTGCACGGCCTGGCCGACGAGCTGCTGGACCGGATCGACGCGCTGGACGGGCTCAACCCGCCGCACCTGAGCTTCGCCAACCGCATCCTCGCCCAGGCCTACGACATCAGCGCCTACAAGATCGCCCTGGACGACCTGCTGGTCGAGTCCGGCGTGACGCTGCTGTTCCACGCCCTCGCCGTCGGCGTCGTCATGGCCGACGAGACCACCGTGGACGCGCTGCTGGTGGAGTCCAAGTCCGGCCGCGGCGCGATCCGGGGGCGGGTGTTCGTCGACGGCTCCGGGGACGGCGACCTCGCCGCGTGGGCCGGGGCGCCGTACGAGAAGACCGACCCGGCGCACGGGATGCTCTACCCCTCGCTGATGTTCCGCGTCAACGGCGTCGACCCGGAGGCCGCGCGGGCCACCTACGACCGGCTGCCGGCGCTCATGGCTGAGGCCGAGGCCGCCGGCCGCTTCACCTTCCCCCGCAAGCGGCCGATCGTGCGCCCGCAGCGCAACCCGCTGGAGTGGCGGGCCAACATCACCCAGCTGCGCAACCCCGACGGCAGCGCGATCGACGGCACCGACGTGTGGCAGCTGACCCGCGGGGAGCTGCAGGGCCGCCGCCAGGTCCGCGACGTCTTCCCGTTCTACCGGCGGGAGGTGCCCGGCTTCGAGGCCGCGTACGTCGTCGACATCGCCCCGGACATCGGCATCCGCGAGACCCGGCGGATCGTCGGCGCCTACCAGCTCGGCGAGGACGACATCCTCGACTGCGCCGACTTCCCCGACGCGATCGGCGTCAACGGCTGGCCGGTGGAGGCGCACGTCGCCGGTGACGTGGAGATCCGCTGGCAGCGGCGGCCGCGGGGCTACAACCAGCTGCCCTTCCGCATGGTCGTGCCGCAGCGGCTGACCAACACCTACGTGGTCGGCCGGTGCGCGTCGATGACCCACGAGGGGCAGTCCAGCGCCCGGGTCACCGGCCCCTGCTTCGCGATGGGCCAGGCCGCCGGCACCGCCGCCGACCTGGTGCTGTCGGCGGGAGTGGCCGTCGGCGAGGTCGACGTGGCCAAGCTGCAGGCCCGGTTGCAGGAGGACGGCGCCTGGCTGGGGGAGGACCGGTGAGGCTGGCCGACGACGAGCGGGCGATGCTCGACGGCGCCCAGGGCGAGGCGGTCGCCGCCGCGATGGACCTGCTGGTCCGCTACGGCGAGGTGCTCGGCGCCGAGCGGCTGGTCGACACCGACAACGTGTGCGGGGCCAACCTCTTCGGCTCCCGGCACAGCCTGGTGTGCGGCTCCCCCACCCCGGACGCCGCCTTCTCCGAGCACAGCCTCGACGCCCCGCGGGTGCTGACCATCCCGCCGGTCAGGGCGCAGAGCTACCAGCTCATCGGGCCGATGGACACCGAGCACTGGCGGGTGCAGGGGGTGCCGCAGGCCGAGCACGACGAGATCGTGGCCAGCGAGCGGTACAACGCCGAGCACGGCATCCACCTGCTCAACACCTGCACGCCGTACCAGGTGGGCAACGTGCCGCTCAAGGGCGAGCACTGCGCCTGGATGGAGAGCTCGGCGGTCGTCTACGTCAACTCCGTGCTCGGCGCGCGCACCAACGTGGAGGGCCGGGAGAGCACCGGCGCGGCCATGCTCACCGGCAAGATCCCCTACTGGGGCCTGCACCTGGAGGAGAACCGGCACGGCACCCACCTCGTGGAGGTCGACGTCCCGGTGACCAGCAACCGGGACTGGGGGCTGCTGGGCTACTGGATCGGCGAGCAGGTGCCCGAGGAGGCCATCCCCGTGGTCGACGGGATCACCGCCACCCCCGACCTGGTCCGGCTCAAGCACTTCGGCGCCGCGGCCGCGTCCTCGGGCGGCGTGGAGATGTACCACGTCCCCGGCACCACCGCCGAGGCCCGCACGGTGGAGGAGGCCCTCGCCGGCCGGGCCCCCCGGGTGCGGTTGCGCTACGGGGCGGCGCAGCGGCGGGCGGCCTACGAGCACCTCAACGCCACCGCGACCGACACCGACGTCGACCTGGTCATGATCGGGTGCCCGCACGCGACGCTGGGCCAGATCCGCGACGTCGTCCGGCTGCTGGAGGGCCGCCGGGTGCACGCCGACACCGAGCTGTGGGTGTTCACCCCGCGGGCGCTGCGGCACGTGGCCGAGCAGAACGGCTACGCGCGGGCCCTGGAGGACGCGGGGGCGCTGCTGATGAGCGACACCTGCCCCGCGATCGGCCAGTTCCTGCCGGAGGGCACCCGGGTCATCGCCACCGACTCGGCCAAGCAGGTGCACTACCTGCCGGCGATCATGGGCGTGCAGGGCCGGTTCGGCACGCTCGCCGAGTGCGTGGACGCCGCGGTGACCGGCACCTGGCGCGGGGAGGCACCGTGAGGTCCCCGGTCGTCCTCACCGGCCGCGGGCTGGTCGGCGGCGTCGCCGAGGGCGAGGCGCTGGTCACCCGCGAGGCGATCTCCGGCTGGGGCGGGGTGGAGCCGCGCGCCGGCCGGGTGATCGAGTCCCGTCACGAGCTGGTCGGGCAGTCCTTCGCGGGCAGGGTGCTGGTCTTCCCGACGGCGAAGGGCTCCTCGGGCTGGTCGGGCATGTTCCACATGTCCCGGCTCCTGGGCTCGGCGCCGGCCGCGATGGTCTTCACGACGATGAACACCAAGATCGCGCTCGGGGTGGTGGTGACCCACGTGCCCGCGGTGACCGACCTCGACGGCGACCCGTTCGAGGTGATCCGCACCGGCGACCGGGTCCGGGTGGACGCCGACCGCGGACAGGTGATCATCACCCCTGCGGGCGGGTAGCGTCGTCGCGACCTGTCCCGGGCGAGGGCGCACGGACGAGGATCGCTGGTGCAGACACACGCCGCGGCACCGGGCCGCGGCCGCGCGGAGGAGCTGGGCCCCCTGACCGAACCCGAGGACGTGCCCGCCGCCGACGCCGGCGGAGCCGCGGACGAGCCGGACGGTCCCCGGCCGCGGGGGGACTACTTCGTGCAGTCGCTGGAGCGCGGGCTGGCGGTCATCCGGGCGTTCACCGCCGAGGAACCGGAGCTCACCCTCAGCGACATCGCGCGGCGCACCGGCATGACCCGCGCCGCGGCCCGCCGCTTCGTGCTCACCCTGCTCGACCTCGGCTACGTCGGCACCATCGACCGCCGCTTCCACCTGCGCCCCAGCGTGCTCGAGCTCGGCTACACCTACCTGTCGATGCTGTCGTTCCCGCAGGTGGCGACCTCGCACCTCACCGCGCTGTCCGCCGAGCTCAACGAGACCACCAGCGTCGCGGTCCTCGACGGCGACGACATCGTCTACGTGGCCCGGGTGGGCGCCCGGCGGGTGTGGTCCAGCCAGCTGACCGTGGGCACCCGGCTGCCGGCCTTCGTCACCTCCCACGGCCGGGTGCTGCTGGCGGCGCTGCCGGACGACGCGCTGGAGGCCTACCTGGCCCGGGCCCGGCTGGAGCCCCGCACCGCGCAGACCACGACCGACCGGGACGAGCTGCGCCGGGCGGTCCTGCAGGCCCGGGCCGACGAGTTCGCGCTGGTCGACCAGGAGCTGGAGGAGGGCGTCACCTCGATGGCCGTCCCGATCCGGGAGGCCTCGGGCGCCGTGGTCGCCTCGGTCAACGTCGGCACGCAGTCGCGCCGGCACTCCCCCGCCGAGCTGCGGCGCATCGCGCTGGGGCCGCTGCGGGAGACCGCCCGGCAGATCGAGCGGGACATCGCCGTGCTCGGCGCCCGCGTCACGCCGCCCGCCCGGTTCTGACCCGCCGCCGCCCGCCCAGCCCTGCGCCGGCCCCGCCCGTTCAGCCCTGCGCCGGCGCGCCGGCCGCCCGGCGGGCCGCGCCGGCGGCCCAGCGGCGGTCGACCTTGCCCGACACCGTCCGCTCGATGGCCGGCACGACCACCACCTCGCGGGGCCGCTTGTAGCCGGCCAGCCGCCCGCCGACCGCGGCGCTCAGCTCGGCGGGGTCCAGCCGCGCCCCCGGCTCGGCCACCACCAGCGCGGTCACCCGGCTCCCCCACCGGTCGTCGGGCACCCCGACGACGACGGCCTCGGCCACGCCCGGGCACGCGACGAGGGCCTCCTCGACCTCCTCGGCGAACACCTTCTCCCCGCCGGTGTTGATGACGCCGGAGCCGCGGCCCAGCAGCGTCAGCGTGCCGTCGGCCTCGAGCACGGCGGCGTCCCCCGGCACGGCGTAGCGGACCCCGTCGACGGTGCGGAACACCGCCGCGGTGGCGGCCGGGTCGTCGAGGTAGCCCAGCGGCAGGTTGCCGGTGCTGGCCAGCACCCCGACCTGCCCGGAGCCGGGGACGACGTCGCTGCCGTCGGGGGCGAGGACCCGGGCGTTGGGCGGCAGGGCGAACCGTGAGCTGACCGTGTCGGGGTCCGGCCCGGACAGCGAGACGCCGAACGGCCCGCCCTCGGTGGCGGCGATGCTGTCCTGCAGGGTCATGCGGCCGGCCTGGAGCAGGCGCCGCTTGGTCTCGGTGCCCCAGCGGACGCCGGAGCTGAACACCCGCCGCAGCGACGAGAGGTCGTAGGGGGTGCCGGCGGCCGCGGCGCGGTCCAGCTCGGCGACCAGCGGGACGGCGAAGGCGTCGCCGACGATGACCAGTTCCGCGACCCGGTGCCGCTGCACCGCCGTCCACAGGGCGGCCGGGTCCAGCGACCGCTGCGGCAGCGTGACCACCCGGCCGCCGCGCAGCAGGTTGCCCAGCGAGGTGAAGAAGCCGGTGCCGTGCATGAGCGGTGAGGCCGGCAGCACGACCGGCTCGGTGCCGCTGCCGACCGCCTCGATGGCCGAGGCGACCACGCCCGCCGTGTCGGCGGGCACCGGGAGGTCCACCCGCCTGTACGCCGAGGACACCACGCCGCAGAGGCCGGCGGAGTCCCAGACCACGCCCTTGGGCAGGCCGGTGGTGCCGCCGGTGAGCACGATGACCGGGTCGTCGGGCGACCGTTCGCACCGGGGCGCCGGCGGCCCGGCCAGCGCGTCGGCGTAGCCGGTGGCGCCCGCCGGCGGCGTCCCGTCCCCGGCGACGACGACCGAGCGCAGCCGGGGCAGCCGGCCGGCGACGGCGACGGCCCGGCCCGCGAGACCGGCGTCGGCGACGAGCGCGCGGGCGTCGACCATGCCGAGCACCTGCTCCAGCTCGGTCTCGAGGTAGCGGTAGTTGACGTTGACCGGCACCGCCCGCAGCTTGAGGACGGCGAACAGGCTCTCCAGGTACTCCGGGGAGTTGTACAGCGCGATGCCGACCCGGTCGCCGCGGCCCACGCCGGCCGCGGCCAGGGCGCCGGCCAGCCGGGCGGCGTGGTCGTCGAACACCGCCCAGGTCACCACCCGGTCGCCGTGCACCAGCGCGGCCCGCGACGGGTCGAGGGCGCCCACCGCGTCGGCGACCGCCTCCAGCAGCGTCGCGGGGTTCTCCGCGACGCGGGGCGTCTCCGGGCCGCCGGTCACGCGCCGATCCGGGTGACCGCCGGCCGGCCGCCGCGCGGGCCGAAGGTCTCGACCACCGCGGACACGCCGGAGTTCGACGCCCCGGCGACGACCACGAGGACGGCGTCGGGCGAGGTCATGGCGTGGATGCCGTCCCGGGCGGGGTCGGGACCGGCGTCGAGGACGGCGTCGGGGTGGTCGCGGGCCACCCGCCAGTGGCTCGTGGCCGACACCGCGCCCTTGCCCACCCGGTCGAGGGCCTCGCGGGGCAGGAAGGACTGCTCGTGGAGGTACCGGGACACGTCCCGCTTGGCCCACCCGGCGTCGGCGAGCAGGTGCGCGTGCTCCGGGCCCAGCACGACGCAGGCGCTCACCGTCTGGTGCAGCAGCGCGCCGGTGCGGGCCAGCGACCCGGCGACGTCGGCGAGCAGCTGCTCGGGGACCCGGGTGTGCCGGGCCTCGACGTGCAGCGTGGAGCGCATCGTGAACGCCGTCACCGCGCTGTCCTCGGGGGCCAGGCCGCAGTCGACGTGCAGCGGCGGCCACGGCGACTCCTCCTCGTTCTCCCCGATGCACGCGGTGTACTTCGCCGGCGTGCCCTGGGTGGCCTGGTCCAGCTCGTGCGGCCGCAGCCCGAGGGCGTTGATCGCGGTCAGCCGGACGGCGCGGCCGATGGTCGCGTTGGCGCGGAAGCCGGGCCCGAACACGTTGCCCTGGCTGTTGACGCCCAGCTCACGGCGGACCGGGCCGTTGACCAGCAGCAGCGAGCCGGTGCCGGTGGTGCTCTGCCAGATCCCCTTGCGCGGGTAGCCCTCCTCGCGCAGGGAGTCCCACGCCGCGACGACGACCGGGAAGTACTCCGGCAGGCACCCGGCCATCACCGCGTTGACCGCCGCCAGCCGGACGGTGACCGCCCGGTTGAGCTGCGGCATCTCCAGGAGGACCTCGCCCGGGTCGCGGTCGACCCGGGCGAGCATGGCCTCCGCGGCCTCCCGGTCGCAGGGGACGACGGGCAGCCCGTCGGTCCAGCCCTGCGCGTAGCAGTGCTCGATCGCCCGCTGCGTGGGGTTCACGCGGATCCCCCCGTCACTCCTCGACCCCGAGGAGCTGCAGCACGCGGGGCAGCATCTCCTCGACCCGCTGCCGGATGCCCTCGGCGGACAGGCTCGCCACCGGGTGCGGGATGGACACGTACTGGAAGCCCGGGAACCCGTAGGTCCGGGCCATCGCCTCCGCGGTGACGCGGAAGGCGTCGGTGCAGATGGAGACGGCGGGCACGCCCGCGCGCTCCAGCAGGATCCCGTCGGCCAGACTGGCCGCGCTGCAGGAGCCCTAGTCGCCGATCGCCGTGATGGCGAAGTCGCACTCCTCGAAGATCCGCTGGGTCTGGGTGGGCTCCACCGGCGTCCCGAAGTAGGGCTTGGTGAACATCAGGACGTCCTTGACGCCGTAGCGCTCCTTGAGCACCGAGCCCACCTCGGTGAGCAGTGCGGCGCCGTTGGGCTTGCCGTTGTCCAGCAGGCCCAACGTGCGGCCGCGCAGGGTGGTGACCCGCGGTGCCAGGGAGGTGTCGGCGGTGGCGTCCGTGGCGCCGGTGGGGTCCAGGATGGACTCCAGCTCCATGGCGGCTCCTCGTCGTCGAGCGGTGGCCCCGGCGACACACCTGTGCGGCATGCGCACACCGGTTCCCTTGCCGCACGGGACCCTAGCCAGCGCTCCGCGTCCGGGTCAACGCTCCCGCCCCGTACCGTGCCGGGCATGACCGCCCCCGCCGTCGACACCGCCCCGGCGTGGTTCACCCGCGCGGTGGCCGCCGTCCCCGAGCACCGGGACGTCGACGTCGACGGCGTCCGGGTGCACTACCGGGCGTGGGGGACCCCGGGCCGGCCCGGCCTGGTGCTGGTGCACGGCGGCGCCGCGCACTCGGGGTGGTGGGACCACGTCGCCCCGCTCCTGGAGACCCACCGGGTGGTGGCCCCCGACCTCAGCGGGCACGGCGACAGCGACCGCCGGGACACCTACGGGACGGCGCAGTGGGCGCGGGAGGTGCTCGCCGTCGCCGCCGCGGAGGGGCTGTCCCGGCCGGTGGTGCTGGGCCACAGCATGGGCGGCTGGGTGGCCCTGACCGCCGGCGTCGAGCACGGGGACGCCGTCGCCGGCGTGGCGGTCATCGACTCCCCGCTGGACCGCCAGCCGCCGGAGGAGCAGGACCTGCGGCAGCAGCCCCGGGTGCACAGGGTCCACCCGGACCTCGACGCCGCGGTCGCCCGGTTCCGCACCCTGCCCGCCCAGGACGTGTACCTGCCGCACGTCCGCGAGCACGTCGCGCGCGGGTCGCTGCGCGCGGTCGAGGGCGGCTGGACGTGGAAGTTCGACCCCGGCTTCTTCGGCAGCCGCCCGCTGGTGCGCCAGCTGCTCCCCCGGCTGGCCGCCCCCGCGGCGCTGTTCCGCTGCGAGCACGGCCTGGTCACCACCGAGATGGCCGCCGAGATGGCGGCGCTGGTGCCCGGCGGGCTGCCGGTGGTCGACCTGCCCGAGGCCGGGCACCACCCGATGCTCGACCAGCCCCTGGCCCTGCTCGCCGGGATCCGGACGCTGCTCGCCGTGTGGCCTCCCGCCCACCGCGCGTAGCGTCGGGCCCATGCCGGGGTCTGGACGCATCCACCACCCGGGCCTGGCCCGCCGGGTCGTGTCGGCCGAGGCCGCCGCCGCGCACATCCGCCACGGCGACACCGTGGGCATGAGCGGCTTCACCGGCGCCGGCTACCCCAAGGCCGTACCAGAGGCCCTGGCGCGGCGGATCTCCGACAGCCACGCCGCCGGGCACCCGTTCCGGGTCAACATCTGGACCGGCGCCTCCACCGCCCCGGAGCTCGACGGCGCGCTGGCCGCCGCCGACGGCATCGAGCTGCGGCTGCCGTACCAGTCCGACCCGGTGAGCCGCGAGAAGATCAACGCCGGGCTCATGGAGTACATCGACGTCCACCTCTCCCACGTCGCCCAGATGGCGTGGATGGGGTTCCTCGGCCCGCTCGACGTCGCCGTGGTCGAGGTCAGCGGCATCACCGCGGACGGGCACCTCGTCCCGTCGTCCTCGGTGGGGAACAACAAGACGTGGCTGGACCAGGCCGACCGGGTGGTCCTGGAGGTCAACTCCTGGCAGAGCCCGGCCCTCGACGGGATGCACGACGTCTACTACGGCACCGCGCTGCCGCCCGCCCGCGTGCCGATCCCCCTGGTCGGCCCGGCGGACCGGATCGGCGTGCCGTACCTGCGCTGCCCCGAGGAGAAGGTCGTCGCGATCGTCGAGACCGACGCCCCCGACCGCAACACCCCCTTCAAGGCGCCGGACGCCGACTCGCGGGCCATCGCCGGGCACATCGTGGAGTTCCTCGAGCACGAGGTGGCCCGCGGCCGCATCCCGCGCTCGCTGCTGCCGCTGCAGTCGGGGGTCGGCAACGTGGCCAACGCCGTCATGGCGGGGCTCGGTGAGTCGTCGTTCGAGGGGCTGACCGCCTACACCGAGGTCATCCAGGACGGCATGCTCGACCTGCTGTGCTCCGGCCGCATGGTGTCGGCGTCGGCGACGGCGTTCTCGCTGAGCCCGGACGGCGCCGCGCGGTTCGACGCCGAGGCCGACGTGCTGCGCGAGCGGATCCTGCTGCGGCCGCAGGAGATCAGCAACCACCCGGAGATCGTCCGGCGGCTCGGCGTCCTGGCGATGAACGGGCTGATCGAGGCCGACATCTACGGCAACGTCAACTCCACCCACGTCATGGGCAGCCGGATCCAGAACGGCATCGGCGGCTCCGGGGACTTCGCCCGGAACGCCTTCACCTCGTTCTTCCTCACCCCCTCGACGGCCAAGGGCGGGGCGATCTCGACGATCGTGCCGATGGTCAGCCACGTCGACCACACCGAGCACGACGTCTCGGTGGTCGTCACCGAGCAGGGCCTGGCCGACCTGCGGGGGCTGCCGCCGCGCAAGCGGGCCGAGCTGGTGATCGAGCGCTGCGCCCACCCGGACTACCGGCCCCTGCTGCGCGACTACTACGAGCGCGCCCTGCGGGACGCCCCCGGCCGGCACACCCCGCACCTGCTGGCCGAGGCGCTGGGCTGGCACACCCGCTACCTGGCCGACGGGACGATGCTGCCCCGCTGACGGCGCGGCCCGCCCCGCCGGCCCGACGGGCTCCCGTCGCGTCCCGGGCCGGGGCTCCCGTCAGGAGACGCGGACGGCGGAGACGTCGAACTCGATCTGGATGCGGTCGCTGACCAGCACGCCGCCGGTGTCCAGCGGGGTGTTCCAGGTCAGCCCCCACTCACTGCGCCTGATCGCCAGGGCACCCTCGAACCCCACCCGGGTCTGCCCGAACGGGTCCTTCGCCGAGCCGGTCAGAGTGAAGTCGACCGAGACGGGACGGGTGACGTCGCGGATGGTCAGGTCACCGGTCACCGTGTACGCATCGGGCTCGACCTGCTCGACGTCGGTGGAGACGAAGACGATCTCGGGGTAGGTCTCGACGTCCAGGAAGTCCGCGGAGCGCAGGTGCGCGTCGCGGTCGGGCTGGCCGGTGTCGACGCTCGCCGTCCGGATGCGCAGGGTCACCGTGCTGGCCGCCGGGTGGGCGGTGTCCAGGTGCGCGGTGCCGCTGAAGTCGGTGAACGACCCGCGGACCGTGGTGACCATCGCGTGCCGCGCCCGGATGCCGATGCGCGTGTGGGCCGCGTCGACCTCGTAGTCGCCGCTGACGTCGACGAGGGCGCTGGTCGCCGCGTCGAAGTCGGTGGGGTCCGCGTCAGGTGCCCGGTGCTTGCCCATGGCCGACCTCTCCCTTCCCCCGGTACATCCGCACCATCCTGACCGATGCCCCGCGGGCGGACGAACGGGGGTCGCCTCAGCGGGGGTCGAGGCCGCGGTAGACCCGCCGCGCGTTCTCCCCCAGCACCAGCGGGACGACGTCGTCGGGCAGGCCGAGGGAGGCCACGGCGCGGGCGTTGGCGGCCTGGCCGGGGACGCCGGGCCAGTCGGTGCCGTAGATCCACTTGCGCGCCAGCCGGCCCAGGTCGAAGCGGGCGTAGTACTCCGGCAGCCGCTTGGGCGGCAGGCCCGACAGCTCGATCCACACGTTGGGCCGGGAGACCGCCAGGAACGCCGCGGCGTCGTACCACCACCCGCGGCCGCCGTGGGCGAGCACCACCTGCAGGTCGGGGAAGTCCCGCAGGACGGCGTCGAGCAGCTGCGGGTCGGCGTAGGCGTTGGTCGACCCCGGGAAGCTGCTGGTGCCGCAGTGCACCACCAGCGGCACCCCGCGCTCGACCAGCACGGCGTAGGCCGGGTACATCGCGGCGTCGTCGGCGCGGAACCCGCCGTGCACCGGGTGGATCTTCAGCGCCGCCGCGCCCAGGTCCAGCTGGCGGGTCAGCTCCCGGGCGATCGGGAAGTGCAGGTGCGGGTTGACGTTGGCCACCGGCCGGAACCGGTGCGGGTCGTGCTCGACGATCGGCAGCAGGTCGTCGAAGAGCTGGTAGCCGGTGGCCTTGGGGCTGTACTCGCAGAACAGCAGCGCCACGTCGACGCCGTCGGCGGCCATGAGCCGGGACAGCGCCGCGGGGTCGGGGCTGCCGTCGGGGCGCCAGACCTCCTCCAGGATGCCGGGCGGGCCGAACTGCCGCGCCCAGTCGATCCAGGCCGGCGCGAGCGTGGACAGGTGCGGCACGTGGACGTGGGCGTCCACGAGCAGGTGACCGTCGAGCACGTCAGCGATCCTCCCCCGCCGGCCGGAGGACCACCTGCGGCGGCACCGGGTCGGCGGTGAGCAGCGCCACGAGGTCGGCCCGGCGGTCGCGGACGGCGGCCTGGTTGACGTAGCCCTTGTCGGTGACCTCCCCGGCGTCCAGCTGGGGCGGCTCGGTGAGCACCAGCACCCGCTCCACCGTCTGCGACGAGCCCCCGCCCTGGGCGGCCAGCCGGGTGAGGGTGGCGGCGAGCTCGGCGCGGAGGGCGTCGTCGGGCACGCCGTCGGCGTCGACCCGGCCCGCGTGCTCGGGGTGCAGCCAGACCATGGCGCTGACGAACCCGGCGTCCTGGCCGCAGACGACGGCGTCGGTGAGCAGGCCGCCGGAGGCCGACAGCAGCTGCGGGCGCAGCGTGCCGACGCTGACGAAGGTGCCGGTCATCAGCTTGAAGTCCTCGGCGATGCGGCCCCGGAACAGCAGGCCGGCCGCCGGGTCGCCCGGATCGGCCAGCGCGACGGCGTCCCCGGTGCGGAAGAAGCCGTGCTCGTCGAAGGCGGCGGCGGTGAGGTCGGGACGGCGGGAGTAGCCCGGGGTGACGTTGGGGCCCTTCACGCGGACCTCCGTCTTGACCCCCACCGGCACCAGCGCGAGCTCGACCCCGGGCAGGGGCACGCCGAGCACGTCGCTGCGGGTGATCGGGTAGTGCGCGCTGGTGGCGGCCGGCGCGGTCTCGGTCAGCCCCCACGAGGTGGTCATCTGCATGCGGGCGCCGTGCTCGGCGGCCAGCTTCTCCAGCCGGTCCCACAGCTGCTGCGGGAGGGCCGCGGCGGCGAAGAAGCCCAGCCGCAGCCGCTCGAGGAACGCCGCGGCCGCCGCCCGGTCCCGCTCCAGGTGCGGGAGCAGCGCGGCGTAGCCGGCCGGCACGTTGAAGTAGACCGTGGGGCGGGCGTCGGCCAGGTTCCGCACCGTCCGCCCGACCAGCGCCGGGGCCGGGCGGCCGTCGTCGATCCACAGCGTGCCGCCGTTGACCAGCACCATGTCCAGGTCGTGGCTGCCGCCGAAGGTGTGGCTCCACGGCAGCCAGTCCAGCAGCACCGGCGGCTCCTCGGCGAGGAACGGCCAGACCTGGCGCATCTGCTGCTGGTTGGCCGACAACATCCCGTGGGTGGTGAGCACACCCTTCGGCGCCCCGGTCGAGCCGGAGGTGAACAGGATCTTCGCGACGTCGTCCCGCCGCAGCGCCGCGCACCGGCGGTCGACCTCGGCCGTGGGCTCGGCGCCGAACCCCGCCACCGGGACCGAGCCCGCGACGTCACCGTCGCGGCTGAGCACCGGCCGTTCCCCGGCCACGGCCGCCACGGCGCGGTCGTAGGAGGCATCCTCGGCGACGACCAGGCCGGGGTCGACGAGCTCGGCCATCGCCCGCAGCTTCGCGTGGTCGGCGCTCTGCAGGGAGTACGCGACGCTGGTCGGGACGACCGGCGCGCCCACCGTCATCCCGGCCAGCAGCACGGTCAGGTGCAGCCGGCTGTTGCCCGACAGCACCATGACCGGCCGGTCGGCCAGCCCGCGGTCGAGCAGCCCCTGCGCCAGCCGGTCGGCCTGCACGCGCACCTCGCCCCAGGTCGCGCGCGCCCACTGCTCCCCGGCCCGCTCGGCGACCAGCAGGCGGTCGGGGTGCGCCTCGCTGTGCGCCCGGAAGTCGTGGACGACGCTGACCGCGTGCTCGCCGAGCGGCTCGGCCGACCGCAGCAGCAGCCGCCCGTCGGGCAGGCGCTGCGACTCGATGCGCGGAGGGCGGAAGGTGTCGGGCATCGCGGGCCCCCTCGGGACGTCGTCGGCCGGTGCCCGGATGCTCTACGCGTCGCGCGCCCCGCGTCAAGCAGCGTGTAGCCCGTCAGCGGAAGCGGCGGAAGTCCGGCGGCCGCTTCTCGGCGAAGGCCCGCGCGCCCTCCATGCCCTCCTCGCTGACCGCGAACAGCGACAGCCCGTCGAAGGCCAGGTGCGAGATGCCGCCGAGGTGGTCGCTGTCGGCGTTGAACGAGTGCTTGAGGAAGCGCAGCGCGGTCGGCGAGTAGGAGCCCATCTTCCGGGCCCACTCGCGGGCGGTGTCCAGCAGCCGGTCGCGCGGCACCACCTCGTTGACCAGCCCCCAGCGCTCGGCGGTCGCCGCGTCGTACCGGTCGAGGAGGAACCAGATCTGGCGGGCCCGCTTCTCGCCGACGACCCGGGCGAGGTAGGCCGAGCCGAAGCCCGCGTCGAAGGAGCCCACCCGCGGCCCGGCCTGGGCGAAGGTGGCCTCCTCGCAGGCCACGGTGAGGTCGCAGAGCACGTGCAGGACATGCCCGCCGCCGATCGCGATGCCGTTCACCGCGGCGATCACCGGCTTCGGGACGTCGCGGATGATGCGGTGCAGCCGCTCGATCTCGAACGTGCCCCACTCGGTCTCGCCGTAGCCGCCGGTCTCCGCCCGCTCCTTGACGTCGCCGCCGGTGCAGAAGGCCCGCTCGCCGGTGGCGGTGAGGATGACGGCGGCCACGCGGGGGTCGGCCCAGGCGTGCTTGAACGCCGAGATCAGCTCGTCGACGGTGCGCCCGCGGAAGCTGTTCATGCGCTCCGGGCGGTCGATGGTGATGACGGCGTGGTTGTCCTCCTCGACCTCGTACCGGACGTCGGTGAACTCCTCGGGCCGCATGCCCACCACCCCTCCGTGGTCGCCGGCGCCGGCGGTCGACGAGCCGGTATGTCGCCATGTTGACGGTCGTCACGAGCGGCTGGCAAGCTCCCCGGCGTGGTCGCCCGCCGCTGCCTGGTGACCGGCGCGGGGCGGGGCATCGGCGCCGCCGTCGCCCGCCGGCTGGCCGCCGGGGGCCACGCGGTCGCCCTCACCGCCCGCAGCGCCGACGAGCTGGGGGCCGTGGCCGCCGAGCTGCCCGGGCCCGCGCTCGTCCTCCCCGCCGACCTCACCGCCCCGACCGCCGCCGACGACGTCCTGGGCGCCGTGGAGCGGGAGTGGGGCGGGCCGGTCGAGGTGCTCGTCCTCAACGCCGGCGCCGGCACCTCCGCCCCCCTCGCGCGGACCAGCGACGAGGAGTGGGCGCGGGCGCTGGAGCTGAACCTGACCGCCCCGTTCCGGCTGCTGCGCCGCGCCCTGCCCGGCATGGTCGAGGCCGGCTGGGGCCGGGTGGTGGCGGTCGCCTCCACGGCGGCCAAGCGCGGGGACCCGTACGTGGCGGCCTACACCGCCAGCAAGCACGGGCTGCTGGGCCTGGTGCGGTCGGCCGCCGCCGAGGTGGCCGGCACCGGGGTGACGGTGAACGCCGTGTGCCCCGGCTACGTCGACACCCCGATGACCGACCGCACCGTGGCCACGATCAGCACCGCGACCGGGCGCACGCCGGAGCAGGCACGCGAGGCACTGGCCCGCCGCCAGCCGATCGGCCGGCTGGTGCGGCCCGACGAGGTCGCCGACGCGGTGCTGCTGTGCGTGGCCAGCGCGGCGATCACCGGGCAGGGCATCAACGTCGACGGAGGGACGGTGCAGTCATGACGGGTCTGGAGCGGGTCGACCCGCCGGAGCTGGCCCGGCCCTCGGGGTTCGCGCACGCGGTCGTGGCCGCACCGGGGCGGACGGTCTTCCTCGCCGGGCAGACGGCCATGGACGCCGAGGGCCACATCGTCGGCGGCGACGTCGTCGAGCAGTTCGAGCGGGCGCTGGGCAACCTGCTGACCGCGCTGCGGGCCGCCGGCGGGGAGCCCGGGCAGCTGGCCTCGCTCACCGTGTACGCGGTCGACCTGGCCGACTACCGGGCCCGCGCCCGCGACATCGGCCGGGTGTGGCGGCGCCTGGTCGGCAGCGACTACCCGGCGATGGCCGGCATCGGCGTCGCCCGGCTGTGGGACGACGAGGCGCTGGTGGAGGTGCAGGGCACCGCCGTCCTGCCCGCCTGACCCCCGAGGGTCAGCCGTCGAGGAGGCGGCGGGCGTGGTCGGCGGCGGGCGCGGCGAGCCGACCGGCCAGCTCCGCGAACAGGTCGGCGGCGCGGGCACCGTTCCAGTCGGCCGGCAGCAGCTCCAGCGGCAGCCCCGGGTCGGCGTAGGGCAGCCCCCGCCAGTCGGTCACCAGCCGCACGTGGTCGGCGAACGCCCGCGCGGGGTCGGCCGGCTGGTCGGGCCGGGCCCGCTCCAGGGCCGGGGCGTGCCGGTCGAGGAAGCCGGCGTAGCGCCCGTGCAGCGCGTCGAGGTCCCACCAGCGCGCGACGGCGACCCGCGCCTCCGCCGCCGGCACCCGCGCCCGCGTGAACAGCTCCACGTACCCGGCCAGCCCGCGCCGGCGCAGCACCTCCCGGACGTCGTCCCCCAGGTGCCCGGGGGCGATCCACACCCCCGGTGCCACGGTGCCGAAGCCGAGCCGGGTGAGCTCCGTGCGCAGCCGGTGGCGGTGCTCGCGCTCGGACTCGGGGACGGAGAAGACGACCAGCAGCCAGCCGTCGGAGGCGCTCGCCCGGCGCCGGCCGAAGATCCGCGCGTCGCCCTCGGCCAGCACCTCCAGCGCCTCGCCGGTGAGCGCGTACCCGGCCACGTCGCCGTCGCGCCGGGCGTCGAGCAGCCCCCGCCGCTTGAGCCGGGAGATCGACGAGCGGACCGCGGGCTCGTCGACCCCGAGGTCGGCCATGAGCCGGACGACGGCGGCGACCGACAGCCATCCGCCGCGCTCCCGGGCGTAGAGGCCGTAGAGCGAGACGATCAGCTGGCGGGGCTGGAGGACGACGGCCGGGGACGCCGCCTCCTCGACGGCGGTCACGGCTCCACGATACGGGCCGCCGCCCGAGACCATGCCGTCCCGTTGACTCCCGTCAGCGCAGCGCCATACTGGCGCCAGGGTGCGGCCCCGCCGGACCCGGCGACCGCAGGGAGGTCCGTCCCATGACGCTGAGCGCCCCGCCCTTGAGCCCCTCCGCGCACGTCGACACCTTCTGCCGCGACCACCTGCCCCCGCCGGGCACCTGGCCGGTCCTCGACCTCGGGGACCTCGCCTACGGCCAGCGGCTCAACTGCGCCACCGAGCTGCTCGACGGCACGATCGCCCGGTTCGGCGCCGACCGGCCCTGCCTGCGGACGCCGGACGGCCCGACGGAGAGCTACGGCGAGCTGCGCGCCCGCGCCGGCCGCATCGCCGGCGTCCTCGTCGACGAGCTGGGTCTCGTCCCGGGCAACCGCGTCCTGCTGCGCGGCCCCAACGGCCCGGACCTGGTCGCCTGCTGGCTGGCGGTCCTCCGGGCCGGCGGGGTCGTGGTGACCACGATGCCGGCCCTGCGCGCCGGGGAGCTGGCCACCGTCGGGGAGATGTGCCGGCCCACCGTGGCGCTCTGCGACGCCCGGCTGGCCGACGACCTCGTCCGCGCCGCCGTCCCCGGGATGGCCGTCCTCACCTACGGGGGCGGCGGCCCCGAGGACCTGCTGACCCGCGCGGCGGCGCACCCGGCGGGGTTCCCCGACCTCGCGACCGCCGCCGACGACGTCGCGCTGATGGCCTTCACCTCGGGCACCACCGGCCGGCCCAAGGCCACGCTGCACTTCCACCGCGACGTGCTGGCCATCGCCGACACCTTCTCCGCCCGCGTGCTGCGGCCCCGGCCGGACGACGTGTTCGCCGGCAGCCCGCCGATCGCGTTCACCTACGGCCTCGGCGGGCTGGTCGTCTTCCCGCTCCGGGCCGGCGCGAGCGTGCTGCTGCTCGAGCACCCCTCCCCCGACGTGCTCGCCGACGCCGTGGCCGACCGGGGCGTGACGGTGCTGTTCACCGCGCCCACGGCCTACAAGGCGATCGTGGCCGGCGGGCGCGGGCACCGGCTGGCCGGCCTGCGCCGCGCGGTCTCGGCCGGGGAGCCGCTGCCGGCCGCGGTGTGGCACGGCGTGCACGAGGCCAGCGGGGTGCGGGTCGTCGACGGCATCGGGTCGACCGAGATGCTGCACGTCTTCATCGCGGCGGCCGACGACGACATCCGCCCCGGGTGCACCGGCCGCGCCGTCCCCGGCTACACCGCCGCCGTCCTCGACGACGACGGCAACCCGGTGCCCGACGGCACCGAGGGCCACCTGGCCGTCCGCGGCCCCACCGGCTGCCGCTACCTGGACGGCGACCGGCAGGAGGAGTACGTGCGCCACGGGTGGAACCACACCGGCGACACCTACGTCCGCGACGCCGACGGGTACTTCACCTACCGCGCCCGCACCGACGACATGATCATCTCCGCCGGGTACAACATCGCCGGCCCGGAGGTCGAGCAGGCGCTGCTGACCCACCCGGCCGTCGTCGAGTGCGCGGTCGTCGGCGCCCCGGACCCCGACCGCGGCACGATCGTCAAGGCCTTCGTCGTCCTCGCGCCGGACGCCGGTGGGGTGACCGCCGAGGAGCTGCAGACCCACTGTCGCGGGGTGATCGCGACCTACAAGTGCCCCCGCGCCGTCGAGTTCCGCACCGAGCTGCCCCGCACCAGCACGGGCAAGCTGCAGCGGTACCGGCTCCGGTGAGCGGCATGCGCATCGCGGTGGCCGGCGGCGGCCCGGGCGGGCTCTACCTCTCGGCCCTGGTCAAGCAGCTGGACCCCTCGCACGAGGTCACGGTGTGGGAGCGCAACGCCCCCGACGACACCTTCGGCTTCGGCGTCGTCTTCTCCGACGAGACCCTCGGCGGCATCGAGCACGCCGACCCGGCGGTGTACCGCGAGATGCAGCGGCACTTCGCCCGCTGGGACGACATCGACGTCCACCACCGGGGCCGGGTGACCACCTCCGGCGGGCACGGCTTCGCCGCGATGAGCCGCAGGGAGCTGCTCGGCATCCTGCAGCGGCGCTGCGCCGACCTCGGCGTCCCGGTGCACTTCCGCACCGAGGCCCCTGACCCCGAGCGGCTGCGCGCCGAGCACGACCTCGTCGTCGCCGCGGACGGCGCCCGCTCGGCGGTGCGCACCCGCTACGCCGACGTCTTCCGGCCCACGTTCGACACCCGCCGCTGCCGTTACATGTGGCTGGGCACCGACCTGGTGTTCGAGGCGTTCGAGTTCTTCGTGGAGGAGACGCCGTTCGGCGTCATGCAGATCCACGGCTACCCCTATGACCGCACCGGCAGCACGTTCATCGTGGAGATGCACGAGGACGTGTGGCAGCGCGCCTTCGCCGACGTCGCCGCGCTCGACCTGCCGCCCGGCGAGAGCGACACCAAGTCGATCGCGCTGGTCGAGCAGCTGTTCGCCGGCGTGCTGGGCGGGCACCGGGTGTTCGCCAACAACTCGAGGTGGCTGAACTTCCTGTCGCTGCGCAACGAGACCTGGCGGCACGGCAACCTGGTGCTGCTCGGGGACGCCGCGCACACCGCGCACTTCTCCATCGGGTCGGGCACCAAGCTCGCGATGGAGGACGCGCTCGCCCTGGCCGCCTGCCTGCACGAGCACCCCGGCGTCGACGCCGCCCTCACCGCCTACGAGGCCGAGCGCCGTCCGGTGGTGCTCTCCACCCAGCGGGCGGCGCAGGCCAGCCTGGAGTGGTTCGAGGACATCGGCCGCTACGTGCACCAGGACCCCGAGCAGTTCGCGTTCAACATCATCACGCGCAGCCGGCGGGTCACCCACGACAACCTGCGGCTGCGCGACCCGGAGTTCGTCGCCGGCGTCGACGCGTGGTTCGCCCGCACCCAGCCGGAGCCCGCGGAGCCGCGGCCACCGATGTTCCACTCCTTCCGGCTGGGCGGCCTGGAGCTGGCCAACCGGGTCGTCGTCTCGGCGATGGACATGTACTCCGCGGTCGACGGGCTGCCCACCGACTTCCACCTCGTGCACCTGGGCAGCAAGGCCCTCGGCGGCGCGGGCCTGGTGATGACCGAGATGGTCTGCGTCTCCCCCGAGGGCCGCATCACCCCCGGCTGCACCGGCTTCTACACGGCGGAGCAGGAGGCGGCGTGGGCGCGGGTCGTCGACTTCGTGCACTCGGCGACCGACGCGAGGATCGGCGTCCAGCTCGGGCACTCCGGGCGCAAGGGCTCCACGAAGCTCATGTGGGAGGGCATGGACGAGCCGCTGCCCGCGGGCAACTGGGAGGTCGTGGGCCCCTCGGCGATCCCGTACTCACCGGCCAACGCGGTGCCGCGCGAGCTCACCGACGCCGACCTCGCCGCGATCCGCGACCAGTTCGTGGCCAGCGCCCGCGCCGCGGCCCGCGCCGGCTTCGACGTCCTGGAGCTGCACTGCGCGCACGGGTACCTGCTGTCGTCGTTCATCTCGCCGCTGTCCAACCGGCGCACCGACCGCTACGGCGGACCGCTGGAGAACCGGCTGCGCTACCCGCTGGAGGTGTTCGACGCCGTCCGTGCCGCGTGGCCGGCCGGGCGCCCGATGACCGTGCGGATCTCGGCGACCGACTGGTCCGAGGGCGGCACCGACGTCGAGGACGCCGTCGCGGTCGCGCGGGCCTTCGCCGAGCACGGCGCCGACGGCATCGACGTGTCCACCGGCCAGGTGGTCAAGGACGAGCGCCCGGCCTTCGGGCGCAGCTACCAGACGCCCTACGCCGACCGGATCCGCAACGAGGTGGGCCGCGAGCACGGCGTCGCGGTCATCGCGGTCGGGGCGATCTCCAGCTGGGACGACGTCAACTCGATCCTGCTCGCCGGACGCGCGGACCTCTGCGCGCTGGGCCGCCCGCACCTCTACGACCCGCAGTGGACGCTGCACGCCGCCGCGGAGCAGGGCTACACCGGCCCCGGCGCGCGGTGGCCGGCGCCGTTCCGGGCCGGCAGCCGCCGTCCGCAGACCGGGCGCACCGACGGCCCGCGCCCCCGGCTGCAGCTGGTCCGGGAGGGGACGACGGGCACCCGGCACGCCCGCTGGCGCCCGGGAGCCGGTTGAGGGCCCGCCGGCCGGCGTCCGTGCAGTAGGAAGGCACGGCCGGGGTGGCCGGTACCCGACGAGGAGGAGACCTCATGGCGGAGAACTTCGTGCTCCAGCACGGCGCGTGGCACGGCGGCTGGGCCTGGCAGCCGGTCGCGGCGCGGCTGCGGGCCGAGGGGCACCGGGTCGTGGCGCCCACCAGCCCCGGCCTCGGCATCGACGACGACCCCCGCGGGGTCACGCTCACCGACTGCGTCGACGCCCTGGTCGCCGCCGTCGAACGCTCGGGCCTGGACGACGTGACACTGGTCGGGCACAGCTGGGGCGGATACGTCGTCGCGGGTGCCGCACCCCGGCTGGCCGGCAAGCTGAAGCGGGTCGTGTTCTGGAGCGCCTTCGTCCCCGAGGAGGGCCGGTGCCTCAACGACGAGGTGCCACCGCACTTCACCGAGCTGTTCGAGCAGCTGGCCGCCGCGTCGGACGACAACACGGTGATGCTTCCCCTGGAGGTCTTCCAGGGCGGGTTCATGCAGGACGCCGACCCCGCGACGGCCGCCGTCGTCCACTCGGTGCTGCGCCCGCAGTCGTTCCTCTGCTTCAGCGAGCCGGCGGTCGGCGGCAACGCCTACCGCGACCTCGACGTCCCGATCGACTACCTGCTGTCGGTCGACGACATCGCGCTGCCGCCCGGCGAGCACGCCTGGGCACCGCGCTTCCCCGAGCGCTGCGGCGCCGCGGTCACCGAGGTCCCCGGCAGCCATGAGTCGATGTTCACCCGCCCCGCCGAGCTCGCCGACGGCATCCTGCGGCTGGCCACGGCGCGCTGAGCGCCCCGGCCGCGGCGCCGGGCGAGGTGACAGCCCGGCGCCGCGGCCGACACGATGGGGCCCCGGTCACCGGCGACCGGGGACGGAGGGGAGCGGCCATGACCGAACGACCGGGGATCCCGGCGCGCGAGCTGTCCGACGAGGAGCTGGAACGGCAGGGGGTGCACGCCCACGCGATGCGGCACTGGGTGTTCCTGCACGGCACCGCCGAGCAGTTCCGCACGCACACCGAGCGCATGCTCGAGCTGGAGCAGGAGTACCTGCGCCGGCACCCGCAGCGCACCTGGCAGGGCTCCGGCGGCGACGCCGCGTCACCGTCCCGCGACGACCGCATCCGCGACCTCGTGCAGACGTTCTCGCGGGCGATCACCGCCCTGCTGGACGAGGAGCCCTCGGCGGCGGCGCCGGTCCGCGACCGCACCGACCCCGAGCAGGCCCAGGCCGCGCTGCTGCGCCGGTTCGCCGAGGCCGGCGGGCGGATGCACAAGCTGGAGGCCCACCAGATCGCCCGGCAGCTGGCGCCCGACAGCCACCTGGTGGCCCGGCTCTACCGCCAGGACCCGCCGCTGCTGCAGGCCGAGCGGGACATGCGGGTGCTCACCGACGCCGGCCGGGCCTGGCTGGAGCGGCACCCCGTCCCCGCCTGAGTCGTGCCCGAGTGGGGCCCGGAGGGCTCCGCGGAGGGTGCGACGGTGGGCTCAGCGGTGTGGGGAACGGCACCTGGCCGCGGTGTCGTCCGGCAGGACGACGATGTCACCGCTCGGCGGTCAGGTCGGCCCAGGCCTGCTGGGCGCGCGGCGCCCAGGAGGCGTGCCGCTCGCGGAAGACCTCCGCGGCCCGGCTGCCGCTCCACCGGGGCGGCAGCAGCTCCCGGGGCAGCCCCGGGTCCAGCAGCGGGAAGCGGCGCCACTCCTGCACGAGCCGGACCTGGGCGACCAGCGCCTGGCGGTCGGTGCGGGGCCGCCGCCGGCCGACCAGCTCGAGGAAGTCCTCGTAGCCGCGCTCGATGCCGTCGAGGTCCCAGGCGGTGCGGGCCAGCGAGCGCTCGTCGCCCACCACGCCGGCGGTGGCGACGAACGACCAGCTGCCGGTCAGCAGCCCCAGCTCGTCGAGGACCCGGCGGGCCTCCTGCTCGCGGTCCACGCGCGGGGTGACCCAGGTGCCGGCGTCCAGCGAGCCCAGCCCCGCCCAGCCCAGCTGGGTACGCAGCCGCTGGCGCAGCGCCCGGTTGTTCTCCGGGACGCCGACCGACAGCACCAGCCAGCGGCCGTCCCACCCGCGGTCGTCGGCGGCGAACCCGTAGATGCGCTCGGTGCCCTCCCGCAGCAGGCGGGTGCCGGCGGCGGTCAGCGACCAGCGCGTCTCCCGCCCGATCCGGCTGGGTTCGATCCACCCGCTGTCGGCGGTGCGCATGATCGCCTGGCGGGCGGCCTTCTCCGCGACGTCGAGGTCGGCCAGCAGCTCCAGCAGGCTGGCGGTCCACACCGGGCGGCCGCTGGGCAGCACGAACTCGCCGAGCACGGTGAGCAGCAGGCTGCGCGCGCTGGCGGCACCGAGCTCCTGCCGGCGGGTGACGAACGGTCCGTCCACGACCTCCACGCCCCTCATCGTGACACCCCGTGCCGCGCCGACCGTCGTTCCGCGCCGACCACGACCGCGCAGGTCACGGAACGGCACCAGCTCACCGCGGCCGTCGGTGTGACCCTTGACACACCTCCGGCGCGCACTACATGGTCTGTTGCATCAGGCGTGCGGGTGTAGCACGTCGTGACCTCCGGAGCGTGCCCGTGCTGCATCCACTGTCCGGTCGGCGACTGCTCGGCGGCCTCGGTGCCGGCCTCCTCACCCTGACCATGGCCGCGTGCGGCGGCGGCAGCCTCGGCGGGGAGGAGGAGGGCGGTGGGGCCGGCGGCGGCGAGGGCGGCGGCACCGTCCGCGTCGGCCTGGTCATCCCGCAGGCCGGGGTCTACACCCCGCTGGGCGAGGACATGCAGCAGGGCTGGGACCTCTGGCTGGAGCAGAACGGCGGGGAGCTGGGCGGCTTCACCGTCGAGACGGTCGTCGCCGACGAGGGCGAGGGTCCCGACACCGGCGTCCCGGCCGTGCAGCGGCTGCTCACCGAGGGCGACGTCGACGCGATGGTGGGCATCGTCAACTCCGCCACCGCCCTGGGCGTGGCCGGGCAGGTGACCGAGTCGCAGGTGCCGCTGATCGTGGCGAACGCCGGCGCCGAGGCGATCACCCAGGACGCCGCGAGCCCCTACGTCTGGCGCTCCTCGTTCACCAACGCCCAGATCGCGGCGGCCATGGGCGAGCACCTGGCCGCCGAGGGCATCGGCCCGGTGTACGTCATGGCCCCGGACTACGCGGCCGGCCAGGAGGTCGTCGCCGGGTTCACCCAGGCCTACACCGCCGGCGGCGGCACGATCGCCGGCCAGGCGCTGACCCCGTTCGGCACCACCCAGGACTTCCAGCCGTTCCTGTCCGGCATCCAGGGCTCCGGCGCGGCCGCGACGTTCGTGTTCTACGCCGGCGGCGAGGCGGTCAGCTTCGTCCAGCAGTACGCGGACTTCGGCCTCAAGGACACCGTCCCGCTCTACGGCTCGGGCTTCCTCACCGAGGGCAGCGTGCTCGACGCGCAGGGCCCGGCGGCGGTCGGCGTCCGGACGACGCTGCACTACTCGACCGAGATCGACAACGCCGCCAACACCGAGTTCGTGCAGGCCTACCAGGAGGCCTACGGCGAGCTGCCGACCACCTACGCCGTCCAGGCCTACGACGCGGCCAACGTCCTGTCCCGGGCGCTGGAGGAGGCCGGCGGCACCGACGGCGCGGCGCTGACCGAGGCCCTCGGCGGCCTCGGCGAGATCGACGACAGCCCGCGCGGCCCGTGGAGCTTCACCGACCAGACCCCGGAGCAGGCGGTCTACCTGCGCGAGGTGGTCGACGAGAACGGGACCCTCGTGAACTCCGTCGTCGAGGAGCTCGGCGTCTTCGCCCAGCCCTGACCCGCCCGGTGCCGGGCCGTGGAGGCCACTCCGCGGCCCGGC
>NZ_JBJGZS010000039.1:0-25421 GCF_054050635.1 Geodermatophilus sp. SYSU D00079 | reverse complement strand
CCAACCCAAACCCACACCCGCCCCCCCCCCCCCCCCCCCCCCCCCCCCCCCCCCCCCCCCCCCCCCCCCCCCCCCCCCCCCCCCCCCCCCCCCCCCCCCCCCCCCCCCCCCCCACCCCCGGAAGGAGCAGCCCGTGCTCGGGTGGTTCGACGCGAACCTCGTCAGCATCCTCAACGGCTTCGCCATCGGCTCGTTGTTGTTCGTCCTGGCCGTCGGGCTGTCGATCGTCTTCGGGATGATGGACGTGCTCAACCTCGCCCACGGCGCGTTCTTCCTCGTCGGCTCCTACCTCGCGGTCAGCTTCGTCGCCGGCGACTCGTGGGGCGGGTTCCTCACCGCGCTCGGGGTCGCGGCGCTCGTCGGGCTGCTGGCCGGCGGCGTCCTGTCGGGGATGACCGAGCCGCTGGCCCGGCGGCCGATCCTGGACCAGGCCCTGCTCACCCTCGGCATCTCGCTGGTCGTGGCCGAGGTGCTGTCGATCGTCTACGGCAACGACGTCCGCTCGGTCTCCCCGCCGCCGGGCCTGGACGGCAGCGTGGACGTCGCCGGCAGCGCGTACCCCGCCTACCGGCTGCTGGTCATCGGCGTGGGGCTGGTCCTGGCGCTGGTCGTCTGGCTGGTCGTGGAGCGGACCTCGGTCGGTGCGCTGGTCCGGGCCAGCGTCGCCGACCGGGAGATGGTCTCGGCGATGGGCATCGACAACCGCAAGGTGAAGGTCGCGGTCCTGGGCATCGGGTCGATGCTGGCCACCGTCGCCGGCGTGCTGGCCGCCCCGGTGTACGGCGCCCGGCCGGGCCTGGACGAGACGATCCTGCTGCTGGCGCTGGTGGTCGTGGTCATCGGCGGGCTCGGCTCGATCCGCGGCGCGCTCATCGGGGCGCTGGTGATCGGGCAGGTCGAGTCGCTCGGGCGCGCGCTGCTGCCCGACCTGGCCTCGTTCATCCTCTTCGGCACCCTGGCCCTGGTCCTCATCGCCCGACCCCGTGGACTCTTCGCCGGGAAGGTGGCCCACTCATGAGCGTGGAGAGCCCTCCTGTCGTGAGCACCGCGGACGGCGCCCCGGCTGCGGCCGCCCCGGCGCGGCGCCGCCCGTCCCGGCCGCTGGCCGCCGTCCTCGGGCTGGCCCTGCTGGCGGTGCTGGCCGCCGTCCCCCTGTTCGTCGACCCGTTCGGCACGAACACCGTCTCCCGCATCCTCGTGTTCGCGCTGTTCGCCATGAGCCTGGACCTGCTGGTCGGCCTCACCGGGCTGCCCTCGCTGGGGCACGCGGCCTGGTTCGGCATCGGCGCCTACACCGCGGGGCTCGTGGCCGTCCACTGGACCGCCGAGGGGTTGGTGACCGTGCTGGCCGCGGCGGTCGCCGGCGCGGTCGCGGCCGCGGCGACCGGGTGGCTGGCGGTGCGCAGCGGCGGGGTCTTCTTCCTGATGCTCACCCTGGCCATCGGGGAGCTGGTGCACCAGCTGGCCCAGTCGCTGTCGTCGGTCACCGGCGGCTCCAACGGCCTGTTCGGCATCCCGTCGGTCCGCATCGCCGGCACGCCGCTGACCCTGGCGGGGTACGTGTACTGGTTCGTCCTCGCCGTCGTGCTGCTCGGCGCGCTCGGCCTGTGGCTGGTGGCCTCCTCCCCCTTCGGCGGCGTGCTGCGCGGCATCCGCGACAACGAGGCCCGGATGCGCTCCCTGGGGTACTCCCCGTTCCGCTACAAGTACGCCGCCTTCGTCATCGCCGGCGGGTTCGCCGGGCTGGCCGGGGGGCTGTTCGCCGGCCTGGTGCGGATCGTCAACCCCAGCGACACCGGCTTCACCACCAGCGCGCTCATGCTGCTGGCCGTCGTGCTGGGCGGCGCCGGCTCGCTGTGGGGGCCGGCGCTCGGGGCCGCGGTCGTCGTCCTCGTGCGCGACACCTTCGGCCCGACGCTCGACGGGCACGGCCCGCTGCTGCTGGGCCTGGTCTTCGTCGTCGCGGTGTACGTGCTGCCGCGCGGCGTCGCCGGCCTCGCCGGGCTCCGCCGCCGCCGCACGCGGGAGGAACCGACGTGACCACCCCGCTGCTGTCCCTGTCAGGGGTGAGCCGCTCCTTCGGTGCCCTGACGGCCGTGGACGACGTCAGCCTCGACGTCCCGCCCGGCGCCCGGCACGCCCTCATCGGCCCCAACGGCGCGGGCAAGAGCACGCTGTTCAAGCTGGTCACCGGCGCGATGCGGGTGTCCTCCGGCACGGTGACCCTCGCCGGGGACGACGTCACGCGGCTGTCCGAGCCGCAGCGCGCCCGCCGCGGCATCAGCCAGACGCTGCAGCACTCCAGCCTGTTCCTCTCCCAGACCGTGGAGCAGAACGTGCTGCTCGCCGCCCAGCGGCAGCACCGCAGCCGGCACTCCCTGGTGCCGCGCCGGCAGGCCGCCGCCCGGGAGCGGGCGCGGGAGCTGCTGGCCGACGTCGGCCTGGCCGCCCGCGCCGGCACACCGGTCGCCGCGCTCTCCCACGGCGAGCGGCGGCAGCTGGAGGTCGCGGTCGCGCTGGCCTGCGAGCCGCGGCTGCTGCTGCTCGACGAGCCGGCCGCCGGGATGTCGCCGGCCGAGAGCGCCCGGCTGGTCGGGCTGCTCCAGGCCCTGCCCGGGTCGGTGACGGTGGTGATCGTCGAGCACGACCTCGACGTCGTGTTCGCCCTGGCTGGATCGGTCACGGTGCTGCACCTGGGCCGGGTGCTGCTGACCGGCACCCCCGACGAGGTCCGCGCCAGCGCCGCGGTGCAGGAGGCCTACCTGGGCACCGGCCGTGGCGCCCTGTTCCTGGACGGCTCCGGTCCGGCGTCCCTGGAGGTGGGCTGAGTGCTCGAGGTCCGCGGGCTGCGGTCCGGCTACAAGCGCAGCACGGTCCTGCAGGGGGTCGACCTCGACGTCCCCGACGGCCGCGTGGTGGGTCTGCTCGGCCGCAACGGCGTCGGCAAGACCACGCTGATCCACACCCTCATGGGGCTGGTGACGCCGTCGGCGGGGTCGGTCTCCCTGGACGGCGCCGACCTCACCGGGCGCCGTCCCGACGTCGTCGCGCGGGCCGGGGTGGCCCTGGTGCCGCAGGGCCGGCGGGTGTGGGCGCCGCTGACGGTCACCGAGCACCTGGACCTCGCCGCGCGCCGCGGGCGGGGGCGCGGCCCGTGGGACGTCCCGCGGGTGCTGGAGCTGCTCCCCCGGCTGGGCGAGCGGCGCCGGCACACCGCGGGACAGCTCTCCGGTGGGGAGCAGCAGATGCTGGCCATCGCGCGGGCGCTGCTGACCAACCCGCGGCTGGTGCTCATGGACGAGCCCTCCGACGGGCTGGCGCCGGCCGTGGTCGACCTGATCGGGACGGCCATCGGCGGCATGAAGGCCGAGGGGGTGACCCTCGTGGTCGTCGAGCAGGACCTCCACCTGGCCTTCGCGGTCGCCGACGAGATCGCGGTGATGGACAAGGGCCGGGTGGTGCACCGCTCCCCCACCCTCGAGTTCCGCAGCGACAGCTCGGTCGCCGCGGCGCTGCTGGGCGTGGCCTAGCGCTACATCCACCAGGCCTCTTGCGCGGCTTCGTGTAGCACGTCAGGATGGGTGGCGGGCGTCACACACCTGCGCCGGCAACTCCCTGGAGGTCCCGTGACAACGCTCGAGAACCGCTCGGTCGCGACGGAGGGCCCCGGCCCGGTCGCCGAGCCGGCCACGACGACCGAGGTCTCCTTCGACACCTCGCCCGAGGCCTACAAGCACTGGACCCTGTCGGTCGACGGCGAGATCGCGACCCTGACCCTCGACGTGGCCGAGGACGGCGGCATCGTGCCCGGCTACGAGCTGAAGATGAACAGCTACGACCTGGGCGTGGACATCGAGCTGCACGACGCGGTGCAGCGGATCCGCTTCGAGCACCCCGAGGTCAAGGCGGTGGTGGTCACCAGCGCCAAGGAGCGGATGTTCTGCGCCGGGGCGAACATCAAGATGCTGGCCGCCTCCCCGCACAGCTGGAAGGTGAACTTCTGCAAGTTCACCAACGAGACCCGCAACGGCTTCGAGGACGCCAGCGCCCACTCCGGCCTGTCCTTCCTCGCCGCGGTCAACGGCACCGCGGCCGGCGGCGGCTACGAGCTGGCGCTGGCCTGCGACCAGATCGTGCTGGTCGACGACAACTCCTCGGCGGTCTCGCTGCCCGAGGTGCCGCTGCTCGGCGTGCTGCCGGGCACCGGTGGGCTGACCCGCGTGGTCGACAAGCGCGGCGTGCGGCGCGACCTGGCCGACGTCTTCTCCACCACCGCCGAGGGCATCCGGGGCGAGCGCGCGGTGCAGTGGCGGCTGGTCGACGCCACCGTCAAGGCGCGCGACTTCGCCGCCGAGGTCGCCCGGCGCGCCGCCGACCTCGCCGCCGGCTCGACCCGGCCCGGCGCCGGCGCGACCGGCGTGCAGCTGACCCCGCTGCACCGCGAGGTCGACGGCGACACCACCCGCTACCGGCACGTCCGCGTCGTCCTCGACCGCGACTCGGGCACCGCGACGATCACCGTGCTCGGCCCGACCGCCGTCCCCGGCAGCGTCGAGGAGCTGGCCCGGGAGGGCGACACCGCCTGGCTGCTGGCCGCCACCCGCGAGCTGGACGACGCCATCCTGCGGCTGCGCACCAACGAGCTGGCGATCGGCACCTGGCTGCTGCGCACCGAGGGCGACGTCGCCACCGCCGCCGCCTACGACGAGTTCCTCCTGGCCAACCGCGAGCACTGGCTGGTCAACGAGACGATCGGCTTCTACCGCCGGACGATGAAGCGGCTGGACACCACCAGCCGCAGCCTGTTCGCCCTCGTCGAGCCCGGCTCGTGCTTCGTCGGTGCGCTGGCCGAGATCGCCTTCGCCGCCGACCGGCAGTTCATGCTGGAGGGGCAGTTCGAGGAGGACGACGCCCCCCTGCCGCCGGCGGTCGTCCGGCTCGACGAGTTCAACACCGGCCTGCTGCCCATGGGCAACGGCCTGTCCCGCCTGCAGGTCCGGTTCCTCGGCAGCGCCGACGAGCTGGCCGCCGCCGAGGCGGCGGTGGGCCGTGACCTGCTCGCCGCCGACGCGGCCGAGCTCGGCCTGGTCACCAGCACCCCGGACGACATCGACTGGGAGGACGAGATCCGCCTGGTCGTCGAGGAGCGCGCCAGCTTCTCCCCCGACGCCCTCACCGGCATGGAGGCCAACCTCCGCTTCGCCGGCCGCGAGACCCCCGAGACGAAGGTCTTCGGCCGGCTCACCGCCTGGCAGAACTGGATCTTCCAGCGGCCCAACGCCGCTGGCCCGGAAGGAGCGCTGCGCCGGTACGGCACCGGCAAGCGGGCCGACTACGACAGGAAGCGGGTCTGAGCATGACCACGACCGAGTCCACCCCCCAGAGCGGCACGGTCACCGGTGACGCCCCCACGCCGACCGGTCCGCTGTCGAAGATCGACTACAGCGAGCGCATCCCCAACAACGTCAACCTGGCCGGTGACCGCAAGCTGCAGCGGGCGCTGGAGGGCTGGCAGCCGAAGTTCCTCGACTGGTGGAGGAACCTCGGCCCCTCCATCCCGACCCACGACGTCTACCTGCGCACCGCCGTCGCCGTCGGCCGGGACGGTTGGGCGCACTTCGACCGGGTGCCCATGGAGGAGTACCGCTGGGGCATCTTCCTCGCCGAGCGCGACCCCGACCGCAAGGTCAACTTCGGCCAGCACAAGGGCGAGCCGGCCTGGCAGGAGGTCCCCGGCGAGTACCGCTCGGACCTGCGCCGGCTGATCGTCATCCAGGGCGACACCGAGCCCGCGTCGGTCGAGCAGCAGCGGCACCTGGGCATGACCGCGCCGTCGCTGTACGACATGCGCAACCTCTTCCAGGTCAACGTGGAGGAGGGCCGGCACCTGTGGGCGATGGTCTACCTGCTGCAGGCCTACTTCGGGAAGGACGGCCGGGAGGAGGCCGAGGAGCTGCTCAAGCGCAACTCCGGCGACTACGACTCCCCGCGCATCCTCGGCGCGTTCAACGAGGAGACCACCGACTGGCTGTCGTTCTTCATGTTCACCTACTTCACCGACCGGGACGGCAAGTACCAGCTCGGGACGCTGAAGGAGTCCGGCTTCGACCCGCTGGCGCGCACCTGTGAGTTCATGCTCAAGGAGGAGGCGCACCACATGTTCGTCGGGACGACCGGCGTGCAACGCACCGTCCAGCGGACCGCCGAGCTGATGAAGCAGCACGGCACCGACGACATCTGGGAGCACGGCGGCATCCCGCTGTCGGTCATCCAGAAGTACCTGAACTTCCACTACTCGGTGTCGCTGGACCTGTTCGGCTCCGAGACGTCCTCCAACGTCGCCTCCTACTACACCGCCGGCCTCAAGGGCCGCTGGATGGAGACCCGGCGCAAGGACGACCACGTCCTCACCGACCTCACGATGGACATCCCGGTGGTGGAGGACGGGCGGATCACCACCCGCACCGTCCCGATGCTCACCGCGCTGAACTACGACCTGCGCTCGGAGTACGCCGCCGACTGCCAGAACGGCGTCAAGCGCTGGAACCAGGAGCTGGAGGAGGCCGGCCTGGAGCAGCGGCTGTACCTGCCGCACCAGGGCTTCAACCGCAAGGTGGGCGCCTTCTCCGGGCACCACATCTCCCCCACCGGCGAGATGCTGGACGACGCCGCCTGGGAGCGCTCGGCCGCCGACTGGCTGCCGACGCCGGAGGACCACGCGCGGGTCGCCGAGCTGATGGTCCCGCACCACGAGCCCGGCGAGTTCGCGAGCTGGATCGCCCCGCCGTCGGTCGGCATCAACTCGCTGCCGGTCGAGTACGACTACGTCCGATTCTGAGCAGCCTGGGCGCAGTCGCCCGGGGGCGGTCCCGCTCCCCGGGCGACCCCGCCCAGGCAGAAGGGCTGAGCAGCGTGGCCACCCTCGACACCGCCCCCGTCGCACCGTCGCTCCCGCCGCCGCCGGGCGCCGAGCCGTTCAACGCCGCCGAGTGGCTGGTCACCCGGCACGCCCGGACCGACCCGGGACGGCGGGCGATCACGGCGATCGACCTCGACGGCAGCGTCCGCACCCTGACCTACGGCGAGCTCGACGAGGCGGTCACCCGCTTCGCGGCCGCGCTGCTGGCCTCCGGCGTCCGCCCGGAGGAGCGGCTGCTGCTGTGCATGGGCGACACCCCCGAGCTGCTGACGGCCTTCCTCGCCGGTCTGCGCATCGGGGCGGTCCCCGTCCCGGTCAGCACGATGCTCAAGCCCAAGGACATCGCCGTCCTCGCCACCGACAGCCGCGCCCGGCTGGTCGCGCTCAGCTCGGAGTTCACCGGGCTCGCCCCGGCCCTCGGCGGGATGCGCGACCTCGCCGACGTCGTCGTGTACGGCGCCGACCAGCTGCCCGAGGTCGACGGTGCCCGGGTGCACGACTGGGAGGCGTTCGTCGCCGCCGGCGCGGACCTCCTCGACCGGGCGGCCACGCCCTACCCCACGGTCGCCGACTCCCCCGCCTTCTGGCTCTACACCTCGGGGACGACCGGCACCCCCAAGGGCGCGATGCACCGGCACGGGTCGCTGCGGGACACCGCGGACACCTACGCCCGCGACGTGCTGGCCATCGGCCCGGACGACGTCACCTTCTCGGTGGCCAAGTTCTTCTTCGCCTACGGCCTGGGCAACACGCTGACCTTCCCGTTCTCCGTGGGGGCCGGCACGGTGCTGGACCGGGCGCGGCCCAGCCCGGCCAGCACGCTGCGGGTGCTCCAGGAGCACCGGCCGACGCTGTTCTTCGGCGGCCCCACCTACTACGCCGCCCTGCTGGCCGCGGGCCTGCCGGCCGACGCCTTCGCGAGCGTCCGCGCCTGCGTCTCGGCCGGCGAGGCGTTCCCCGCGGCCCTGTTCGAGCGGTTCACCGGCACCTTCGGGGTGGAGATGCTCGACGGCATCGGCTCCACGGAGATGCTGCACATCTTCATCAGCGGCCGGCCGGGCCGGACCCGCGCCGGGACGACCGGCGAGATCGTCGCCGGGTACGAGGCCAAGATCGTCGACGACGACGGCAACCCGGTGCCCGACGGCACCCCCGGGCACCTCTACGTCCGCGGCGACTCCGCGGCCACCGGCTACTGGCAGCGGACCGAGGTCACCCGGCGGGTCTTCCAGGGGCCGTGGGTGCGCACCGGCGACACCTACGTGCGCAGCAGCGACGGCTACTACTCCTCGCTGGGCCGCACCGACGACATCATCAAGGCCGGTGGCATCTGGGTCTCCCCCACCGAGGTCGAGGAGCGGCTGCGCCAGCACCCGTCGGTGAACCAGGTGGTCGTGGTGTCGCTGCCCGACGCCGACGGCCTGGACAAGCCGGTGGCCTGCGTCGTCCTGCTGCCCGGCGCGGCGACGACGGAGGAGGAGCTGGTCACCTTCTGTCGCGAGGGGCTGGCCGCGTTCAAGCGCCCGCGCCACGTGCTGGTCTTCGACGAGCTGCCGACGACGGCCACCGGCAAGCTGCAGCGGTTCCGCATCCGCGAGCTCGCCCTCGACCGGCTCAGCGGCGCGGCCCGCTCCGACAACCTCGCCGCCGCCACCCCGGGAGACCCCGCATGACCGCGACCGACCTCGCCGCGCCGCAGGCCGCCACCGCCGAGGGCCGCCGGGTCGACGTCGACCTGCTGGTGGTCGGGGCCGGCCCGGCCGGCCTGTACGCGGCCTACTACGCCGGCTTCCGCGGCCTGCGCACCGCGGTCGTCGACAGCCTGCCCGAGCCCGGTGGGCAGGTCATGGCGCTGTACCCGGAGAAGATGGTCTACGACGTCGCGGGCTTCCCCGGCATCAGGGGCCGCGACCTGGTCGCCGGCCTCGTGCAGCAGGCCGCCCGCTTCGACCCGGTCTACGTCCTCGGCGAGCGCGCCGAGTCCCTCACCGACCAGGCCGGCGCCCGGCCGCGCGCCGGCGCCCGGCTGGTGGTCACCACCGACAAGGGCACCCGCATCAGCTGCGGCGCCGTCGTCGTCACCGGCGGCATCGGCACCTTCACCCCGCGCCCGCTGCCCGGCGGCGCCGCGTGGGAGGGCCGCGGCCTGACCTACGTGGTCAAGGAGCTGGCCGCGCACGCCGGGCAGGACGTCGTCATCGTCGGCGGCGGCGACAGCGCCGTCGACTGGGCCCTGGCGCTGGAGCCCATCGCCGCCTCGGTGACGCTCGTGCACCGCCGCAGGCACTTCCGCGCGCACGCCGCCAGCGTCGCCGACCTGGAGCGCGGCACCGCCGTCGTCGTCACCGACGCCCAGGTCGACTCCCTCGAGGGCGACGACGTGCTGCACACCGTCCACGTGCGCACCAAGGACGGCACGGTCACCCCGCACAAGGCCCAGGCGGTCATCGCCGCCCTCGGGTTCACCGCCGACATCGGCCCGCTGGAGACCTGGGGCATCGACATCGTCGACCGCAAGATCCTCGTCGACACCGCGATGCGCACCTCGGTGCCCGGCGTCTACTCCGCCGGTGACATCACCGAGTACGCCGGCAAGGTGCGGTTGATCGCCGTGGGTTTCGGGGAGGCAGCCACCGCGGTGAACAACGCCGCCACCTACCTCGACCCCGACCAGCCCCTCTTCCCCGGCCACAGCAGCGACGACCCCGCCGGCCTCGGCGCGACCGCGCACGCCTGAGCCGCCCGACCGCGAGGAGACTCCCCGTGCCCTACGTCATCGGCGCCGAGTGCATCGACACCACCGACATGTCCTGCGTGGAGGAGTGCCCGGTCGACTGCATCTACGAGGGCGACCGCAAGCTCTACATCAACCCCAAGGAGTGCATCGACTGCGGCGCCTGCGAGCCGGTCTGCCCGGTGGAGGCGATCGCCCAGGACCGGCGCGTGACCGAGGAGAACGAGCCGCACGTCGACGACAACCGCCGGTTCTTCGTCGAGGTGCTGCCCGGCCGCGACGCCCCGCTGGGCAGCCCCGGCGGCGCCTCCAAGGTCGGCCGGATCGGCGTGGACACCGAGCTCGTCGCCGAACACCCCTGACCGATGCGGGTCGTCCTCACACTCAGCAGCGACCAGACCTCCGTCGCCGCCGAGGCCCGCGCGGCCGAGGACGCCGGCTACGACGGGATCGCCACCGGGGAGCACCTGTTCTTCCACAGCCCGCACCCCAACGGCTTCGTCGCGCTGGCCGCGGCCGCCGGTGCGACGTCCCGCATCCGGCTGCTCAGCGCGCTGACCGTCGTCCCGCTGTACCCCGCGGCGCTGGCGGCCAAGATGGCCACCACGCTCGACCGGGTCAGCGGCGGCCGCTTCGACCTCGGGATCGGGGTGGGTGGTGAGCACCCGCCGGAGTTCGTCGCCGCGGGGGTCGAGGTCGGCGAGCGCGGCGCCCGGGCCGACGAGGCGCTGGAGCTGTTCCGCGCCCTGTGGGCCGGCGGGCCGGTCGACTTCGCCGGCCGCTTCACCCGGGTGCCCGGCCTGGCCCTCGACCCCGGTCCCGTGCAGCCGGGCGGCCCGCCGATCTGGCTGGGGGGCCGCCGTCCGGCCGCGATCCGCCGGGCCGGCCGGTTCGCCGACGTCTGGATGCCGTACATGTACACCCCCGAGCAGCTGGCCCGCAGCCTCGCCGAGGTCCGGGAGGCCGCCGAGGCCGCGGGCCGCGACCCCGACGGCGTGCGCGGCGCGGTCTTCTGCTGGGGCGGCGTGGACCACGACGCCGCCCGCTCCCGGCGCCAGGTGGTCGAGACGGTGAGCGCGGTCTACCAGCAGGACTTCGACCCGCTGGCCGACCGCTACCTGCTGCACGGCGACCCCGACCGCGTCACCGCCCGCATCCAGGAGTACGCCGACGCGGGCGCGGAGACCCTCGTGTTCTCCCCCGTCGGCGCGGGTCCCGGCCGGAGGGAGCTCGTGGACCTGTTCACCGCCGAGGTGCTGCCGCGACTGGGCTGACCACGCCGCCAGGCGTGCGCGACCCCGCCCCCGAGGGGGAGGATCCACCCATGCTGGACGACGATCCCGGTCGCCGGGCCGCGGCGCGTGCCGAGGAGGCCGCCCACCGGGCCCGGGAGCTGGCCGACCGGCTGCGTCGCATGCCCGAGGAACACGGGACCTCCCCCGAGGACGCCCGCCGGGCCCGGCAGCGGGCCGAGGAGGCGGCCGAGCACGCCCGGGCGGCCTTGGAGCGCGCGCTGTCCGGGCACGAGCGGGCGGCCCGCAGTCACGACGCGGCCGCGGCCGCGCACGAGGAGGCGGCCCGCCGCGGGGTCGGGAACCCCGACGAGCACCTCCGCCGCGCCACGCACCACCACCGGGAGGCGGCGCTCAACCGCGCCGAGGCCGCGACCGAGTCCCCCGCGCCGGCCGACCCCGCTCCCGCACGCACACCGGAGGAGGGCCGGTGACCGCCTCCGGGAGCAGCGCGGGCCCGGCCGGCCGCCCCGACCTCGAGCCCGACGAGGCACTCACCCGGCTGGCCGACCTGGAGGTCGCGCAGGAGGAGCTCCGGGTGGCCGAGGAGGAGCTCCGTGTCCAGCAGGAGCAGATCGCGGTGCTGCTGGCCGGCTACGAGGTCGAGCGGCGGTGGCGCACCCACCTGTCCGCGACCGTCCCGGTCGCGATGGGCGTCACCGACGGCGACGGCCGCCTGCTCGACGCCAACCGCGCCCTCGCCGACCTCCTCTCCGTGCCGCTGCACCGGCTGCGCCACAAACCGCTGAGCGTCTACCTGGACGTCGGCGACACCCAGGCGTTCCGCACCGCGCTCGGCGACCTCGTCGGCCGCGGTGCGACCGAGCGCCGGCTGGTGGTCCGGCTGCGGGCCCGCCGGTCCGCCGGGGAGCCGGCCGAGCTGTTCGGCTTCCCCGACTCCGCCGCTGTCCCCGGTGTCGAGCCGCGCGTGCAGTGGGTCGTGGTGCCGGCCGCCGACGCCGCGGCGGCTGACGGCGACGTCCCCGCCGTCGACGCCCTGGGTGTGGCGGCCGCCCTCACCGAGCTGTCGCGGATCCCCATCGAGGACGACGACCGGACGCGGTTGCTCACCCGCATGGCGGTGCTGGTCCGGGACGCGGTGCCCACCGCCGCCGGGGTGAGCATCACCATCGGATGCCCCGCGGACCCACAGCAGCTGGGCAGTGACTCCGCGCTCGCCCAGGAGTTCGACGGCCGGCAGCTGGCCGCCGGACAGGGGCCGTGCTGGGAGGCGTACGTCCGGGGCGCCGTCGTCGTCACCCGCGACGTCAGCACCGACGGGCGGTGGCCGCGGCTGCGGGACCTCCCGGGTGATCCGGGGGTGCGGGCGGTCCTCGCGATGCCGCTGCAGGAGGGCGAGGAGATCGTCGGGGTGCTCAACGTCTACTCCGAGCAGGTGGGGGCGTTCGGCGCGGACAGCCGGCGGATCGCCGAGCTGGTCGCCGCCGTCGTCGGCGGCGTGCTGCAGAGCGCCACCGAGCGCGCCGCGCTGCGGGCCCTCGCCGGCAACCTGGAGAGGGCGCTGACCTCCCGGGCCGTGATCGACCAGGCCAAGGGCGTGCTCATGGCCCACCTGGGCGTGAACGCCGACGAGGCCTTCGCCCGGCTGGTCACGCTGAGCAACCGGCACAACGTCAAACTGCGCGACCTGGCGCAGCTGGTGGTGACCGGGAACGTCGAGGAGGTGGTCGCCGCCGCCCGGCGCGCCCCGGTCAGCGGTCGATCGGATCCATGACGATGACCGCGCCGGCCCGCTCCCCCGGCACCTGCTCGTAGGCCGAGACCGTCACCCGCACCAGCACGGGGCGCCCGCGCCGGTTGACCGCGTCGACCTCCACGGTGTCGTGCCCGGGGCCGTCCCGGGAGATCGTCCGCCGCAGCAGGGGGTGCAGCCGGGAGACCGGCAGCCCGATGTCGAGGTCGAGCAGGTGCCGGCGCTGCACCTCGTCCTGCCGCAGGCCCCAGAGGTCCTCGGCGGCGGCGTTCCACACCAGCACCCGCAGGTCGGAGTCGACGACGGCCACCCCGGCGCGGAAGCTGCTGAGCACGCCGTTCATGAACCGGTTGACCGCCCCGACCTCCTCGGTGCTGGCGCGCAGCTCCTCGTTGGTCGAGTGGAGCTCGTCGTTCATCGACTGGAGCTCCTCGTTCATGGTCTCCAGTTCCTCGTTGGTCGACTGGAGCTCCTCGTTCGTCGTCTCCAGCTCCTCGACGGTCGACTGGAGCTCCTCGTTCGTGGTCTCCAGCTCCTCGTTGGCCGACTGCAGCTCCTCGTAGGCGGTCTCCAGCTGCCGGTTGGCCAGCTCCAGCTCCCGCTGCAGGCGCCGGTAGCGCGTGACGTCGTCGAACACGATGGTCGTGCCCAGGCGCTCGCCGCCCTCCCGCCAGATCGGCACCACCTGGATGTCGTAGAGCACCGGTTCCTGCCCCGGCCGGCGCCGTTCGATCCCCCGCAGCCACAGCGGACGGCGGATCTGGGTGGCCTCGGCGATGGAGGCCCGCAGCTCGACCGGGCGGTAGGAGATCTCCAGGTCCTGGAACGGGCGGCCGACGTCGCGCTGCTCGATGCCGAAGGCCCGCTCCGCCTGGTGGTTCACCACGGCCAGCCGGCCCTCGGCGTCCAGCGTCAGCTGCGCGGCCGGCCCGGACAGCAGCGCCTCCCGGCGCAGCCGGGCCAGGGCGTCGTCGACGGTGTCCGGCGCCGCCCGCAGCGGCGGCACCACGAGGCGGCGCTCGGGCACCGGGCCGCCGTCGCGCTTGCGGAAGAAGCGCCGGGTGAGGTCCACCGGCGCGAACAGCTGGTTGTGCGACAGCAGCATCTCGGCCTTGCCGAGGAACAGCAGGCCGTGGGGGGTGAGCGCGTAGTGCAGCCGGCCGAGGATCCGCGCCTGGGTCTCCGCGGTGAAGTACATGAGGGTGTTGCGGCACAGGAGCAGGTCGATGTGCGAGATCGGCGCGTCCTGCACGAGGTCGTTCCGGCCGAAGATCACCGAGCGGCGGAGGTCCTTGCGGAACGCGTGGCGGGAGCCCTCCGGGGTGAAGTACTCGCGCAGCTGCGCCGGCGTGAGGCCGGCGACCTCCCGCTCGGTGTAGAGCGCCTGCCGGGCGTAGGTCAGCGCGTCCTCGTCGACGTCGGTCGCGTAGATCTTGACCCGCTCGCGGAACTCGTCGGGGCCCAGCACGTCGGCGAGGAGGATGGCCAGGCTGTATGCCTCCGCCCCCGACGCGCAGCCGGCGCTCCACACCCGGATCGCCGGTCCGCACGACTCCAGCAGCGGCGGCAGGAGGTCCTCGCGCAGGTGGTCCCAGGCCGCGCGGTCCCGGAAGAAGCCGGTGACGTTGATCAGGATGGTGTTGAACAGCGGGGTGAACTCGTCCGGGTGCACCTCGAGGTGGTCCTGGTACTCGCTGATCGAGTCGATGCCCACCTCGGCCATGCGCCGCCGCACCCGCCGCACCAGGCTGGGCCGCTTGTACCCGGTGAAGTCGAAACCGCGCCGCTCGTGCAGGTACACCAGGAGCGCCTCGAACTCCGGGTCGGCACCGGCGGACGCGGTGTCGTCCCCGTCGTCCTCCGTCGCGGCCACGGCGTCCCCGGGCGCGGCCACGTCGTCGTCCGGGCCGCGCCCCTCGGCCGGTCGTTCTCCCACCGGGCTCAGGCCTCCTCGACCACGTCGGGCAGCGCCGAGCCGCTCAGCTCACCGCGGTGCAGCAGCCGCCGCAGCAGGGCGGCGGCGTCGAGGGCCTCCTGGGACCGCTGCCGGAAGCGCAGCGCGCTGTGGCCGTGCCCGCGCTCCTCGGCCCGGTGGCCCATGTGCGAGCTGAGCGCGGCCCGTTCCTCCAGGCCGCGCAGCGCCATCCACAGCGCGCCCTCCAGCGCCTGCGACTGCTCCTCGGCCAGCGCCTCCGGCGACCAGGCGTGCCCGACGCGGCAGCGGTAGCGCTCCATGCCGCCCTCGTCGATGGTGAACAGCGCGCCGTGGCACGTGGGGCAGCCGAAGCCGGACGGCGTGCCGGGACGGTCCTCGTCGTCGTAGGCGTCGCCGTCGAGTTCGGCCATGGCGGTCTCCGTCTCCATCAGGTCGCTCGCCGGAGGGGCGTCGCCGACGTCCACCTCCTCGCCGATCAGCCGGCCGAGCAGGGCGCCCATCGCACGCGCGGGCACCACGTGGTCGGCCCCGCCCACCTCCCGGGCGTGCACCGGCATGCTCGCGTACATCGCGTCCTCGGGGTCCTGTGCGATCACGACCCCGCCGCGGGAGCGGACGGCGATGGTGCCCGCCGTCCCGTCGTCCAGGGCGCCGGAGAGGACGATCCCGACGACACGGGGACCGCCGCTGCGCGCCGCGGACCGGAACAGGACGTCGACCGCCGGGCGGTGCCCGTTCTCGCGGGGCCCCCGGGAGAGCATGGTCCGGTCGCCCACCACCATCAGGTGCCGGTCGGGCACGGAGACGACGACCGTCCCCGGCTCGATCGGGTCGCCGTCCACGGCCGCCCGCACGGGCAGCGGGCAGACGCGGGCCAGGATGTCGCGCAGGGCGCTGCGGGCGCCGGCCGGCATGTGCAGCACGACGAGGACCGCCCCGGGCAGGTCGGGGGGCAGGCCGGCCAGCAACTGCTGCAGCGCCTCGACACCGCCGGCGGAGGCGCCGACCACCACCAGGTCACGCCGAGTCCCCACGCGCCCGCCCATCCCGTCACGGAGGTCGCAGCGATCCGCGGTGAGTGGCTCCGTGACAGGGAAACGGTAGTCCTGCCGCCCGGCGGAAGCGCCCGGCACACTCCGCGGTCCGCTGATACGGTACCGGCTCGGGTCGAAGCTCCGGCCCCGCGCACCGTCGTGCGCACGTGATGCCGCCCGGAGCCCTCGGCCCCGGGCCCGGACACCTCCTGGGGTCCACCGTGCTCGTCCGTCCTCCGGGGGCCTCCACCCCCTCCCCCCGCCCGCTGCTCGTGTCGGTCGACCTGCGCGCCGGCCGGGTGCGCGTCACCGGCGAGCTCGACCGCAGCTGCGCCCACCACCTCCTCGACGCCCTGGCGGCGCTCGCCCTCACCACCCACCCGGTCTGGACCGTCGACGGCCGCGGCGTCACCTTCTGCGACACCGAGGGGCTGCGCGTGCTCGCGCGGGCCGAGGTCCTGGCGGCGAGCCGACGCCGCGGGCTCCGGCTGGTCGCCACCCCGCCCTTCCTGGCCCACCTGCTGGGCCTCGCCGGGCTCGGGCACCTGTCCGCCGACGGTCTGCCGGGGACCGGGTCGGCGCGCGTGGTCCCCTGCGGACCCGGTCGCCACCCAGCCGTCAGGAGCACCGTCCTCGGCCGGGCTCCGCTCCCCCCGTCGGGGTGGGCGGCACGCGCGCGGACGCCGGAAACCGGGTGCGGTCCGGGATGATGGGGGCGGGCGCCCGGCTCCCGGCAGCCGCCTCCGCCCGGACAGGGTCGGTCGGACCGGTGGTGCACGCCGGCAGCAGGAACGAGGTGTGGCCATGGCCGGACGCGGCACGGGACCGGACTTCGTCGAGGCGCTGGCCCGCGGCCTGGACGTGATCGCGGCCTTCGGCGCCGAGCGGCCGGCCATGTCGCTCACCGAGGTGGCCGCCGCCGCGGGGCTGGCGCGCCCCACCGCCCGGCGCCTGCTGCTCACCCTGGAGGAGCTGGGCCTGGTCCGCTCCACCGGCGGGGTCTTCCACCTCACGCCGCGGGTGCTCGGGCTCGGCACCGCCTACGTCAGCGCGCTCGGTCTCTGGGACATCGCCCGGCCGCACCTGGAGGCGCTGGTCGCCCAGACCGGCGAGTCCTCGTCGATGGCCCAGCTGGACGGGTCCGACATCGTCTACGTGGCCCGCGTCGCGGTGCCCCGGATCATCACGCTCCGGGTCGAGATCGGGACCCGGTTCCCGGCCGTCCGCACCTCGCAGGGCAAGGTGCTGCTGGCCGCCCTCTCCCCCGACGAGCTCGACGCCACCCTCGCCGAGCCCAGCCGCGCCGGGCTGCCGCCGGCGCCCCAGCCGGATCCCGCGCAGCTGCGCGACGAGCTGGTCAAGGTGCGGGCACGGGGCTGGGCGCTGGCCGACGAGGAGCTGGCACCGGGCATCCGGTCGGTCGCGGTGCCGGTGCGCGACGGCAGCGGCACGGTGCGGGCCGCCATGAACGTCACCGTGCACGCGGCGGAGACCTCGACCGAGCGGCTGGTGCACGAGCACCTGCCGCGGCTGCTGCACGCCGCCGGAGAGGTCAGCGCCGAGTGGGCCCTGTGGCAGTCGCGGCCCCACGTGGAGGTCGCCCGGCCGGCGGCCGGGGACACCGCCACCGCCTGACGCCCCGCGGCGTCCGTGCCGTCACGGCAGCTCCAGCGCGGCGTGAGTGCCGAACACCCGGCCGTGGTAGGTCAGCGGCTGCCCCTCGGTGGTCTCGGCGGCGACCACCGTGCCGAGTGCGACCACGTGGTCCCCGCCGTCGACCAGGGTGGTGACCTCGCAGGCCAGCCAGCCGGGTGCCCCCGGCAGCCGGGGCAGGTCGGAGTCGATCTCCCACCGCACGCCCTGGAACTTGCCGGTGCCGCCCTTGCGGGCGAAGGCCAGCGCGAGGTGCGACTGGTGGGCGCCGAGCACGTTCACCCCGAACCGCCCCGACTCCCGGACGACGGCCAGCAGGTCCGACCCGCGGTCGAGGGACACCAGCACCATCGGCGGGTCCATCGACAGCGAGGCGAACGCGCTGACCGTCGTCCCGTGCGGGAGCCCGCCGGTGCTGCTCGTGATCACCGACACCGGCGTCGGCACCCCGGCCATGACCTCGCGGAAGCGGGCCTGCAGCTCGGGGTCGACCTTCGCGTCGGCGGTGGCCGGGACCTCGGCGGGCGGATCGGCGGGCTGGGTCATCAGGGGGTCCTCCCGGGGTCGTCGGCAGCGGGGGCGGCGAAGGGGCGGACCGGGTCGGTGCCGTCCCAGTCCAGCGACGCCCGCCAGAACGCGGTGAAGGCGGCGTCCATGCCGGGGCCGTACTCGATGAGCTCGATCATGCCCGGCCGCCCGGGGCCGCCGTCGAGGTAGGCCACCTCGCCGCCGGTGGGGACCCCGGCCCGGAAGGCCAGCTCGTACCCCTTGGCCTCGAGGTCGGCGATGCCGGCGTCCACGTCGTCGGTGACGACGCCGAAGTGGTGGAAGCCGTGGCCGCGCTGCTCGATCGTCTCGCGGTAGACCGACGGGGCGTCGTCCTTGGGCGCGATGAGCTCGATCTGCACGTGCCCGGCGAAGGCCATCGCGATCGCCACGTCGGCCCGGCTGGGCGCGCCCCGGTAGACCGGATCCACCCCGGTGAAGGAGTCCAGCAGGAACCACGGCCCGACGCGGAGCTCGCCGACCCACTGGTCGATCGCCGCGCGGATGTCAGGTACGACGTAGGCCATCTGGATGATGCCGTCGCGCGGCTGGCCGGAGCCGAGTTCGGGTGCCATGCCCGCCTCTCAGTTGCGGCGCAGGTAGCGGGAGATGGCCACGGCCGCGACCAGCGCGCCGCCGTAGAACAGCTGCTGGGCGTAGTCCTGCGCGCCGAGCAGTTGCAGGCCCGCGGTGCCGGTGGCGAGGAACAGGACCGCGACCCCGGTGCCCAGGGCGTTGAACCGGCCGGGCTGGATGGTCGTGGCGCCGAGGAACACCGCCGCGTAGGCCGGGAGCAGGAAGGTCTCCACCGAGGTGGGCCCGGCCGAGCCGGTGGTGCCGACGTAGAGGATGCCGGCCAGCGCGGCGATGACACCGGCGAGGGTGAAGGCGCCGAAGCGGATGCGGTCGGCGTTGATGCCGCTGAGCACCGCCACCTCGCGGGACTGCCCGACGAACAGGTTGCGCACGCCCAGCGGGGTGTAGTTCATGACGTACCAGATGACGAGCATGACCAGCAGGCAGTAGTAGAACTGCACCGGCACCTGGCCGATCTGGCGCAGGTAGGTCCACATCGACAGGTCGCGGTCGACGCCGACGATCGTGGTCGAGTTGGCGATCCAGAAGACCAGGCCCCCGAAGAGGGTGCCGGTGCCCAGGGTCATGATGAACGGCTCGGTCTTGAACTTGACCACGAACAGGCCGTTGAACGCCCCGCACAGCGCGCCCACCGCGACCGCGGCCAGGCAGGCCAGCGGCAGCGACACCCCGTGCTGGACGTTGAGGACCGCGACGAGGATCGCCGAGAGCCCGCCGATGCTGCCCAGCGACAGGTCGAGGTCACCGGAGCGGGTGGGCAGCAGCGCGGCCAGCGCCAGCATGAACAGGATCGACTGCGACCCGAGGATGTTGGCGATGTTCCCCATGGAGAGGAACGTGTCCGGGGCCAGGGCGGCGAAGACGACGAACAGCACCAGCCACGCGATCGGCAGGGCCGCCTTCTCACCCCACCGGCCGCGGACCGAGCCGCGGCCCTGGGCGACGCTCGGTGCCGGCTGGGGGTCCTTCGTCTCGACGGCGTCCGTCGCGCTCATCGTGCCACCTGTTCAACGGTCGGGAGGAGGGTGGACTGGCTGGTGCTGGCCCCGTAGACGCCGGAGGTGATGGCCTCCGGGGAGATGTCCTGGAGCGGGATCTCGGCGCCGGCCACCCCGCCGCTGACCACGACGACGCGGTCACAGACGGCGGCCAGCTCGTCGAAGTCGCTGGAGACCCAGACGACGGACATGCCGTCCTCCGTGGCCCGCTTGACGACCCGGTAGATCTCGGCGCGGGCGGCGATGTCGACCCCCTGCGTCGGCTCGTGCAGCAGCAGGACCCGCGGCCCGATCTCCAGCCACTTGCCGACGACGACCTTCTGCGCGTTGCCGCCGCTGAGGGTGCCGACCGGCAGGTCGGTGCGGCGCGGCCGGACGTCGAGGGCCTCGGCGCGGGCGTCGGCGGCGCCGCGCAGCCGCCGGTTGCGCAGCCAGCCGCCCGCGGCGAAGCGGCGCACGACCAGCAGCATCATGTTCTCCGCGACCGACACGGCCGGGGCGATGGCGTCCCGGCGCCGGTCGGCGGGGATGAGCGCGAGCCCCATGCCCACCGCGGTGGCCGGCTGCTGCCGGGTGACCGGCACCGTCCTCCCGTCGAGGGTCAACTCCCCGCCGGTGGCCTGCCTGGCGCCGAACAGCAGGTAGGGCACCTCCTCCGCACCCGAGCCGAGCAGCCCGGCCAGGCCGACGACCTCACCCGGCGCGACGTGCAGGTCCAGCCCCCGCACCTGCCCGCCGCGCAGCCCGGTGACGTGCAGCCCCACCCCGGGCGAGCGGTCGAAGGTGCGCGGCGGCTCGGTGGCCTCGTGCGCACCCGGCGCGTGCCCGTGGCCGAAGGCGTCGAGCTTGGCGATCGCCGGCCCGACGATCAGCTCGACGATCTCCGCGTCGCTCACCTCGCTCATCCGCGCGGTGGCGGCCAGCCGGCCGTCGCGCAGCACGGTGACGCGGTCGGCGATCTCCCGGACGGCGGGCAGGTCGTGGGAGATGAACACGACGCTGGCGCCCGAGGCGACGATCGTGCGGATCAGGTCGAAGAGGAACTGCACCTCCTCCTCGGGCAGGAACACCGTCGGTTCGTCGAGGACGAGCACCGAGGACGACGCGCCGGTCCGCTCCCGGTACTGCTTGAGCTCCTCGGCGGCCCGGGCGATGGCGACCAGCGCCTGCTGGACCGGCGGGAGGTCGTTGACGACGGCGAGCGGGTCGACGTCCACCCCGTAGCTGCGCAGCATCGCGCGGGCCTTGCGCGCCTCGGCCCGCCAGTGGATGCGCACCCGCGAGCCGCTGCGCTCGGCCACCCCGCCGAGCAGGTTCTCCAGCACGGTCAGCGGCCGGGCCAGGCCGAGGTCCTGGTGCACGAAGCTCAGGCCCAGGTCGCGCGAGGCGCCGGCCTCCAGCGGGAGGGACACCTCCCGCCCGTCGACCACCATCCGGGCGCCCGGCTCGGGGTCGTAGACCCCGGCCATCACCTTCACCAGGGTCGACTTGCCGCAGCCGTTCTCCCCCAGCAGCGCGAGGACCTCGCCCCGCTCCACGGTCATGGAGACGTCCTGCAGCGCCTTCGTCGCACCGAAGGTCTTGGAGACGGAGTGGAGCTCGAGGGCGGTGGTCGTCATCCGGGGCTTCCCTGGGGCCGGAGCGGGTGCGCCGCTGTGGGTGGGGACGGTGGGCGCGGGCAGGCCCCGGGCTGCGCGCCCGGGGCCTGCCCCTCGCTCAGACGGCGGGCGCGTCCAGCCAGAGGCTGCGGTAGCCCTCGACGTAGGAGTCCCCGAAGCCGTCGTTGGGACCCTCGACCTCGGCGGCGTTCTCCGGCGTCCAGAGCCGGTAGGGCGAGAACGCCTGGTCGGCCGGGATGGGCTGCTGGCCGGCGAGCACCCGGAAGAGCTGGTCGGCGCCGGTGTAGGACATCCAGTCGAAGTTCGGGCCCATGTCGGTGCCCATCGGGTTCTCCGGGTCGGTCATCAGCTGGACGAACGTGCGGTCGGCGCCGAACGCGTAGGTCTTGGCGTCCACGTTGGAGGACTGGATCGCCGGCAGGACGAACGGCGTCTGGGCGTCGAAGACCGTGAAGACCGCGCGGATGTCGGGGTTGGCGACCAGCGCCGAGGAGACCGCGCTGGTGAGCTCGGTGGCGTAGTCGGGGATGGGGATGTTGATCGACTCGACGCCGCACTCGTCGCCGCACAGCTCGGCGAACTGGTCCTTGACCGTCTGTTCCATGCCGATCGAGGGCGGGTTCTCGTTGGAGGTGATGACCAGCGCGTCGATCGGCCGGCCCTCGGACTCGACGAGGGCCTGCGCCACGCCGAGCTCCATCGCCCGGTTGAACTGGCCGTTGGTCTGGGCGGCGATGAGGTCCGAGGGCTCCTCGGAGACGTCGGCCAGGTGCATGTCGACCACCGCGATGCCGGCGGCCTTGGCTGCCTCCATCTGCGGGGCGAGCGCGGCGGGGTCGATGCCGCAGACCAGCGCGACGCCGTCGTAGCCCTGGTTGATGGCCAGGTTCATGCCCTGCACCCACGCCTGCGGGCCGCCGTCGTTCTGGAAGTAGGTGCTGTCGGTCATCCCGACGCTCTTGGCGATGTCGACCACGGTGCGGGCCATGCGGTCGCAACCCTCCAGCTGGCTGCTCACCGGCATCGACAGGATCTTCTTGCCGGCCAGGCCGGCCACGGAGAACGGCTCGCCCTGGGCCTCGAACTGCGGCTGCGCCATGGCCTCCTCGACGTCGGCGCGCAGCTGCTCGAGCGTCTCGTCGGAGACCACGGCCTCCCCGCCCGCGTCGGCGGAGCCCTCGTCGCTCGCCGTGGGGGCGCAGGCCACGGTGGACAGGGCCAGAGCCGCCGCGGCGACGGGCAGGGCCAGCCGCCGCGGGCGCGGCGAACGGATCACGCGATGAGCCATGGAGGGGTCCTCTTCTCGGGGTCGCACAGCTGCGGGGAGCGCCGTCCACGGGAGCCGGGGAGCGCGGCCGGGCGTCGTGGTGGCGGAACTGTGACAGCGGCCACAGGGGTTGTCAACCGTCTGGCGGTCAGCTGTCCGTTTCCAGCGCGGACGGTGCCGCAGCGCCTCCCCGCGCGCGCAGCAGGCCGGTCCGCCTGCCTCCAGGTGGAGCCGCCGTTGACACCGCGACGTGTCATGCGTCACGGTGCTGGCCGGGGCGGACGAGTGTCCGTTCACGTCGTCGAGGCAGGAGTTCCCGTGACCGTTCCCGCAACTGGACCAGCACCGACCAGGCTGCCGATGGGCTCCGGCGAGATCAGCCTGTTCCGCCAGGGCTCGGGCCGACCGGTCCTGTTCCTGCACGCCGCCGGCGGTGCGGGGAACTGGGAGCCGTTCCACGAGCGGATGGCGCAGTCGGTCGACCTGATCGCCCCCGACCACCCCGGGTTCGGCCGCAGCGACGAGCTGCCCGAGGTCGCCACCATGGCCGACCTGGTGCAGCACTACCTCCGCCTGCTGGACCACCTGGGCATCGACCGCTTCGACCTCGTCGGCGCGTCCTTCGGCGGCTGGACCGCCGCCGAGCTGGCCAGCACCATCCCCGACCGCGTCGAGCACCTGGTGCTGATGGCCCCCGCCGGCCTCGAGGTGCCCGAGGCGCCCCCGGCCGACCTGTTCACCCTCGCCCCGCCGGACCTCGTCCGCGCCCTGTTCTACGACGACGCGCTCGTCGAGGCCGCGCTGTCCGCGCCGCCGACCCCGGAGCAGATCGCGCAGACCGAGAAGGACATGGCCGCCTTCGCCCGCTTCGCGCGCGAGCCGTACCTGCACAACCCGGACTTGCCGGCCCGGCTGCCGCGCATCACCTGCCCCACCCTCGTGATCGCCGCGGAGATCGACACGATCGTCCCCCGCGCGCACAGCGAGGCCTACGCCAAGGCCATCCCCGGCGCGGAGCTGCGGGACCTCCCGCGCACCCGGCACGGCCTGCACCACGAGCGGCCCGACGAGGTCGCGGCCGAGGTGCTGGGCTTCCTCACCGGTCCGGACGCCGCCGGCCGATGAGGGCCGCGGTCACGGAGGGCCCGGGCAGCATCCGGCTGGTCGACCGGCCGGAGCCGGGCCCTCCGCGGCCGGGCCAGACCCTGCTGGAGGTGGAGGCCGTCGGCATCTGCGGCTCCGACCTGCACCTGTACCACGCCGACCTCGGCCCCAGCCACGACGGGCTGCTGCCGCGCGTCCAGGGCCACGAGTTCTCCGCCGTCGTGGCCACCGCCGACCCCGCGGGCGGCCCGGCCGCCGGCGAGCGGGTCGCCGTCTGGCCGGTCCTGCCGTGCGGGGAGTGCCGCCCCTGCCGCGACGGACGGGTCAACGTGTGCAGCCGGCTGCAGCTGCTCGGCGTCCACCGGGACGGCGCCCTGCAGGAGCACCTCCTGGTCGACACCGCGGCGCTGGTGGTCACCACCGGCCTCACCGCGGAGCAGACCGCGCTCGTGGAGCCGGTGTCGATCGCCGTCCACTCCGTGGCCCGTGGCCGCGTGGCCGACGGGGAGTCCGTCGTCGTCCTCGGCGCCGGCCCCATCGGGGTCTCCTGCGCCCTGGCCGCGCGCGACCGCGGCGCCGCCGTGCTCGTCGTCGACCCCGTCGCCTCCCGCCGGGAGCTGCTGGCCGGTCTCGGCCTCGCCACGGCCGACGCGGACTCCCCCGCGCTGGCCGGCGCCGTGGCCGACCTCGCCGGGCCCGAGGGGCCGCACGTCGTGGTCGACACCACCGGCGCCCCCGCCGTCTTCGGCACCGCCCTGGAGCTGGCCGGCCACGGCGGCCGGGTCGTCGTCGTCGGGATGACCGCCGCGTCCGCCCCCACCAGCCCGGGGCCGCTGCCCATCAAGGAGCTCGACGTCCTGGGCGTCAGCTGCTGCACCTACGCGGAGTTCGCCGCCGCCGCCGACCTCGTGCGCCGCCATCCCGCCGCCGTCGACGCGCTGGTGAGCCACCGGCTGCCGCTGGCGCAGACCCCCGGCGCCCTGGGCCTGCTCGAGGACCGCACGAGCGCGGCGTTCAAGGTGCTCGTCGACCTGCGCACCCCCGCCTGACCACGCCCGACCTCCCGAGGAGACGACCCGCATGAGCTCCCCCGCGCCCGACCCGCGCCCGCTGCCCGACCGACTGCGGCTGGACGGCCGGCACGCCCTGGTGACCGGTGCGGCCAGCGGGCTGGGTCTGGCGATCGCCGAGGGCCTGCTGCAGTCCGGTGCCGCCGTCACGGTGCTGGACGTCGACGGCGAGGAGCTGGAGCGCACCGCCGCGGCCCTGGCCGCCGCCACCGGCGGGACGGTCGGCACGCGCCGCTGCGACGTGTCCGACGCCGGGCAGGTCGAGGCCGCGGTCGCCGACGCCGCCCGGGAGCACGGCGGGCTGCACGCGGTCTTCGCCAACGCCGGCATCGCGGGCGGCCCGTCGGTGCAGACCCCCGAGGGCCGGCTCTACGACCTGGACTGGGGCACCTTCGACGGCGCGCTGGCGGTGAACCTGGTCGGCACGCTGGCCACCGTGCGCGCGGCGGCGACGGTCATGCGCCCGGCCGGTGGCGGCTCGATCGTCGTCACCGTCTCGACGGCCGGGCTGCGGGCCGACGCGATGGTCGGCTACGGGTACAGCGCCTCCAAGGGCGCCCTGGCCAACCTGGTGCGCCAGGCGGCGGTCGACCTCGCCCCCGACGGCATCCGGGTCAACGGCATCGCCCCGGGCCCGTTCTCCACCAACATCGGCGGCCGCGGCCCCAAGGACCCCGCCGTCGACCAGGCGTGGGCCGACACCGTGCTGCTGGGGCGGATGGGCGACCCCCGCGAGGTGCAGGGCCTGGCGCTCCTGCTGGCCTCCGACGCGGCGTCGTTCATGACCGGGGCGGTGTACCCGGTGGACGGCGGCACGCTCGCCGGCGTCTTCTGACGCCTCCCCCGGACACGAGAGAGGGGGGGGGGGGGGGGGGGGGGGGGGGGGGGGGGGGGGGGGGGGGGGGGGGGGGGGGGGGGGCGGGGGTTGTGTTTTTTCT